>JAENJF010000145.1 GCA_016844685.1 Candidatus Nitrosotenuis sp. | reverse complement strand
CAAATTGTACTATGATTCGTTCAGCACGAGTCTCTTTTGTAGGTATAATTGGAAAAAGAGTTGTTTCTGTTTTTTACTTGGTGTCTTTAGTGAGAAATCTTCTGTGAATCCATCGCAACTAAATGCTGTCTTGTCTTTGATTTCCGAGACAAAATCTCCTACAAATTTCAATTTAACTAAATTTTCATCAAGATAAGGAGTATAGGAATTAATGATACATTTTTTGTACTTCCAGCTTTGAAGTGTTGTTCCATCACCAACTAAAACATCTACAGTTACATCAAATGGTTCTGGTTTTTTTCCTGGATTTATTGATGGGATTACTAGATCAGCATAAAAAGATTTTTTGTCTTCGCTTGGTAGCGATTCTAGCTCCAGTCCATATTGTACATTTTGATAGTAATATGGAGAGTTGTTTTGATCTTTTGTAATGTGTGTAAATTTTTGGAATGTGTCAAATCGATATGTTTTTTGTAAATCGCCACCAAAAAACTCTACAGTATATGTCATTGCTCGATTATTATCATCAACGATCGCTTTTTGTTCGACAGACTGTCTTGCCTCATTATATGCATATGAGATTTCTTGAATTGTAGATTGCTCAGTTGTTTTTCCAGGAACTAGATATGGAGATAAGGGTCTTTGGAAAAACTTGAGAAGCTTCAAACCTAAATCGCCTTCTGAAAAATAATAGACTTGTTCTTCTGCAAAGATAGGAATTGTAAATGTTAAAACTATAACAATTAACGGTAAAAATAATTTGAAAATATTTGAACTCGTCATGGGTTCCAAATTAAAATTAAATTAGCCCGTGTCTGCTTCTCTTGGAACTTCAAGTCCTATTGGAGGAATGATTCCAACTCTTTGGGCATACTCATCATAGTCTTTAAATTGTAAAGTTTCCATGTATCATCTCCAAATGGGAATACGTGTTTTGATACCTTCCAGTCTCCTTTGTATAGAGCAGAGTTGCCAAATAATTCTGCACCTACCGCTTCATCATCTCCATAGACTCTTTGAGCCTTGTCTTCAAGAATTGGTCTTAGTGACTTTCCATCCACGGGTGCAATTAGTTGTCCATTGTAAGTAGTTCCAGGATGCTGAACTTGGGCATAATCAAGAATTGTTATTGCTACATCTGTAACTCTGGAAAATGCATTTGAGCTAGACTCTTGAATTTTGTTAGGAAGTTTGACTAACATTGGCACTCTTGTTCCACCTTCTGTTTCAAATCCTTTTTCTCTCAAAAGCGGGGTGTTACCAACCTGTGACCAGCCAAGACCAATTCCAATCATAGAGTTTCCGTTGCCCCAATTCTCAAAGCTGTTATCATATGTTGTCTCCAACCATTTTTCAAAATTCATTTCAGAACCACCAGTGGAATGTAAGACTTTTTTTGTTGGGTCTGTAGATTCTGCACCATTGTCAGCAAATACTACGATCATAGTATTGTCGTATTCACCAATCTCTTTGAGATGATTTACCGCTCTTCCAAGATTGTTATCTAGACTGTCAAGCATTGCTGCAAATATTTCCATCTTTTTTGCCTCTTGTTCTTGTTGTGTAGCATTTAATGAATCCCATGCAGGAATTAGATTATTTCTAGGTGGTAACTGCATGTCCTGAGGAATCAATCCTAATTCTTTTTGTTTATCAAATCGTTGTTCCCTTATTTTGTCCCATCCCACATCGTATTTTCCCTCATATTTTTTGATGTATTCTTGTGGGGCTTGGATTGGCCAGTGATTGTTCCAAAATGACAAATACATGAACATTGGTTTTTCATCCTCATGATTTTTATCGATAAACTGAATCATGTTATCTGTAAAGACATCATCGATGTATTGTTGTGGATAATCTACTTGCACTCCATTTCTTGTGGCAATCGGAACATGAATTGGATCCTCTCCTAAATTAGTAAAGTGACTACCAGGAATTTCAACTGTAAATGTTTCCTCAAAACCCCTTGCATGAGGATCATATTTAGTCCATTTTTCCCAATCATTGGTTGGATCAGAAATGCCATACGCAAGATGCCATTTTCCAACCATGTATGTATGATAACCATTGTCTTTGAGTAGTTGTGGAATTGTAACAACATTGTCATTAAGGTATCCTTCATATCCTGGCATACCTTTTTGGTTGCCAGCTATAAATTCTGCCATTGAACCAAAGCCATTAAGATGATTATCCACTCCAGTCATCAGAACTGAGCGAGTAGGAGAACATGTCGGATTTGTATGAAAGTTTGTAAATAATTTTCCTTCATTTCTAAGTGAGTCTAAGTTTGGAGTTGAGATTTCACTTCCAGTAAAAGCATAATCTGCAAAGCCTGTATCATCCAAGACAACTACCAGTATGTTGGGTCGATTATCTTTTTGTTCAGTTTCTGTAATTGTTGCTTCTTTAATTATTATTCCAAATCCAGTATTTGCCAGTTTTTCTGCACTTACAGGTTTAATGCAAGCAGCAGAACCTGAAGTTCTTTTCATTAATGCAAAACCTGATTTGCATACAACATCTTCTGCTGCAATTCCGCTTGCCATTTGCTTTCTAGGCGA
This sequence comes from Candidatus Nitrosotenuis sp., assembly GCA_016844685.1. Classification (GTDB taxonomy): domain Archaea; phylum Thermoproteota; class Nitrososphaeria; order Nitrososphaerales; family Nitrosopumilaceae; genus Nitrosotenuis. Next base: position 2,066 of record JAENJF010000145.1, on the reverse strand, counting down.
CATTACAGGATTATCAGCAAAGGACAATATCGGAATTATAGCAATAGTAGATAGCAAAATTACTGCAAGAAATAGTGTGATTGTTTTGCTAAAAACCAAGATCAACATTATTCAAATGGATTGGGATATTTAAGAAAATCTGAAAAAATCATCACTGAAATATAATTTGAATGCACAGGTGCAAATTTATTAACAATAATTTTAGTGTCAAATTATGAATGAAGAACAAATAGAGATGTTAATTACTCAAACTATCAATGGTGCAGTTTTAACAATTCCGGCTTATCTTGAAGACATAAGACAAAATCAAGAAACACTCAAAGTTGAAAATCCACAAGAGTTTGTCTATGGAATGATAATGGGAATGGCATTGGGCATGAGTGGTGCCTTGTTAAGTGCGCAAGAAGAAATGCCTACAGCCGAAGAACAAATGAAAGTAAGAGATATCATATACAAGTATATTCCAGAAATTAGAGAACAGATCTTTAGTTGATAGAATTTACCAAAATTGAAGAAGAATTTCTTCAATCCATAGAAGAAGCAAGAATTGCAACATCACATGCAGACATCCCACATGTAAAACCAGTGTCATTTATTTATAATGATAATATTATTTTTATTGCAACTGATTATCAAACCAGGACATTCAAAAATGTGAAAATAAATCCAAAAGCAAGTATAGCAATAGATGTTTATGAATCTGGAAAACACAAAGCTGTTTGCATTCAAGGAAAAGTAGAGATCGTGGAAAAAGGACAAGAATTCCTACAAATATACAAAATGTTTGAAAAAAAATTTGCATGGGTCAGAAATGAACCATGGAAAGAAAACGAAGCACCGTTTCTCAAAATTATTACCACCAATAAAACAAGTTGGGGATTAAAATAAGAAATCATACTGAAAAGAAATAAGATAAATAAAGAGACAAAAATAATTTTAAAATAGATGTCAAATAAAATAAAATGCTCACATATTTTGGTACAAAAACAAAGTGAGGCAATAACAATTTATGAACGCCTTAAAAATGGAGAAAAATTTGGAAAGTTAGCAAAAGAACTATCAATTGACACAGGTAGTGCAAAAAAAGATGGAAACTTGGGATATTTTACAAAAGGAATGATGGTAAAACCATTTGAAGATGCGGCTTTCAAATTGCAAATTGGAGAAATGTCTGAGCCAATTAAATCAGAATTTGGATATCACATAATCAAAAGATTGGGATAAAAACAAAATTGATTTAGATTTTTAGAATTAGAGAAAAACATCCAATCCTGTTTTTTGTGATTCAATTTCTTGATTTTTTTGTAATACCTTTGTCATCTTCTCCCCCATGGATTTTGCAGCAGTCATCTTTCTTTTTCCAATCCAATAATAGGTCTCATCTATTGTATTTTTTGCAATAAGCACAACTAGTTTACCAGTATCTTTTCTTCCAGTTCTGCCTCTTCTTTGAACATAACGAATTGAGCTTGGAACGTTATCATAAAAAATAACTTGATTTACTTCAGAAATATCCAATCCCTCCTCACCCACACGTGTTGCGACCAACACTCGAAATAGTCCATCACGAAAGTTCTGTACAGTTTGGATTTGCTTTTTTTGTTTTAATCCAGTCTCTCCAGACTTTCCAATTAGTATTCCAGCAGATACTCCCATTTCAGTTAATTTATTAAAAATTACATCAACTGAATCACGATAGCTTGTAAATATCAGAGATTTTCCTTGGACAGATTCCACAATTTCTTTTAGTTTTGGAATTTTGGGGTGCTCTATTCCTTTTGATTGTGCATCTTTTGCAAGATGTATAGCCCTTGTAAAATTAGGATCAATCTCAAATAGTTCCTTTACCCCTACACCTTTTTTTATTTTTGCACGTTCACAGAACTTTAAAAAAGAAGTCACACCATGCGCCTCCAAAATATTTAAGGCATAATGAATTCTAATTGCAGTGAATAATGGTTTTGCAGATCGTCTGTTTTGATTCAGTACAAACTGTCTAATTCGCAATAAAGCAGATAGCGATTGTTGCTCTGCCAATTTAATTCCATTTTTTCGGAGAGTGTCAT
>JAENJF010000071.1 GCA_016844685.1 Candidatus Nitrosotenuis sp. | reverse complement strand
CGCAGTCCTTCCATCGCCGCCTTGTAGCCCTCTGCATATTCCAGCTCTGCTGGAACAAGTGTTGCTGGATGAATGAATCCTTGGCTTCTCATTGCGAGTGCCTTTTTCGTTGCAATTTCTCTTATGTAGTCCCAGTCTGGAGTTGAGAATCCGTCAAACGGTCCTGTGAACTTACCATTGTGCATGGAAAATACTAGAGCTTCTATTATTGGAATGCAAAAATCGATTGAGGCTGCTGTGTTGAGTTTGACTGGCATTAGTGGCATATGGTGGCTTCCTCGCGTGTTGCCTGCTACATAGTGCGGATTGTTAAAGACACTTCCCAATTCTTCTGTTGCAGGAAAATTCTTTTGGGTTCTAACTACTGCAATTGGATCATCTTTTCCAACATAGGTTCCAGCAATGTTATGCAATCTGTCTGTAGATGCTGCAAGAATTGGCTCACCTGCTTTGGTGTATACTGAAGAAACAACGTATCTTCCAGGATACATCATTGCAGCTTCTAGTGTTGGCTTGTCTTCCCACAAAACAAGTTCTGCAATTTCCCCTGCTTCTACATCCATTATGTTGAATTTTACACCTACTGCAAGGGATTTGTTTACGATAAGACCTGTGTTACTTAGTGCATCAACAAATAATCGATAAAACGGATAATTGAAAGCTCCTGGTTCAGTCTTATCTGCCGCCAAAACTGTAAACGCTTCGTTTGGTCTTTCCTCAAACTCTAGTTCTGCAACACCTGGACCCATCCCTTTTACATTTCCAGAAAATGAATCCTTTAGCAAGTCTTGACCTGCACCATACAGCCCCTCGTTTTTTGCAACTGCGGTTCCAGCCTCAAATGCCTTCCACGCAAGTCCGTGGATTTCCGCACTATCAACACCTTTTGTGTGCGACATTATGATGTGAACATCGTCACCAGAATATCCGATATAGTAATCAAGCAAAAGATTGCTTGCATCTTTCACCGTTTTTCTTACCGCCTCAAGTAGACCATCACTTGGTCTGGTGTGGCCGCCTATTCCTCCAACATCAGCTTTTATTGCAGAAACGGTAACTTTCATAATTTTTGTCATTGGTTACTTTGATTTATAGTATGTTGAAAAAATCCAAAGTTTTTTCTGATCAAAAAAATTCAATAAATGAGAAAAAGTTTTGAAAAAATCGCAACGGTAATAAACCCCTCTCGCAGAGGCATCACTATGGCAACGAAACCACACTTGAACTTGATCGTTACTGGACACATTGATAACGGTAAATCAACTACTATGGGTCACTTCCTCATGGATATGGGCTTGGTAGACGAAAGAACTATTGCATCTCATGCAGCCGAATCAGAAAAGACCGGAAAAGGTGACACATTCAAGTATGCGTGGGTCATGGATAACATTAAAGACGAAAGAGAAAGAGGTATTACGATTGACTTAGCATTTCAAAAGTTTGAGTCAGCAAAATACTTCTTTACATTAATTGACGCTCCAGGTCACAGAGACTTTATCAAAAACATGATTACTGGTGCATCTGAAGCAGATGCGGCAATTCTAGTACTTTCTGCAAATGAAGGTGAAACTGATACTGCTATTGCACCTGGCGGACAGGCAAGAGAGCACGCATTCTTGCTCAAGACATTAGGCGTAGGGCAAATCATTGTCGCAATTAACAAGATGGATACTAGCAATTATTCTGAAGCAGCGTTCAAGGCTGCAAAAGAAAAAGCAGAAAAACTAGTCAAATCTGTAGGTTACAAATTAGAAAAGGTTCCAATCATTCCAGTATCTGGCTGGAAAGGAGACAATCTAGTCAAGAAATCAGAAAACATGCCCTGGTGGACAGGAAAGACACTATTGCAAACATTTGATGACTTTGAGGCTCCAGAGAAACCAATTGGAAAACCACTCAGACTGCCAATTCAAGATGTCTATACCATCACTGGTGTAGGAACCGTACCAGTAGGTAGAGTTGAAACTGGCACATTCAAGCCCGGTGACAAAATTATAGTAATGCCATCAGGCGCAATAGGCGAAGTCAAATCAATTGAAACTCATCACACACAATTACAATCTGCCGAAGCAGGAGATAACATTGGATTCAACCTCAGAGGAATAGAAAAGAAAGATATCAAAAGAGGAGACGTCTTGGGTCATCCAGCAGATCCACCAAAAGTTGCCAAAGAATTCAGAGCACAAATTATAATCATACATCATCCAACCGCACTTGCACCTGGTTATACTCCAGTAATGCACGCTCACACAGCACAAGTTGCTGCAACAATTACCGAATTTGAAGCAAAGATAAATCCAGCAACTGGAGGAATCGATGAGCAAAATCCAAAATTCCTCAAAGTTGGCGATTCTGCGATTGTAAAAATCAGACCAGTCAGACCAACATGTCTTGAAACATTCAAAGACTTTCCAGAAATGGGACGATTTGCACTCAGGGACATGGGTGCAACCATCGCTGCAGGAATCATTAAGGATATAACAGAAGAATACAAGCCAGCTTGATCTAGATGACCCAATCTGCCCGAATCAAGCTAACCAGCACAAATCTCCTAAAACTAGATGGTGTTTGCACTGAGATTATGGGCATTGGCACAAAAACTGGTGTCAAAGTAAAAGGTCCGACACCACTTCCTGTAAAAAGACTCAACGTGGTAACAAGAAAGTCTCCATGCGGTAGCGGAACTGAAACATATGAAAAATGGGAGATGCGAATGCACAGACGAATAATAGACCTTAATGCAGACGATAAGGCAATAAGACAATTAATGCGACTTAAAATACCAGACGCAGACGATGTCTACATCGAATTATCCCTAAAATGAAATTATAGCCTTAAATTATCGAGTTACAGAAAAAAACCATGTCTGAGCCTGAAACAAATGAACCCGCACCAATGAGCGAAAAATTTGATGTTATTTACAAATGTCTTAGATGTGGAACCAATGTTACAAACACTGAACTAAGTAGACTACCTGAAATAAAATGCATTTGTGGTTTTAGAGTCTTTAACAAAGTAAGGCCTCCAATAGTAAAATCAGTACAGACGATTTAGGCCCTTTCTTTTTTGTAGCTGTGGTATTTTTGCAAGTGACTTCGCATGTCTTCCATATTTGAAAAATTTTGGTTACATTCTTTGCAGTCATATGGAATGTTCTTTCCATGAACTACTTGTTCATGCTGCATAAATTCTTCCTGAGATGAAAAACAAAGACTGCATTTATCGCACTTGATTTTTGGTTTTAGAAACCTCATCTGTGCGTTTCCTTTTGCTCGTCCCAGCATTTTCTACATAATTGGCCTTCTATCTTCCAGTCACTCTTTGGGTTATACCTAAAGAAATTCATCTTTGCACCACAAATACTGCATGATTCTTTTTTTTGATTAAAGTCTATTTCTTTTGAATCAAAACATGATTTGCACAAAAGCCCTTCCATATCCCACTGCCATCTCGGCTCCCACAAATCTGTAATCTTTTTTTCCGTTCCGCATTTTACGCATTTTTGCCTAAACGTTCCATGATAATACTGGCTCATTGTGTTCATGTAGCAATCTGCACAAAGTGGATACTGCATATTCCACTCCTTTTTTGGCTTGTGCTTGTGCGTTGTCTCTTTGTTGCAAACGGTGCAAATTACAGGTTTTTTACTAAATAATCCCATATCTATTGCCATATCAATTCTTTAAAAAATGTAATCATAAACGAATAAAACAAAATATAGATAAAAAATGTGCCTAGGCCTCTTTTAGCAGTTTTTCAATTGCTTGGCTTGCATTAAGCAGGCCTTGCTCTTTGGCAATTTTTTCAATTTTTGCATATTGCTCTGCCGTAAAACATACTGGCATTGTGCGTTTTGACATGTTATGACTTGTGCTACTAATTTTATAACTTTTGTGCTTGATAAAATGATCTTACCATTCTGAAAGAGATATTTGACTCTGCGATCAAAAAAACCAAATGGCAAAAAAGCGCCAAATTCTTGTGATTGGAAATAACGAAAATGGTTGTACCAAGGAATTAGAGAAAATTGCATATGACGTTGGGGCAGAAATAGCAAAATCTGACTCTGTTCTGATAACTGGCGGCCTTGGCGGAGTAATGAAAGCAGCGTCTCATGGTGCTCATGATGCAGGGGGCTTGACTATTGGGATAATTCCACAAGATGATCCTTCATTTGCAAACGAATACTGTGATATTGTGATTCCAAGTGGACTTGGTCTGTCAAGAGACTTTCTAAACGCATTATCCGCAGACGGTGTAATTATAATCGGTGGCGGCTCTGGCACTTTATCTGAGATGTGTGCATCATACATGCACAAAAAACCAATGGTGGCACTAAAGAATTCTGGGGGGATTGCAACAAAATATGCTGATCAGTACCTTGATCATCGGCAAAATGTGAAAATAGTAGGCGTTGAGACGCCAAAAGATGCGGTAAACTATATCCTAAGCCAAATCACTGCATAGAAACAAGAAGTGGATCTGGCTCGTAGAATTTGTTGTATTTTTTGGCAAGATTATTTAATTCATTTACAATGTTTTTAATTCCAAATTCTTTTGCTGTCCCAAACAATGGCTTTCTAAGGCCCAGTCCAAGCTGTGCGGCTTTTTCTATTTCGGCAATATCACTTGCCTTGTTTGTTACGAGCCATGCGGCATTATTCAAAATGTTTGCAACCAGTTGAATTGGATTGCATCGTTGAGCAAGTTTCTCATCTAGCTGGACTCGCTCATATTTTTCTTCAGAATATTTGTAGAATCCTTCTCCTGATTTTTGTCCTAGTTTTTTTTCATTGAATAATCGTTCCACTTCAGGATGAGGCAATATGACTTTCTTGTCGCGTAATTCCAGTTCTATTGTTGCTTTGTGTATGACATCCATACCAGTAAAGTCTGCAAGCTCAAAAATCCCCATTGGGAATCCCATCTTGAATTTTACTGCCGAGTCAATCTCCTCCATCTTGAGATTCTCTCTTTGTTTTAACCAGCATGCTTCATGGACAAGTGGGATAAACAAACGATTGACAATGAATCCGGGGACATCCTTTTTGCATATTACTGGTTCTTTTTTTACTGATCTTACATATTCGACTGTCTGCATGAGAATCTCCTGAGATGTTTTCTGTCCTGGTATTACTTCAACTAGCTTCATTAATTGCGGAGGATTGAAAAAGTGAATGCCGATGAATCTTTCTGGATTGCTTACGATGTTTGCAATTTCAGTAATTGGAAGCGTGCTTGTGTTTGACGCAAAAATCACGTTTTTACCAGCTACTTGATCAAGTTCCAAGTATACTTTTTTTTTCAGGTCCATTATTTCGGGAACCGCCTCTATTATCAAATCAGCTGATTTTACGGCCTCTTTGAGATCAACTTGGGTCTTTATTCTTGAAAAAATTTCATCTGATTCTGGTTTTGTTATTTTTTCCTTTGAGACTAGTTTTTCAAGACTCCACTTGATTTTTTCAAGTGCCTTGTCCAAAAATTGCTGTTCGACATCCCTTAGTATCACGTTATATCCTGACATGGCACTCACTTGGGCAATGCCGTGACCCATTATTCCAGATCCGAGAACTGTGATGTTTTTTATTGCCAACTATTTTCTTGGTCTGGTTTATCTATTATAATGTATATCGTGAGTACTTGCATTGATACACTACTGTAAAATATGGCAGTATGTAACAATACACACGATTAGCGTTACTATGGGCTGCATATTCTGTAAAATTGTAAAAGGAGAAATTAAAGCAAGAACCATACTTGAAACACAAAAATCACTGGCGTTTTTGGATGCGTTTCCATTAGCACTTGGTCATTCCCTTGTAATTCCAAAAAAACACTATGAAAAAATTCAAGACATGACATCTGATGATAATGCAGACCTCTTTGATTTAGTCCATAAGGCTGTCTCAATGGTAGATAAAATCACCGGGGCCACGTTATTGGCAGTTCATAATGGGAAAGCAAGCGGACAAGAAATTCCACACGTTCATGTGCACTTGGTACCTCGCAGCTCAAACGACACTGCGGGTCCCATCCACAGCATGTTTTCCAAGAAGTCCAAATTTTCAGATAAAGAATTTGACGATGTCATGATAAAAATAAAATCAAACTAGTACGGGTATAATCGTTTTTTAGTTTCTTCTTCTTCTACGCTTATTGCCTTTGTTGGGCAAGTTTGTGCGGCATCCATTATTTTATCTGGTTTTGCACCTCTTTGATTTATTACACTTGACTTTGGATTCATCCTGGATAATTTATCAACAGAAAAAACTTGGGGTGCAATTGTTTCGCAGCTGCAACACCCAATACACAAACTATGATCTACATTGACTGACAAATCAGGTTCCTTTCCCTGCGTTATTTTAAAGTCATTGGGTTTTTTTGTTTGATTACTTTTAGATTCATAATTTTTCCAAAACTCCGCCACATAGCTTTTCCAAAAGAATGGGTCTGAGCGCTCTGTCTGTTTTGTGTATTTTGTCCAGTCTTCCTCAGGTGGAGTGCCGTCTGGCCTTGCACCCCAATTTGTCCTAGTAAAGTTCTTTTCCTTTTTTATTTTTGATTCTGTATGTTTTCCTGACGATTCTTTACTCTTTGAGTTCGTTGCCCTGTTGTCTTTTTTTAATATGTGGTATGCTTCAGTTACTGTCTTGAATTTTATACCGTCTTTTTCAACATTATTTTTATCTGGGTGTGACTCTAACGCGAGTTTTCTATACGCATATTTTATTTCATCAAAAGATGAGCCTGGATTTATCGCTAAAACTTGGTATGCGTCACTTGTATTCAACACTTGATCAATGTCAAACTATTTTAAAAATATGCTTAGTTTGATAATATCTCTGCCTTATCTCGCTTAATCTCTATAATGGCACGTATTATTTCGCTAGAGTCTAATGTTCCCTGATTCACAAATATTTTGGCAACTATTTCGTTTCCGTTGATGAGTATTTGGATCTTTTGAATTATTGACTTGTATGTTATTGCCCGTTTTCCTTCAAATGTTTCAGCCAAACCTATAGTCATTACCATTTTATCGTCAATGAGCTGATTCATCTTTCTATAACCTGATGTGTTTGGTATCTTGCATCGCTCCAAAATCTTTGGGATTGTCTCAGGCTCGTCCCTGATTAAATCCATAATTGCTTTTTTGTCTTCATCTGCAAAAGTTTTCAGAATTAATTCTGTCAGGTATTGATTTTTAATTACTAGCCAAATTTCCGACGTCTCCGGGCCATGCTCTATGATCAGAAAATCTTTGAGTATCTCATCTTCAATAATTTTCAGATCATTTGTAAAACGAAATAACGATCTTTTTATCTCTGGGAATTTATAAAATATGTCTGTCATCTGCATGCCAGAGTTTTGTAATTGTTGTTCTATGCCTTCAAGATCTTTAGAATTGATCTCTTTTTTTACAGTATGTACAATCGCATTTACTATGATCTCATCTAAACCGCGCATGGCTGGACTTATACATTTTTTATATTTAAGTAGACTGGAATGATTTTAAAAATAATTTTGTCTTACTGGGGGATTTTTATTCAATTATTTCGTCTTCTTGCTTCCAAGCTGGCTCAACTATACATAAAAATTCAAGATCAACATTTCCTGTATTTCTGATGTGCTGTCTTGAGAGAGGCGGGATGTATGCGGCTTGATTCTCCTTGATATCTGATGACTCGCCATCTATGTGCAAAATGCCCTGTCCTTTTAGAACAAAATAAATTTCTGATGATTTTAGCTTGTGTGGTTTTGAGCTTTTGCCTGGTTCAACAATACACTGTGATACGCTGTATCTTATTCCGAGCATTGTGTTGTGCGGGTGAAAAATTTGTTTGATCTTGGTTCCCTCAAATCCACTTATGGGAAGACACGTGTTTAGATCAGAAATTATCATGTTTTTTGTTGTATTGTGTTTTGTGAACTACAAGACAAGTCCGGTAGCCTCTTCCCGCTTCATCGAGCCTCGAAGTTCCATTACGGAGACATTTGATTGGTGTGGCTCTCACATCCCTTGGTCGGAGACTGTCCTTTGGACTCAAGCGTTTGTATTTGATGATTCCCGCAGTTCCTGTAGTATCATGTGTCATTGGATACTGTTTCGTGTTGTATTTAGCAATTTCATTTTGTTGTCAGCTATGTTATGGTTTACGGCAATTCATCCACCGGAAGTCCGGTGGTCTTCTTGCCTTCAAAATTATAAAATGTTGAGCTAGAAAACCTACCTGCTTTGGGATGAAAGCAAGTCTAAATCTATCTATAACATCATTTGATCATTTTTTTAATTCGCTCGTCATTTATTGATTGGAAAACCTTTTCTGCTCTTGCCCATTTTTTTATCGTCTTGGGCTCTTTTTTCATTGCTTGCTTTAAGAGTTCGACTGACTCGTCAATTTCATCTACTGCAGCTTTGCTTCTGGCCTTTGCATAAATCACATTCATGTTGTCACTTGAAGAGAGGATTTGCTCGAAAATGGCTATTGCATCAAAATGTTTTCCGGTTTCTGCGAGCTCGAGACCTTTGTGGAAATAAGCCTCCATGTGATCTGGATGATTTTCATGAACTCTGGAAAAATAACTCAATGCCTCTTCATGCCGTCCAAGCTTTGCAAGAGTCACACCTTTGTAGAATAGCGCGTTTGGTTTTGTCGAATCTATTTTTATCGCCTTTTCAAGCGATTCAAGTGCTTCATCATGACGAAATAATCTGTCCATCAATACTCCTTTGTTAAAGTGACTAGGCGCATAATTTGGATTAGATTTGATGGCCTTGTCATAATTTGTCAGTGCATCATCAACGTTTCCGAGCTCTGCAAGTGAGATTGCCATGTTGTTTAAAACCATCACATTATCTGGATCTTTTTGCAGTATTTTTTCAAAACAAGTTATGGCATCATGATACTTGCGAATCTGATTTAGGGCAGCTCCCTTGTTGAATA
>JAENJF010000070.1:1335-6793 GCA_016844685.1 Candidatus Nitrosotenuis sp. | reverse complement strand
CATAGTTTGCTGTCGCATCTTTGTATGATACCAGATCAACTTTATTTTGAATAATTACAATTTGCTGAATTCCTAGAATTTGAAGTGCCAAAAGGTGTTCTTTTGTTTGCGGTTGAGGTACTTTTTGGTTTGCTGCTACAAGCAACAATGCCCCATCCATTAGTGCCGCGCCTGAAAGCATGTTTGCCATAAGACTTTCATGGCCAGGACTGTCTACAAAACTGACAACCCGACTTAGTTCACTTTCTTTTCCACAGTTTGGACAAATTGGAGTAGTAGAATATCCCAATGGAACTTCACAGTTTTTGCACTTGTAAAATGCAGCATCAGAATATCCAACACGTATGGTGATTCCTCTTTTTAGTTCTTGGCTGTGAACGCTTGTCCATTGTCCGGTTAGTGCTTGAATGAGAGTGGTCTTGCCGTGATCAACGTGTCCTGCGGTTCCAATGTTTACACATGGTTGGTAGCCATATTTTTTTACATACCATTCAGGAAGAGTATCACGCCAATGCATTAGTGAATCTCAAAAAAATCTAATATCTTAACTTATGCCTTTTCTTTATTCTCTACTGGAACCTCTTCTATTTTGAGCTCGCCGTCATATGAGCAGTTTATTTGATAAATTTCTTCTGAGATAGTATTTCCTCTGATTAGTCTTCTCCTGCGTTGTCCCTTTTCGACGTTCTTGAGCCCTACTCCTTTTGAAATCAGGACCTTTTTTCTTGCAGAACCATAAATGTCAGATCTCATTGGCATTCCTGACTTGTCGCTTCCGCCGCTGATTTTGAGTTTTCCAGCTAAACCAACTACGGCTGCATCGACCTCATTTCCAATGTGAAGTCCTATCAGTATGTTAGCGTCTTTGTCTTTGAGTTCCTTTGATGTGGATTTTCCCTTTTTGTCTGATATTGTCAGCTTAAAGTTAGCCAAGTATTGCTCAAAAAATCTGAGCAACTAATTAACCTTTGGAGGCTCTGTCAAGTAATTGATATGTGCCTAGTTATTTTGATATATTCTACATTTTGATGCCTCAAGAGACTCACCTAGGAAAAATTTTAATCTTTATTCGTACAATTTAGTATAACATGAAAGAAGAGATATCCTGTCCAAGATGCAATACCAAGATGACCTCAATGCAGACGTGTCACATGATTTGCAGTAACTGTGGAGCGCATCTTGATTGTTCAGACAAGGGTAGCTTTTGGTGATTAAAATCCAGGTCTTCTTGGAATGTAATCCGAAGACATGTTAATGGCCTTGTCCTTCATGATTTCTATATAATTTTCATATTCGGCCTCAAAGTTACAGTGTGGACATTTTACAAACTTGAGATCATCATCTAGAACTGCTACCTTTTCACATTCTGGACATTTGGCATCCATGGTCAGTTTACATGATCAAACTATAATAATGCTAGTTTCAAAAATCGAGTTGCGCGGAGTTAGTCCAGCCTGGTAGGACGTCAGCTTCCCAAGCTGAAGGCCGCGGGTTCAATTCCCGCACTCCGCATCCAATTCCTGTATGGCCTGTTTGATGTTGTTTTGATCTTTTGCATTTGGTGTATATTTTAAATAATTTTCAAAGTCTTCCTTTGCTTTCTTTTTCATGTTTTGTTCCAGCCTTATTATGCCACGATTTTTGTAAATTGGACCAAACCGATTTGGGTTGATATCTATGGCTTTGGTATAGTATTTGTCTGCTTTTTCATATTGTTTTGTTTTGAGGTAATAATTTCCAAGGCCACGATATGCTAAATAACATAATTTGTTGTGTTGGATGCTTTTCTTATAATATTTTATTCATTCTTGAGAATTTTTTTCATTATATATTGCTCCAAGAAGACATAATGCAGTCGAGTTGGTCTTATCAAGAGATATTGCATCTGAGAGCGTCTTGATTGCATCATCGTGCCTGTTTTGTAGGTTAAGCTTTTCTGAAACAAAACACAATCTATTAGATTTTTCTCTTACTTTGTTTTCCACCCTGATTGATGATATTATGTCAGTTGGAGCAATCAATATCATCAATCTGCCATCTTCCTCCCAAAGCTTGTCAAACAGTTCTTCAGGTATGACTCCAATTTGATCCGGCTGTGGCATATAGTGAATGATTGATTTTTCCTTTTGATCATAGCCAGAAATAACTGAGGCATGCTGAACTGTCTCATAGAGTCCAGGCAAAATTACAATTGGTGGTATTCCCATGTCTATGATTTTTTTTAGCTCTGAAAGTGAGGAGTGAAGAATTAGACTGCCTAATCCGTGTCGTTCTGCAATTTCTATGCCCTCAATTAGGATACTTCCACGTACATTTGGATATTTCTTTGCAATTTCCCTTGCCTCTGAAAAAGGTAAACTAACATTCCAGTATTTTGAAACTGCGCTGACAGCTAGTGGCAAGCAGATATTTTCTTCATCAACAATTGGCAGTAAAAGCTCATGTTCGCTCATAGTCTAAGATAATTGTTTTTGATATTAAAACCAATCATAGTAAAAGAAAATTTTCAATTAGACCAAGTCCGTCTTGTGTCATTTCTGGATGAAATTGGGTTCCAAATATTCTGGAATTATTATATTGAATTATTTCGTGATTGCACGATTCAGATTTTGCAATTTGAGTAAATGACTTTCCTAATTGCGATATCTCAAAATTATGGCTTTGGTATACCTCTATTGTTCCATTGCACAGAGGGTTTTCATGTACAGTTATTATCTTGGAGTTTCCTTTTTGCATTGTCTGCATTTTTCTAATGGTACCTCCAATTGTTAGGGCGAGAATTTCTGCACCATAACATATTCCTAGCAAGGGTTTGGTTTCCAAAACGGCGTGGTTTATTATTTTAGAATTTATGGCATTCATCTCCTTGTTATTTTTGCGCCTTCCAGACAAAATGAAGGATTGAAATTTGTCTAATTCTTCCAGTATTACATTATCATAAGATAATAAAGTAAAGGGAATTTTTTTTGTAGAAAGGAAGTTGATGATGTTTTTTGTATATACTGATCCATTGTCGACCAGTAACAGCAAACTACTTGCCTACCACAATTGAGATGTAGTGCAGTTCTGAGACATTATCAACCATTATGATTGTTCCAATGTTTAACGTGTCACCGTCTTGCCACATGAGCACTCTTTTGCTTCTTGGCATGACAAAGTCATCAACAAACTTTGAAGTTAGTTGACTTGTCGCATCAAGATCAGACTGAGTATAGTATGAAATTTCGCCCTCTTTGAACGAAAGTGGGATTTGAATTGATGTTGGCGTTACAATCTGCAAGTTCTTTTCCTCAATTAGCGATTTTATTTGTTGGATTCTGGCATTTTTGTCAGGGCTAACTACATCCTTTGATGTCGATGTTGATACTACGCCTGAGAGCTTGTGAAGATAAGCTTCAAATGCCTCTTCCTGAGTGTTGCCAAGACCCACATAGTATTCTCCATCAAACGCAGCGCCCACAGCAGCAATTGTTCCTAGTTGTGCTACAACACCCTCTCCAGAACCTGCAGTATACACTGGAATAAAGTAAACATCATGATCTCCTACTCGATATAGAATATTATCTCCAATGCGAGGATTTCTCAAAAGGGTCTTTAGCTGGGAAAAGTCAGTGTCTTTTTCTAGCGCTTCCCGTATTGCTGTAGGACCAATTAATTTTGTAGTTGAATTCGTCGGTACTTGATAGAATTGCATATTTCCAAGTGTAGGTAGATCGTTTTCTACTATCATGTATCCAGAAAGATTCCTTCCCTGAGAAACCCTGAGCTCAAGCGATAATAATCCAAGGAATTTTATCTGATCAAATCCTGGCGGCTTTGCTTCTATATAATATGCCTCAAGTCTGTCCGGTATCTTGAAGAATTGATTTGCTTGTATGAATTCCTCCGTGTTAGTCACATGGTAAATGTTGAACATTTCTGTCTTCCATGTGAATAACTCCTGTGGGTACCTAACTTGCTCAGCTAACCATGATGGGATATCGACGAATTTGTCACTGTACTGGCGCTG
Organism: Candidatus Nitrosotenuis sp.; assembly: GCA_016844685.1. GTDB lineage: Archaea > Thermoproteota > Nitrososphaeria > Nitrososphaerales > Nitrosopumilaceae > Nitrosotenuis. The sequence continues at coordinate 2,784 of JAENJF010000070.1, read as the reverse complement.
TATCATTTTTGCAAAATAGTCGTTTCCGTATTTGAGTAATGTAATATCTCCGTCATAGGTATCAACTAGCGCAAAGCCAACTAGGCGCAAGTATGGATTTCCCATTGACCATGGTACTGAATGTGTATCAAATCCAACAATAAGCGGAATCAGCCAGTAGGTTTTCTTTCCGTCAGTAACTGGATAGAAATCTACGTTTTGGCCAAACATGTTATACAAGAAATATGGATAAAGTGTCTCCATTCTGGAATTAACGTCCTTGTATCGCATTACGTGTACAGAATCTGCTGGATATGACAAGAGAAAGTTCGGCTCAAATATCCAGCTAAGAGGAGGCGATACATCAATTCCTCCCTTTCCAGAATATAATGCTCCATTTAGCTCTGCACTTGTTTGACGGTTTGTAGGGTACGCAGACCATGTCTGGCTAAAGAGGCCGCCTTCCCCATAATAGATGGACCTTTGAGCAAAGAGTTTGTCACTATCAATTGATTGGCCAGTTGTTGCATCAAGTGTCAAAAAGCCGTTTGGAATGTGTGTGTATACAAGATGTTCGTTGTACCAACGATTTTCAAGACTTACTGTTGATGGGAGTACTGGCTTCATTGATGCAGCCCAATACATTGTATTGTTAAATCTCAGAATATCGTTATCGTCGAATTCCACGTACTGTCTTTGCCCTATTTCTGGCTTTAATTTTGCAAAGGCTGCCTCCCAGTCCCATATTCTTATTGAGCTTAGTATGTCATTATTCTGTTCAATGTAGCTTTTGATGTTGTTTGGAGAAACGGATTCCAGCTTGACATCGTTTACATTTACTTTTACTTTGTCTAATTCTCCAAGATATCTGTTTACTGTGATTTGTTGTTGTGTGTACGGGCCAAGGTATTCGATTTTCCTTGTGTCTGCAATACTGTTATTGACAGCCATAACAGAGCCTACAATTATTGCAATTGCGATCAGCACTAGTACACGAATATAGATATCTCGTTTTATTGGATGAGTTAGTACCTTGGAACGAATCTTGTCAAATATTGAAAATCCAATCAGAATAAATCCGGCAACCAGTGTACCGCCAATTACATATCGAGTGTTATAGTCAATTTGGGCTGTGAAAAACATGTTAATTCCAGCCCAGATTATTCCAATTCCAATTATGGCCTCAATTGTGGAGACATAGTTTAGGAATTTTGGCTTGCCCTGAGACGAGTCATACAGGTACAAAGTAATCACCTTTACAATTGAATGAAGTCCAACATAGAGTGCTAATCTTATCCCAATAACACAAAGCAACGGAGGGACGAGAACTGTAAGTACAGGAATAAGGGAGATCACAGTCTGTGCTGCATCTGATGAATGTTGGGTTACAAACGGCAATGAGAAGAGATTTGATAAATTGTCGATTCCAAGATCATTGTTATCAACCATGTCTACTATGGCAAGACCAAA
>JAENJF010000070.1:0-1284 GCA_016844685.1 Candidatus Nitrosotenuis sp. | reverse complement strand
AAACATTATGTTTACAAAAAATGCACCAAAGAGGAATATCTTGGTAATTTGCCAGATGACAAATTGCGGTACGCTCAGCCGGTAGTCTTTAAAACTTGTGACATTTTTGGAGACTGGATCGTGTGTAGTTCTGTTCAAAAATGTGATCGCTACATGTATGGAATACCAAACAGTTGATGAGCGGTTCTTGATGTCTACATTAACCAGTGCTATAGCTGAAAGAACGAGAGCAGAGATAATCGAATAGTAGAGGGGTTTTGTAAATTGGTAGCCAAACTCTGTCATATTCATTGATAAAATGACGCCTTGGTTTCCGACTATAACCAGAATAATGATTCCAATTGCTGCAATTATTCCTAGTCGTATGTACTTACCAGCATCCGGTGGCGACGAATTTGCTTCAGTGGAGGAACTATACAAAATCAAGTTTGCTCCTTTATGGACAAATTAATGTCTTACCTGCTAGAATTGAGTAAATTTGCTTGTTTGATGGCTAAGCTAAAGTTGCATATCCTTTACAGATCATATAGACTGCGGCATATTTTGGTATGGTAACTTGCTCTTTTTTGTATGGGCCAAATTTTTTATTTTTTAGCTTAAATTCAACAGGGCAGTCTGCTAGAACTGTTACTTTGTCATCGTCCATAAAGCATGCGTCGCTTCCAGGACTAAATTTTTCAATATCATTGCATAGTATTTTTGAGAGGCCACTTTTGCTGTTTATTGTTCCTGCCAGTCTGAATATTCTATGAACATCGATTGTTACATTTGGGTCAATTTGAGCACCTATGGTTTTTTGTAAATCTTCTAGTTTTTTCTTAAATGAGAAGTAGCCCTCTGAAATCATTTGTTTTGAGAGTTTTGCCTTGTTTGATTTTGAGCCAAAGACTTGTTTTGAGACCCTGCCAGACCAGCCTTTATCGTCTATGTCTGAGAATATAGACCTAGAAAAATCAGATTTTTTTGCGCCAAAGGTTTCAGGTAATGCTCCCTTAAACAGGATATAATCCGCAAGCTCTGCTCTTTGCCTTGAATCTAGTTTTTCATAGCTTGATTCTAAAACATAAACATGAAATCCCTCATTGCCGGAAAAATATACCCGTATGTTTTCTTTTTTTATTCCAAGATCGCTTGTCAATATTGAAATCAGTTTTTTTATTTCATTTTTGGCGCCAATAATGCAATCTTGGCACAATACTGACGATGTTTCGTATTTGATTGACTTGCACTCTGGGCACTGGTCTTGTTGCAAAAAGACATTTCTGCAAGATGTACATTTTTTAC
>JAENJF010000069.1 GCA_016844685.1 Candidatus Nitrosotenuis sp. | reverse complement strand
GCTCACTTATTGTTACTTCCTGCACTGAAATTTCTTCAGATTCAATGTCTGCCTTGTCCAGAATATCAAAATAATTCAATACCTTTTGGATCCGCTCAAAATATTCATCAGGATTATCGATATCAATTCTCATTAATCTTGCAACGTGTTCTATGTCTTCTTTGGTTATCAAATGTATCACCTAAGGCGTAAGCCTGTCTACGTCTCTTGGATAAAATGTAGTGTCTCTTATGTTTTCAGTTCCTGTCAGTGACATTATAAGCCTCTCAAGGCCGATTCCGCATCCTGCGTGAGGCGGAATTCCATAATCAAAAGCCCTCAAATGGTATTCAAAGGCATCTGTCTTGAGTCCTTTATTTTTCATTCTTTCTTCTAGCTCTGAGCGTTTTTCAACCCTTGTACTACCTGATGACAGTTCCAAGTCTCCAAACATCAGATCAAATGATTCAGAAACCTTGGGGTCTTGCTTGCTAATTTTGACATAGAATGGTTTTGGTCCTGTCGGCCAATCCTTGATAAAGTAAAATCCATTTAATCCAATTTTTTTCAGGTTTGATGGGTACAGGTCATCACCCCATTCTGTTTTTGTTCCGGCCTTTTGCATTTTTTCAACAAGTTCTGTGTAGGTATACTGCGGAATGACATCTGGTAATTCCGGAACTATGAACTCGGAGTCGGAATTCTCCTTTGCATAATCTTGAACGGTCTTAATTGAAATTTTGATCAATTGCTCAGTTCTGCTCATTATGTCAGTGTAGTCAATGTATGCTTCCTCCATATCTATTGAGATTGCCTCAGATAGGTGTCTGTTTGTTCTTGATGGCTCTGCTCTGAAGATCGGTGCAATTTCAAAGACCTTTTCAAAGCTCATTGTTAGTTGTTCTTTGTACAGCTGAGGGGACTGGGCCAAAAATGCTTCCTTGTTGTAGTAAAATATTGGAAACAGTGCAGCCCCACCCTCTGTTGCAGTGGCAATCATTTTTGGCGTGTTGATTTCCAAAAATCCGTTATCATAAAAATAATTTCTAATTGATTTTAGGACAAGGCTTCTTGCCTTAAAGACATGCTGGAGTGACTTGCGTTTAAGGTCGATTGGCCGAACCTCTAATCTGGTGTCTATGTTTTTGACTGTCTTTGCATATGGCTCAAACGGCGCTATCTTTTCTACTTCGGAAAATATCTTGATTTCTTTAGGGATTACCTCGATTCCACGCGGAGCTTTTTCTGATGGTTTTACTGTACCAATTATGCCAATTGATGAGTGTGCCTTGAGGTGTACGATTTTTTCACGGATTTCATCAGGACAACTTCCGGCCTTTGCAAGGACTTGGATTTCACCTTCCTTGTCCTTTAGCATCATAAATGAAATGTTACCGTGTCCCCTGACACTTAGAACCCATCCCATAATGGTAACATCAGCATCAGCCAGCACTGGTGATAATTGATTAGAATAATGAGTTCTGCGCCATTTTCCAAGCTCTGTTCCTATCATATGACGTGTTTTACTCTGTTTACTCGGTATTTATTTTATTGAAAAATACATTTTTACAGTCTCCATAATTAGTTAACAAATTAGGAATTCTGTTTTGTTACAGGTCCTTCATCCTTGAACATGACATCGTTAAGGGTTGTAATATCAAACACATTTAGTGACTTTTTCTTTATCTTGCCGACAAGTGTAATATCGCGTTTAAAGAACAGATTAACTGTCCAATCTATGGCAACTTTGCATTTTTTCTCAAATGTTGGAAGCATCATAAGATTTTTCCTGTAATTGCAGTCCTGAGATTATGTGATACAGTTTTGCTTTCTCGTAGTGCATGTTGTGCTGTTGGTGGATAGATATTGCCTGTTTTTGTATCCGTTATTGCAGCGCAGTCCCCAAGCACAAACACATTTTCATATTTTGGAATCCTGAGGTTATTATCAACTACTATCTTGCCCATATTGTGCTCGCAGTCAAGACCAGATACAACAGAATCAATTATGACTCCCGCAGTCCAAATTAATGTGCTACATGGGATTGATTCACCAGTTCCCAAGAACACGAAATCATTGCTAGCATCTACTGCCTTTGTATTTGGAATTATTCGAATTCCTGATTTTTGTAGTGAGTCTGTGGCTTTTTTTGCAATATCGGAATCAAGTTCAGGCAATATTCCACCCTTTGCAGAAACTACAACCATTTTGATATTGTTTTGATTAATATTTCGGTAAAAATGTTTTACGGATTCTTTTACAAAATCATTTAACTCGCCAATAGTTTCTACTCCTGCAAATCCGCCACCAACCACAACAAATGTCATTAGTTTTTCTTGAATTGTCTGATCATCTTCCTGATCAGCTATTTCCATCATGTGGATTACATGACTCTTTATGGCAATCGCGTCTTGGATTGTTTTCATGGTAAATGAATTCTTTTCAATCTTTTTATTGCCAAAATAGTTTGTCGTACTGCCAAGCGCAATTACCAAATAATTATAATTTAATACCTTTACTTTACCATCAAAGACACGTGTGATGGCAACAAGTTTGTTTTTCAAATCAATTGAGGATACTTTGGCCTGATAGAATTTTTCATTTTTGCAAAATGTTCGCAGCGGAATCGAGATATCGCTCGGATGTATTATTCCAGATGCGATTTCAGGCAACATTGGTGTGAATAGGAAAAAATTATCTTCGTTTACAAGGCTAATTTTCACATTTTTGTTGTTTTTGAAGATTTTTTGCAATTGCCGTAGTACTGAAATTCCTGCAAATCCTCCACCAAGAATTAGAATCTTTTTTTGATCACTTGATATCAAGTGTAATTCCTCTTTGAATTATGAAATAGCAGCAAAATTCTTGATTTTTGCTTTGATGATAAAACAGAATTTTGTTTTTCTGTGGTTACATCAAAAACCCTAAGAGCATTCCTAATTCTAATTATGCCTTGTGAATAAAGTCCACTTGGAGCATGTCTTGTGTAATACATATGATTATGAGATTTTGGTGTAGCAAAAGGCCTAGTCTGTTTGGGAAAAACGGACGAATTCAACAGATTTGTGCGTGGTTCTTTTTATTGTATCCTTGAAAAACTAATTAGCGCTATACGTTTAGCCAAATCAATGAGTGAAAACCCAGATTTAGGAGAATTTGTAAAGGAATTCAAAAAAGTCCTTGAAGACAGTCTTGAAATTTTGTCTGATTTGGATTGTGATTTTGTTCAATCAAAGGAAGATGAATTGACGCCAATTACCAATTTGCAACAAGTACATGAAGCAACTGATGATATTACTCATTTTGCCAAAATCAAAAAGGCAGAGTCTGATCTTCTTAGAAGAAAATTTCAATAACTTGGAGACTCATTTGTAGAAATTCTTTAGATACTTGTCTTCAGCTACTAGTTCGTTGATTCCTGCCAAAACTCCTGTTATTATGGTATCATTTAGGTTAAAGACTGGCTGAATTATTTTTCCATCTTTATCCTTGTAAATGATTTCAATCATAAGATCGTGCTCGTTTAGGCCCTTTTGCCTAGAAATAATGCTTGCCTTGATAACATCCTCTGCAGAAATTACGATCTCTTTTGAATTACTTGAGGTAAAAACAATCCTGTGTTTTTCTTCCCTTTTATGTTCAAGTGTCAAGGTTCCTACAAGATTGGGCGAACTCCATCCCGGATATCCTTCAACATAATCGCACTGATATTCTCTAAAATCTGATTTTGTGAAGTATTCATCGGAATTAATTGAACAAGAGTCTTTTAGATGGATTATCTGCTCATTTATGTACTTCCACAGATTGCTCTCAAATCTTTTTGCAGTATAGAATTTTGTCAGAGTAGCAGCTATTCCTATTACTGGAATGACAAACAATGGCGCTGAAGACAAGAGGTTCTTTCCCCATTCGCCAGTTCCTATTGTTATTTCGATATTGTCAGGCGTTCCGTTAACTGAAATGTTTATGCTTCTTCTTGCCCCTATTGCTGTTCTTAAAGTTCCATTCTTTCTTGCCTGGATAAAGCCCCAAGTTGGAGGGTTTTCCATATCCTTTGATAGTGCTACCTCAAAACTATGATCTTGTAAATAGGTGGTAATCCTTGTTGCAAGTCTGTTGATATTCAGACAACAGTCAAAAAATCGTTGTGTTTTTACCATTTTATATTGAATTATTGTTTTAGTGGATATGAAGACTAGTCTGAATTTTATGAACAAAATATTTCCAGATTTCTGATATACTCCCAACCCTAAAGGGTGTGGGCTTTCTCGTCTAACTTTTGTAAACATTAGCTTAATGCCCAATTTTAAATAGTAAATATGATCATAACAGCACGTAAACAATGCTTGTTACAGAAAATGAAATTTATGGAATTAAAGAATTCATAGATTCTCTAAATTTTGAAAAAGAAAGTGCTGTAATTGTGGAAGGAAAACGCGACTCTACAGCGCTAAAAAAGCTTGGCTTTACTGAAAAAGTTTTGGAATTTCACAGATTTGGCGGATTGACAAAATTTGCAGACTCGGTATCTGATCATAAAAATTTGATCATACTTTTTGATTCTGACAGAAAGGGCAAATACTTAACAAGAAGGGTAATCGAGCAATTGGAACACAGAACAAAAATTGATTTATCCTACAAGAAAAAACTAGTCCAAATCACAAGCGGCAAAATACGAGCAATTGAAGAGCTTGGTAGATATGAACAGTTTTTGTATGGTGTTGCAGGTTTTAGCTATTAAAATCTAAAAAATCTTTTTTAACTAATACTGTCATTAATAGCGAGTTGAAGTTCTTTAGTCGCAATGACAATACTTGTGATAAATGTAAGAAAAAATTCAAGACTCATGAAGAATTAATCCATCATGCAAGACATGACCACCACCATGTGATTCTAAAATGTACTGAATGTGGAAAAGAATTCATTCATGAAAAAGACAGATTACATCATGCAAAAGAAGAGCGTCAAAAAAAGCTGTCAAAACGTGGTTTAGATTGATAGACCATAAGATGTTCCAATAGTCACAGAATCGGATCTCATACATTGGATGAAACACTCAAGTTTGTATGTGCCTATTGCAAAAGCATATTGTTTTGATGCTGGGAATTAACCAGATTTGGAAATTTTGTATTAACAAACAGATTCAAAATATGTTATGAACTGATTTTTCCGCCTTTATGAACAAATAAATCAAGACTGCGTTTATCTAAAACCACATCTTTATTCTAACATTGAAAATAGAATCACCAAAGGATTTAGTTCCAAAGTTTTTTGATAAAACAGCGCAAACTTATGATATTGTGGTAAACTTGACAACCTTTGGAAAAGACAAATATTGGAAAAAGGAAATTCTAAAAAAAATCCCCCCAAGTGAAACAATACTTGATCTTGCATGTGGTACGGGAATTCTTACATTACAAATCGCTGAACAATTTCCTAACGCACAGATAATCGGCATTGATGTTACAGAAAGTTATCTGAATATAGCAAAAAAGAAGCTAAAATCACATCATAAAATTTCTTTTTTAAAACAAGATGCGGAAAAACTAGATCTTACACAAAAATTTGACTGTATTGTATCATCCTACATTCCAAAATATTGTAATTCTATTGATCTAATTACATCATGCATAAATCACTTAAAACCACATGGAAAGATAATTTTACATGATTTTACATGTCCCGAGAACAAAATTGTTCTGGCATTATGGAATATTTATTTTGTCATATTGAATATTATTGGATATTTTGTGCCAAATTGGAGGAATGTATTTGTTAATCTTCCAAAATTGATACGAACTACAAGATGGTTGGATGATTATGAAGAGAACATAAAAAAACAGGGCCTGCAAACTGAACGGCAATCATTAACATGGAATTGCTCAACCATTTTGACAGGCATAAAGAAGGTCTAATCGTATTTCTTCGGAAATTTGAAACCAAACCGAACTGTTTTGCATTATTTCATAGTTGCGAGTAATTTTTTTTCCATCCGAACTAATGGTGATTACAATAGAACGTCTATGTGCTATGATGTGATGTTTTTGTAGTATTGTGCCAATTCCTTCTTTTTTCCTCAAGAGTTCTGTTAGTATGTATTGTGGGATTATTTTTGAATCAAATCGCACTGTAGCGGAAACTATTGGAAATTGATCTGTGGCAATGATTATTTTTCTTAGGTATTCTGTTTTGCCTATTGGCGTTTGTTCAATTACGTTGAAACTAACATTTCTTTTTAGAATATCTGTTATTGTTTGCTCTACATGACCAATAGGCGTATTCAAAATTGTTTCTGCTAATAATTCTAGAGCGTTCGTATGATTTCATATGATAATCAATCAATTAAAGATGTCCTACGATGAGATATGATACGGTGCTTGCAATTACACCAATGCTTGCAAGTTGCAATATGATTTCGTTTCTGCGTATTTTTGGATAATCTACGGATTGACGCTTTAACTCCTTGTATTTTCTTGAGGCAACTATCAACAAATAGCTCAGAGCCCCAGCTATTCCGGCCATCACGATCGTTTCAAAGGATATTGAATTTGATTGAATCACAGAGCCAGCAAATACAGGCAGTATCCCCCATGAGACAACAAAAATAGTATTATTGTGGAATTTTCCTTTGAATAATTCCAAGTTATACGCAAAAAGAAAGAACGACTCTAAAATTCCAATTGGAATCAAAAATGGCGAATCTAAAAATGCATAATACGAGCCTATGGCAAATGCGCCACTCAATGAGAATAATGATGTAATCCAGAGTTTTCTTTTAGACAAGAAACCCCATGGTTTGTTCTTACTTCCTATGGCGTCAAGACAATGTGCAGCTATTCCAAGTGCAAGAAAGTACAAAATGCAGATTGCCACAAGTCGCCCTAGGGAAAAATCTGTGGTAAATGCGCCCCATGCTGCAAAAGACACTACCATTCCGGTGTATGGCAAAAACAATATTCCGATACCTATTCGGAAGTTTTTTGAACCAAATTTTGGGACAAACCATTCTGAGGTTCTGTCCTTTTGCATAGTTTCTTTATGCACAATGTTGTTTATATTATGAATTGACTAGTATAAACAAATTTTTGATGACCAAGTCATTTGCTTGGGATTAAAAAGATTCGAATCAATGAATTTGCAGTTAAAAAAACTCTATTACTGTAGGATTTTCATCTAAAATTAGACAGAAAAAATAAAGAAAAAATTGGAGCTTATTTGCTTCCAATTAGAAAGATCACACTTGCTGATGTGCTAACATCTTG
>JAENJF010000018.1:5094-25996 GCA_016844685.1 Candidatus Nitrosotenuis sp. | reverse complement strand
TATTATTTATTGTGACGTAATTCTTAGTTATTTTGACTAAATTAGGACATCAGGATCCCATGATCCAGCCTTTTTGTATGACTGATTTGTCATCTGTTTCTCCAATTCCAGTCGCATATCGCCAGATGACTGGCGCATCAGTAGACATTTTGATCTTTATTTTTATCAGGGATTCGGTTTCATTTGCAAGATTACTGCTTGCGTTTCCGTGGTTTTGGCAGAACTTGCATTTTGAATCAAGTTTGATTGGCTCTGTATTTGATAGGGGGTATGCTCTACATGCAAGCGGCCTTTGATCATAAATCATACAAGGAAATCCCCCATGTGGTGACTTTTTGCCAGATTTGGTATCCAAAAATGGACAGGTATTGCCGTTTTCCTCAATTCCCATCATCTGGTATGCGATGACATTTGTCGGTCCATCAGACTTGTATGATATGCCGATTCGTGGAAGGATTGTTACGCTGAGGTCACGGGCTTTGGCAAGGGCGTGGATTTTTTCCTTTTCCTCAGGTAAAATCAATACCCCTATTTTGCCAAACAACATTGGGAACAATCCTGAACGCAGCTAAAATCCACGCAATACAAACGGCATTATGTAATAAAATCTAGTTGTTTTGTAGTTCTTTGGAATCAGAGACCTTGATAAAAACATCGTATGGCTGAGCTCCTGGTATCTTTATGATTTTGTTGTTTTGTCCAATGATAAAAAATCCGGGCGTTCCTGTGAGGCCTACTGTTTTTGCATCATTAGAACTTGATTGAATCATTTCCATGTATCTTCCACTTGACATACACTCGATGAACTTTTCCACATCCAATCCGAGTTCTTTGGCAAATTTGAGCTGATTCTCAGAAGACGCCCAACCGTTGTTCTCACCTGTCCAATGATTATATAATGTATCATGATATTCCCAGAATTTGCCTTGTTCTTCTGCGCAATGCGATGCGTGTGCTGCAACAACTGAATCTTGGCCTATTATGGTAAAGTCCTTGAACAACATTTTCACTTTTCCAGTTTTTACATAGTTTTCAAGAATGCTGTCCTCGGTTTCATGAAAGTATTTGTTGCAGAAAAAGCACTGATAGTCTCCAAATTCTACTATTGTGATTGGTGCATTTGGATCCCCTCGGAGCGGTGATGCGTTTTCAGTTAATACTGATAGATTGATCTCTTGGGGACTCTTGCTTTCTACTGGCACTGGTTTTGTCTTTTCATGTTCTGATTGCTTTATGTCTTCAATACTGAATGGTATCACGCTGTTTGCAGATATGGCATAAAAGACTCCAATTATGGCAACTGCTGCTACTGCCGCACCTATTGTCAGTGATGGAATGTGTATATTCAACAAAAAGTGGTCAAATTTGGATGAATTTAGTTCTTTATCCTGTCCGAATGAACTGAACACATTCACATTAATCTAAAACAAAATCGCGATCATATTTGTTGTCTGATGATAAACTATGGACTGTAGCTGTTGTTATAGCACTGTCCTCGCTTTTGATACTTGCATATTTTGTACTGTCTCCAATCATGGGAAAAGAAGGTACCATGGAGCAGACAAAAACAGGGCTTGACAAGGCAATAAACAAAATTGAAACATTACGAGAGGAATCAAAATCCAAATCAATATCAACTGACCATAGTTTAAACCCCTAAAAATCACATAGGGTTCATTATAGTATAATCTAAGTGAACAACTACCAGACAAGTCCGGTAGCCTCTTCCTGCTTCCTTGACCGAGCTTTTGATCTCCGCAGGCGTGAATTCCCGTAGTTCCTACGGTAATCTGTCTGAACACATCCAGTTTCGGCTTTACGTGATGACTGGTAGGAGTTCATATCTTTAGCACGACCCTTTCCCTTTTGCCTGGCTCTGACATTAGTGTATCTTTGGGATTTGCCGTTTTTAACAATTCTGTTTTGCCGACCGTCATGTCATGGTTTACGGTGATTCATCCATCGGATAAATCCGGCGGTCTTCTCGCTTTGTTTTTATAAATCCAGAATCTTTGAGAAAAACATGAAAAGGGTTTTTGTGAACGGGTACGGTTCCATTGGAAATCGCATCATACAGTTCATCAAGGGCGATCCTGAAATTAGGGTAATTGGCGTAGGCAAGAATTCTCCAGATGATAAGGTAAACGATGCAATCTCACGCGGATTTGACGTTTATGTGCCTGAGAAAAATATTGACTCTTTTAAAAATTACAAAATTAAGGGAACAATTGAAAAAGCACTGGATGACTGTGACCTTGTAATTGATGCAACACCTGGGGGAACAGGATACACTAACAAAAAACACCTCTATGAACCAAGGGGCATAATGGCAATATACCAGGGGGGGGAGTCTGTATCAGGAGACAAATGCGTCTCGGATTTACTGTTCAATTCTCGTGTAAATTACAAAGAGGCGTTTGGGAAAAAACACGTAATGCAAGGAAGTTGCAACGTAACTGGAATGGGAAAAATACTGCAACCATTACGAGAAAAATTTGGTTCACAATTAGTTAGATTTGATGCAGTTTTAGTACGGAGATGGGCAGACCTTGAACAAACAAGTAAAACCGTTCCAGACACAATAGAGTGGACCCCAAACCCGCACCACGGGGACGACGTAAAACACTACATGGGAAAAGACACGCCGCTGTTTTTGCAAGTAATCAAAGTACCGACAAGACAAATGCACCTCCATCTTATGACTATTCGATTCAAAGATGCCGCTCCAAAACCTTCTGAGATTTTGGCTCTTTTCAAAAACGAGTACGGTGTTGCTACTTTGTGGACTGCCCAAGGAACAAAACAAATCCGCGATGCTGCAGAATCGATGAAATTTAGCTTCAAGGACACAAACATGATTCACATTCATGCAAACATGCTTGAATCAATTGGTGATACAATCAAGATGGCATACTCTGATGACCAAACAGGAATTGTAATCCCAGAAAACCACATACTGATGCAAGCAATGTTATTCCAAAAGTCATATGAGGAGGCATTTCAGCACACGGAAAGCCTGTTTCACATGAGTGAAAAAAAGAAAACACTAGAAGAATTTTTTGCTAAAAAGTAACTACAACATTATTTAATTTTTTCTCGTTCAATTTCAACAAAGATGTGCTCTCTGTTTGCCTTTGGGATTATTTCCATTATCTTTTGTTCTACTGCATCAGTTACCATTTCTATCTTGTCTGTATCTAGGTTGTCTATCAGGTTTACCTGAACGCCAATCAAAATATCCTCAGGTCCCAAGTGCATCGTTCTCATTGATATGAGTCTATGCACCTCAGGAATGTCATGGATTGATTGAACTATTCTTTTGTATTCTCTTGGCGTAATGGACTCGCCAATGAGAAGTCCGCGGTTTTCTTTTGCCAAAAAGAAGGCAAAAAACATCAAAAGGCCTCCAATGAAAAGCGAGCTTATTGCATCATAAATTGAGTTTCCAGTCATATCTGATAGGAAAATTCCTATCGCCGCAATAATTATTCCAAGTATTGCCGCAGAATCTTCTACAATGACTGTGAGAATTGTCGTGTCTTTACTCTCTTTGAATTCATTAATCATTGAAGCAAAGGTGACCTTCTCTCCCCTGCTTTTGATTGTCTTTGTGAATTGTTTTAGGGCGATTCTAAGTGCGTTTGCCTCAAAGAAAAACGCAATTAATAATACGATATAGCTTACCTCAACATTCTCAATCTTGTAATTCCCATGGAGTAAAGATGATGCACCCTGTTCCAATGACAATATGCCAGATAACCCAAACAACATGGTCGCTACAATGAACGACCAAAAGAAAAGATCCCTTCCGTAACCAAACTGGTATTGATAATTTGCAGCTTTTACACTAGTTTTCATTCCAAGTAAAAGCAGAACTTGGTTAAACGTATCAGAAGAAGAGTGATATGCTTCTGCCCACATTGCTGCACTTCCAGTAAATATTGCCGCAATGAATTTACTAATTGCAACACCTAGATTTCCAAATAATGCTGCATAGACTGCTTTTTTAGAACCTACTGCCAACTATGGGTTACTTTGTCATCTGCGCTCTATAAACCAAAGGTTGGTTCTAGTCATCCTCTTGGAGGAATGGCAAACCTGTTTGCCGGATTATTATGGTAATCAACTGGCAGGCTAGAGTCCTTTTGCCTGCCTGTTAAAATTCCTACAACGACATCATCTTTTTTGATTATTCCCTTTTCGACAAGCTTCTTTATTCCGGCTGGCGTTGCACCAGACGCCATCTCACAGTCAAATCCATTTAGTCCTACTATTGACATGCCGTCAAGCATTTCAGCATCGGATACTTTTTCAACAACTCCATTTGTAAATTCCAGGGATCTTAGTCCCTTTAGAATATTTGCGGGTCTGCCGATTTGAATTGCAGTTGCCTTTGTCTTGGGGCGTATTCCCTTTTCATCCATGTTTTTATAATATCTTTTTATCAAATCAACATTTGGCTTTCCTTTATTCCATCGCAGTTCGGTTCCCTCAAATTCCCCATTGTACATATCGTATAATGTACTTGCCCCGTCTGAATTGATTGTAGCAATTCTTGGGATTTTTTTAATCCAGCCCCACTCGTATAATTCCATTAGGGCCTTGCCGCAACTTGAAATGTTTCCTAATGCCCCACCTGGATATACAATCCAGTCAGGTGCTTGCCAGTTTAGATATTCTATTGCTCTATATGGGATTGTTTTTTGTCCTTCAAGTCTAAACGGATTTACGGAATTTACTGTATATCCATCATGATTCTTTGCATCATCCAATGATTTTGCAAGTGCGTCATCAAAATTTCCCTGCACTTGAATTATTTGTGCGCCAAATTGATATGCCTGACTTAGTTTTCCCGGGGCTATTTGTCCTGCAGGGATATACACATGGCAGTCCATGTCTTCATTTGCAGCAAACATTGCAGCTGCAGCAGAAGTATTCCCAGTCGATGCACAAATTATCTTTCTTGCCCCAATTAATTTTGCATGGGTAATTGCAGTTGACATGCCATTGTCTTTAAAGGAGCCACTCGGATTGTATCCTTCTGGCTGTAGCCACAAATTTTCATGATTTACTCCTATGTACTCTGCAACCTTTGACATCTGGTAAGGCTTTGACTGTCTTCCTTCGGCTCCGTCAAGTGAAACCAGATGCTTGGCGCACTCCTCCTTACTTGCAGTGTCTATTTGGCAAAAATTGAGCAGATCCCTGAATCGCCATACTCCACTTTCATTGAAAATATTGCCCTGAGGATTGCGCCTTGTATAGAATAATTCCTTTAGTTCAGGTGAAGGTGATTTATTGTATTTTACGTCAAGAAGGTGTCCTTTTTCACACTCTATGTTTCTAGATGTAATTGGATATTCCAATCCGCAGTAAGGATCAATGCATTTGAGGTATGTGTTATCGTTCAATGATTTGCAAGTGAACCACTACCGGACAAGTCCGGTAGCCTCTTCCTGCTTCATCGAGCCTCGAAGTTCCATTACGGAGACATTTGATTGGTGTGGCTCTCACATCCCTTGGTCGGGGACTGTCCTTTGGACTCGGGCGTTTGTATTTGATGATTCCAGTAGTTCCTTGGTATCATGTGTCATTGGATACTGTTTTGTCTCTGTATTTAGTAATTTCATTTTGTTGTTAGCTATGTTATGGTTTACGGCAATTCATCCACCGGACAAGTCCGTGGTCTTCTTGCCTTCAAAATTATAAAATGGTAGTACATACTGTTTAAAATATTGATACATCGTAACGATTAACCGTTAATGGGTTTTAGTTATTTATGGATTAAAAATTTAGAACATCTTTTTTATATCACTGATCGTAGATCATTAATTTTTTTTCTTCAAGAAGCGTATGAATGTTGTTTACTGAACGGTACACATCTGCTTCCTTTTTTGCACCAGTACAGACGAGCTTTCCTGATGAGAAAAGCAGGATCACGGTTTTTGGGTCAAGCATCCTGTGAATTAATCCCGGAAATTGTTCTGGCTCGTACATGCTTCTTGGCAGGGTTCTTGCAGCCTGCTCCAAGTGAATCTTGCCTCCTAGGTTAATTGACGCTACTATGTTTTGTATGACGACTACTGCATCTTTTTTTACTTTGATTCCGCCCTTTCTTAGCTTTTGGACAACTAATTTTACTGCGCTTCTTGCCAATTCCTCTGATTTGGCACCAGTGCATACCATCTTTCCTGTCCTGAAGATTAACGTAGCGGTTTTTGGATTCTTTATTCTAAATACGAGTCCGGGAAATCGATCAGGGTTCCATTCCGTGTCTGGAAATTTTTTTGTGATTTCGTTTAGATCAAGCTTTTGTTCCACAGTGGCAGACGCAACCACGTTTTCAATACTAATAATTGGTTTTGTCAGGGGCAATTGTGGTCATTAAATATCTTGTCTATATAAAGAAAATAACAGTTGGCCCTGTAAAAACCATCGATTTTTAACAAGATTGTAGATCACAATCCACAGTCAGATCTTTTTGTTAGGATCCCAGTCTCATCCCATGAAGCCATCTCGATACATGAGAATGGCTCGTACAATGATGCAGATAATCAAAAGATCGGCTCGTTTATGGGTCTATGAATATTCACAAATAAAGATACCAGACAGAATCAATCTAGAATGAAAGCAATAGCATAGAAACTTTCAAGCAATTTCAATAAAGTAGTTATCGACGAACTAATCTATGAAGAGTAGATTATTACATCCAAACAAAATTACTCGGATAATGTACGAATTTCTAATACAGTCAATATCCAGTCTCCTAAAAAGCAAATACAGTAAAGGAAATAGATTACACTTGAGATCCGTTTTGTGTGCACTAAAACAAGCAAAACCTCTCTATTTATCAGATCCTTCAAATGTCGAACCGCAACAAATTAGCTTTAGAAACATAAAACCAGAAGACCAGATTCCTCGAATATTTGAAGGGTTTATCGATGACTTTGAGCGTTCTCTTGCAGTTAATTCTAGCGCAAAAAACTATTCCCTATTTTCCATAATATCACTAAAGATAATCAAAACAGTTGGTGAGGGCAATAAAAGGGGCCTTGCCGCAATGCATGTTATAAACAGATTAGAAAAAATGTTTCTAAAATATCCGTTTAAACATAGCAGGCAGGCAACATTGTACCCACTTGGAATGGTCTTTGCCATAATGGAGATAATACTAGAATCAGAGAAAAATCTGAGTGTCGCGTACAAGTTTGATAAAACAATACTTGATCAGTTTGCACAACTTATGCAGCAATATTATTTGAAATTTGATGATCCTATAGGCAAAATACTTGATGATATATCAGGGATGCCCAAGTCCAGACTAACAGTAACGTTGGGCCAAAATCACATGGTCATATTGGAAAAGATTTTCCAGCATGGTATTACCGCTTTGCCACAAGAAGTTAAAATTAAAAAAGCAAAAAAACTATTAGAGAAAATTATTCATCAAAAAGAAGATTCGGAGGCAGTCAAACTGTATAATGTTCTCAAACTTGCATATGCTGACAAAGATATTCGGTTTGAGCTTGCTTCTTTTGCAAGATCAATAAGTAAAACTGAAAAGAGATTCAAAAACACCATTCTTGATGAAATGTCACATCCATAACACATTACGACGTAAAATCACAATCAAATGCTATTAGATGGCAGTCCCACACTTGCTTGCATGTTACCTTTAGATGTAATCGGGTTTAATGGAGTCATTTAGAGATTTTAAACATGAAAGCGATGCAGAGGGATTAACTCAAAAAAATTAATCATTTTCTGGAAGAGAAAACAGATTTCAACGCAAAACGATTTTTGTTTTCCAACATGCTTAAGTTCGTACATGAGTCAGAAAATTTGTAATGGAGCATACTAAGGAATGCACATATAGAAATGCTCACGACATGCCGCATGTTAATTGCACTTGCATGTGTCACAAAATAACCATGATGGATTCGAGAATGTAGATTCTAAACTCTTTTTGTTTTCGCGCCTATGCTTTTTGATTTCTAGTGATGGATTTCTTTAATTCTTCATAAGACTCTAGATATTCCTTTTTCTTTAGATTATCAGGTTTTGTTTTGTTGTTCTTGTTCTTTTGGTGTGAGGACTTGGTTTTTGGTTGTGTCACACCATAAGATACATTCTTCTGACATATATCCCAGCTGGATTTGGTTTCTCCCAATCCAAGTCACAATATTTGGAACAGTCGTGTTGACAATAATTGTAGTTTATTCAACATGGTCTGTAAAGACACTTGAAAAAACAATAAATCTCTGACTTTGAATGTGTCAAGGACCAAGTATGCATCGTTTAGTTGTTAAAACGCTAATTTCCGCCATGATGAGATTTGATCTCACCATATGCAGTTAACTAATTTTATGAAATTATCCATTAGAAAGACAGACAAAAAAAGTTGGGTTTACTTTAAAATGGAAGTTCGTAGAATGAAGCCGATCAATTTGTTCTATTTATGGGTAGAAAATACGCCCATAGTAAAGATTTGATTGATCCAAATAAATAATACAAAAAGGCTGGCAAATCCATGTTAAAGTTTCAAAATAAAGTCGTTTTAGTTACAGGTAGCGGAACCGGAATAGGCCAGACAGTTGCCAAATTGTTTGCAGAAAACGGGGCAAGCATAATAATTTTAGGAAGGCGTAAAGAGCCACTTGAAGAAACAAAAAAAATACTTGATGGAATAATTGCCAAAGTAAGCAGTAATGCAAAGGTCTGGCTGTTCCCAGGTGTCGATGTAAGTGACGAGGCAGGAGTTTCACAAATGTATGAAGACTTGAAAAAAGAAAACACAACGGTGGATATTGTAATCAACAATGCCGGAGTTTCTGGTCCAGTAACCTGTTTTTCAAATGCTCCGCTAGAAGAATTCAAGAGCGCGGTTGCAATTCACTTGACAGGTACTTTTTGGATATCTTCTCAGGCACTCAAAGTGATGAAACCGGGTGGCAAAATAATTACAATTTCAACATTTTTCACAGAGGAAAGGCCGTTTGAACAAAGACCATACAGATTTCGAAGCCCATACACTGCAGCACAGGGTGCAAAAAACAGACTTGCAGAGGCAATGTCATGGGAGCTAACCGAAAAAGGCATAGTTTCAATTGCTACAAACCCAGGACCTGTTCACTCGGACAGAATCTACAAGACAGTTTATCCAAAAGCAGCCGCCGAATTTTTACGTGTGAGCGGTTTTGAGGATCTTAATCCATCTGAAGTAGACTCTGCTAACAAGGAGATCATCGGACTGCTTGGCGAAAACGAGCAGACAGTAAAAGATGGAATTAAAAAAGCCGCTCAAATTATTGCAAAAGCAAAAAATGCAGATGTTGAAAAAATCGCTCAAACATTGACAAAACAATTATCAAAAATACAAGAAATTGCAGAAAAAGTCCAAAAGAACACATCGTTTATGATTGCAGATAGGCAATTCCTGTCACAGAGTCAAGTAGCTCAAACAGTTCTCGCATTGGCAGATGACGACATTGCAAAAACACTAAACGGCAAAGTAATTCCAGGGGACAGAGTATTTTATCCAGTAAAACCACACATTGCGTCAGACGCCCCAATGGTTTCTCAGTCAGACTTTACTTCCCAAGTTTTTGTCTTCACCATAGATGCAACTGACAAAGCAGATGCAGACAGAGTACTGTTTCTTGGTCAGTATGTAGAGAAAAACGGTGGCAAGGCAGTCTGCTTTATTTCAGAAAACACCCAAAAAGAATACCAAGAGCAGATTAGCTCAAAGTTTCACTCTCATACCGTGAACCTAAAAAATCCTGAAGAAATTCAGCGATGGTTAAGTGCAGCAAAAAACATGGGTAGAGTATCCACTATAATTCACATCACAGGTAAGGTTCCGCAAAATCTCAAAATCATGGAATTGCCAAGAAAAGAATGGGATGATTTGGTTGACAGGTTCATAAACACTCCTGCAACAGTGTTGCAGTCTGCACTAGAGTTGTTTGTTCCAGGAGGCAGTAAAGATCCACGACTTTACAAGAACGGGGTTGGTACTGCTGTGATAATAGGTCCTGACCTGCCAACAGGTCCAAAAGTATCAGGTGCAGATAGAGCTCGAGTCGAAATATTCCGAGGTGCACTAAGACCGTTTACTACAACTATAAATCAAGAATTTAGTGATGTGCTAAAATCAAAAATTAGGTCATTTTTAGTGCTACCAGGAAGTATAGATGGAAAAGAATCAAGCGATGAGAAAATCGCACACGCGCTAAACTACTTTGTCACAGATGCAGCCAGAGTGTCATCCGAAGTAACATTCTGTGTTGATGAGACAAGAGAGTAATGAAGAAGTTTTCGGATCTCAAAATAGGAGAAGAGTTCTTTTCCACATGTACGTTTTCAAAAAAAGAACTGGATGCATACCTCGCTTTTTCAAGAATCAAAAACACGATCTTTGATGATGATGAATACAGTACCATAGTGTCAGGCCGTGCAATCATTGCAAGGATGGAAGGCGAATTTACCAGACTGAGTCAAATCTATGGCAACATGATATTATTGTACGGAATGGACGGAGATAGCACCTGGGAAAATAGGAACACTAGATTCCTCAAACCTTTGCATGTGGAGGAAATTCTAAAGATAAAATTCACAATATCAGATAAAAAAGACATAGACGATGAATTCGGTATGATATCAGTTGATTTTGAGGGAAAGAAGGAAAACGGCGACTTGGTCGTCGTATCAAAGAAAAATTTGTACAGAATTAAAAAAGAACCGCCAAGATAGATTTCCAGTTCGGTTGATACAAAATCATGCTAAATTGAGAGAATTATTCTGGAACGGATACTGTTTCTAGTTTACCATCCTTGACTCGGATGTGCAGATATCGATTATCCTGAAATACAAGCGTGATTCCGCCATCTTTGTCTGGGTCTTGTACTGCGACTAGTTCTTGCATTCTTATTCCATCAAATTTTACCATGCTTGATATGAATCAGACCGTGTTATATTTTTAATCGGTTTGCTAAGTTATGACTCAATTGCGTCAATGAATAGTTTGATTGCTGCGGCAAGTATTACTGCGCAGATCAGAATTCTGATGCTGTTTTCTTTTAGATCAACTGACAGCTTGGCGCCAACTAGTCCTCCGCCAAATGCTCCAATTCCGAGTAGTAACGCATATGAAAAATCAGCATGGCCAAGTAAGGAATGTGCAATCATGCCAGATGCTGAAGAAAACATCAGTATTAATTGAGATGTTGCAGTTGCGTGTTTTACTGAAAGTCCAATTCCAAGTATCATGAGTGGGACAAAAACAATTCCTCCACCAATTCCAAAAAAGCTAGACAATATTCCAGCAAAGAAGCTAATTCCAGATGAAATTACTAGCATTTTCTTGGTCATATTTGCAGATTTTGACTCCATGTTTCTTTTTATGAAAAGATACAGGCACGATGCAATCATCACCACGCCAAACAGTATTTTGAACATTGAAGGCGTTGCCTCAGAAGATATGAATGCACCCAAGATGGTTCCAGGAATCGACATCAGTCCAAGTTTTAGGCCCAGTTTGTACTCGATTCTTTTTTGTTTGGCATACGATACAGAGGATGCAATTGAATTGCTAAATGCGGCAAAAAGACTACTGCTTGCTGCAACAGTATGTGAAAACCCAAGAATTGTCAATACTGGCACTACTATTATCCCGCCTCCAAGGCCAATTATAGAGCCTACAACCCCAGCTACAAAGCCAAGTGGGATTAGCCAGAGATTTTCAAACATTTTTGCTGTAACACTTGATTTGCTATTGAATCTTGCCTTGTGTTTAGGCTTCTAGTTTTTTTGGAATAAAGACTGAAAATACAGTAGGCTTGTTGGTCACTCTGATTGTACCGCGATGCTGTTGGATGATTGTTTTTACAGTAGGCAGGCCAAGACCGGTTCCACGGGATTTTGTCGTAAATAACGGTTCAAATATTTTGTCAAGAAGATTTTTCTGGATTCCAGGTCCGGAGTCCTCAACTTCAAAGGTAACAACATCGTCAATTTGGGAAAATCTCACTGTAATCTCGCCTGAATTTTCCATTGCCTGTACTGCATTCATTAAAAGATTTGTAAAGACAGCCTCAATTTTTTCCGTATCGCAGAAAAGTATTACGTCGTTTTGTGGTAGATGTATATGTATTTGATCTGGAACAACAATTTTACAGATTGCCGAATCAAGTATTTCAGATAAGGAATATTCGTCACATTCTAATGGCGAGCTTCGAACAAAATTGAGCACTTCGTCCAGCTGAAATACTATTCTTGATGAAGCGTTGTCAATAACTCTAAACATATTCATTAGATCATTTGGAATCTTGGACGAATGTTTTAGCTTGACTAGTTCTATTGTGTTTTTGATTATTGCCAATGGATTTCGCATGTCATGTGCAAGTCTTGCAGACATTTCTCCAATTGTGGATAATCTTTCTGCCCGAAATAGATCAGTTCGAAATCGGCTCAGATCGCTTATCTTTTTTGTCATTTCATCTAAAAGCCAATCCCGCTGTTGAGTTACTTCATCAAGTTTTGCCATCTTTCTTTCCAGATTAACAATTATTCGATATTGGGAATTATTTTCTTGTTCAAGTTTTTGTTTGTCTAGTTCCAATTTCTTTACTCTGTCTAATAACGCGCCATACGAAAGTTCTTGATCAGTGCTTATCGTGCCTTTCATGCCCCCAACCCCTCAAATCATGCCTGAAGGCAACTAATAACAGCCTGTTTGTACAAAACAGACAGACAGGCGCTAGTTATAGATATAAAGTTGCCAGAGGTATCCTTCCTTGTTTGTTGTAAGCTCAAGTTGCAATGTTTTTCCCTCCAGGACTAGTTGTTTTGATTTGCTGTGCGGCTTTGTGTCTGATGTGTGAAAATGGCGTAAGCCCTCAACCCATTCATCGATGTTTTCAAAGTTATCAGGTTTTACATCACTCCAGCATTTGCAAACAAGTTCTTGGGTTGCAGTGTCAAATATTTTTTTGACGGAATCAATTTTTGACATGAATGGATCAGTTTGGACTAGCACTAGAATCATTTTTGGGTCATTTGATAATCCCACCATGTGTATGTTTCCAAGAAAATCCCCATTATTGTCTTTTAGTTCTGTAGACGTACAATATTCAACGGATTTCTGTTTTTCATCATCTGCAAAAAAAGAACAGTATTTTTTGATATCACTAGAACTTTGTAGTTTGATGGGGGCGGACAGGGATATTCCAAGCTCAGATAGTTTTTGTTTTAGAATGAGGTTATCCTCAAGATATTTTGAGGTGGAGACATTTGTGGATGTTGCCTTTGTACTAAATGATACAATTGATATCGATATGAAAATTACTGCCGCAACCGCAATTACATAGAGAATCCTTTTGTTCATTTTTTGTTGGCAGCATATTCTACAGATAAGCCTTTCCAACAAATTAAATTGAAATTATTTCCAATTTTGAATTTTCCGTAATGTTATATTTATCTACAAAGCCAGAAGTTACTTCGAGAACATATTTTGCCTTATTTCCAGTTGTAACCGTGCAGGCAGCGGTCTCGATTGCCGATTTACAGGGTTGAGCATCCTGTTTAGCATCCACATGGAACGGATAGCGCCATCATCAAAAACAAACAACATTCCCTGATCATACGGTAGTTTTTCCTGGAACATCAAACCTCGAATCTGCAATGGCCGCGTGTCAGCAATTTGTACCTGTAATGGAATATCATCAATTTTTACGATTCCCCTTGGAAATTGAGTTTGTTCCAATTTGGCATCATTTGGAATTGATATGATTCCAGCGGCGCCAATTATTATTGCCGCAATTCCTATTGGTATCAAAACTTGGGCACGTGTTGCCATCGAAAATAAAAAATTATCAGGTATTAAAAACCAAGTGTAATCTAGAATACTGTGTCCTTAAAGTTGGAAATTGTGTAAGCATTGTTTTTGGTAGTCTTTGCTATGTCAGGCAGCGTTGAGCCGTTATATTTTTTCTGAAGATATTTGCCTGCAAGTATCATTGGTGCTCCAATTGCATTTGTTACGCCAGTTGGCTCTGGAATCCAAAATATGATAAAGCCAATTTTTTGCATCTTGCCTCCAGGGTCTGGGGCGTTACGCAAAACAGACATTGATTTTGCAGTATGAGTATCGTCTATTTCGGATATTTTTGAATAGATTTTTGTGCGTCTTGTTATAGATTCTGATGCTAGTTTCAACTTGCGCAGTCGTTTTTGATACTCGTCCATGCCTGTTGCCATTTTAGGTATGATTAGTTAAGTGCAAAACCAAAAGATCAGTCACATGTAAGTCAAGATCAAATAACAAGACATTACCCGTGGGGGATAATTAGCTAGATTATAAGACACGCATCTGCTTACAAACTAATTTGAAGAAAAAGGGCGAAATTAGGCTTGAATCAATAAAGGCTGCCCATAAATCAGCCAAGCCAAAATCGGCAAGAGTCGAGGACTATTTGGAAGTTATCTCAGAGCTAGTTGAGCTAAAAGGATATGCTGCAACCCTTGATGTATCAAGATACCTAAATGTCAGCGCCCCAAGCGTCACAAAGATGCTCCATAGGCTGGACAAAGGTGGCTTTCTGAACTATGAAAAATACCGCGGAGTCAGTCTAACTGCAAAAGGAAACAACGTGGCCGATACTGTGAGACAGAAGCACAGCATATTATTGGAATTTTTTGAAATACTTGGAGTAGAGCATGAGACTGCAAACCAAGATGCAGAAGGAATTGAACATCATCTGAATCCAAAAACAATTAAACAATTACGAAAATTCATTACCCATCTAAAATCAAACCAGAAATTCCTTGAAGGTTTTAAGAGTCTTTAAGGAGTATCTCTATGTCATTTTTTGAAAAAGCAGATCTCGCCAATCGTCTTCCCGCATCTGAGCGCTTTGAAATCTTTATTTTTCCATGTCTTGCTACCCGAGTAGTGGCAACATAATCCCCCTTTACGTAAATGTCTGCAAACAACCCATTGTTTTTCTTGTCTACCTGAAACAGTAATGAGTTTGCAGATTCGGAAAAATCAAATGAAGTTGAATCTCGTTGTTGACTCTGATATGAATTCGGAGAGTCGTCAAATTCTTTTGGCTCTACATTAATGTGAACATGTAATATTTTTTCAAGATCGCTAATGGTGGCACCTCCCTTTCCAATTATAGAAGGCATGGAATCCTTCCTTACTCGTACCCTGATGCCACTGTCTGATAGTATCTCGATTTCTGGATTTGTATCAAATCTTCGAATCATCTCTCTGATTTTTTCTTCCGCCAATCGATAAATTCCAGATTTTGCTTCTTGATTGGAGACAGGTATGATTACGTTTTCTTCACCAAACGTGTAGATTTCATATTCTAGTGCGCCTGTTTCAAAATCACGAATTTCTATTACGGGTCTTGCCAAGTCCTGCTCTACCATTCCAGACGGCACTTTGACTTTTAGATCCAGGTCATGGACTTTGGAGATATAGCCATCTTTTACAAAAACAACAGTATCAATCACGCTTGGAATCATGCCTAATTCTATTTTCCCAATGAATCTCTGAACTGCGTCAACCGGCATGTTTGCGTGTACCACGCCAATCATCCCAACTCCTGCAAGTCTCAAATCTGCAAATACTCTAAAATCATCGCGCTGCCTTACCTCATCAAACACAGTATAATCTGGTCGCACAAGCAGCAAAATATCAGCAGAGTTTTCAAATTTACCATCAAGCTTTGTGTACTGGGTGATTCCTTTGTCCACCTGCAAGTCACGTGGCGATTCAAATGTTTTTACAATATTTCCAAGCGAGGCATAGAAATTTGCAAGACTTGATGCAAGGGTGCTTTTTCCTGAACCGGGGGGACCTGAGATTAGGATTCCCTCTGCTTTTTCTGAGAACCGGCTCATCAATTTTTTCGATATCCCGTATTGATCAAGTGACATTTTTGTGATTGGGTGAACAATTGTAATTTCATGTGATTCTGAAAATGGAGGACGGGTAATTGCAATTCTATAGTCTCCGTATTGTACAACTAGAGCTCCCGGCTTTGAGATTTCAATGGTTCCGGCGTTTGAGATTTTGGCGGATTCCAGTATCTGTGTTGTGATAAGCTCTAGATACTCTTCATCCAATAGTTTGTCTTCAATTTTGATTAACTCAAAGTTACCTGGCTTTCCTCTTTTTGCAAGGGGCGGGTTTTGTTCCTTCAAGTGAACGCTCATGGTGGTATGATCAAAGAATCTCAAAAATTCCAAGGCGGTAGTTAGTTTTTCTGATTTTTGATAGTTTACTAGGATTCCTTCTGCTTCTGCAGCAAGTCCCTGCACATAATCTGCAGTATACAGTATTGCGTTATTCTGCTTTGCGACGTCTTTTATTATTGCGTCAATTCGTCCGTGTTTTGCAAGTCTGATATCATCAAGGCTCGGCCTTTGCCCCACAAACTGCACTGGAATATTATTTTCCTGACATAATTTTTTGATTTTCTTTATTTCCTCAAGACCGACAAAGCCTTGCTCTTTTCCCTGGGAGGCCTGCGACTGTAATTCATCTAATCCTGCAACAGGTATGATTATCTCAATATTCTGAAGGCTTTTTGATTCGATTTGCCTTGTAATGTGACCACTGACAATAACACTAGTATCGATTACTATTTTTGACATGATTCAAGGGTCACCATGGGGCTTTTAATCATAACTCAAGGACATAAACGGCTCTGTCAATACGGTTGGTTGATTTGATAGCCCATAAACTAAACTTTTCATATTAGATGTAAAAAGAATTGAATGTGTCAAAGCTAGAAGAAAAAGAGGTTCTAATCATAGATGATAGCCCAGCAGTTGGCATTCTTCTCAAAGAATTTCTAAACAAGCTGGGTTTTAAAAAAATACACAGTTGTCAAAACGGAATAACTGGCATCGAGACATTTAAAGAAATTATCAAATCAGGTACGGTTCCGCTTGTTTTTCTTGATTATAATTTGCCTGACATGTATGCGTTGTCAGTTATGACTCAATTGCTCAGCATAAGACCCGATGTCAAAGTAATAATTGAGACAGCGCGAGAAAGAACTGAGGAATCAATCAAGGATCTGATTGCTCAGGGAGCATACCAATATTTGGCAAAACCAATCAGATTAGAAAAAATAAAGGAAACTATTGAAACGCTGAAAAACGAGGAAATGGAGCTAGCAACTGTAGACACTTTGGATAGCGTAGTAAATCTAATGTCCAATACTACTCAAATTAGTCTTTTAAGATTATCTCAATATTTGAACAAAACAGATGAAGAAATCCTACCAATAATAAAACAACTTGTTTCTAACAAAAAAATCACCAAGATAAACACGATAAAGGAAATTGCTTGCCCAAAATGTAATCACATTAGAGTTGCACAGATGTTTCACTGCCCAAAATGTAAAGGAGCTGACTTTAAACAAGAAAAGATCATCGAGCACTACAAATGCGGCAATGTTTCTACTGAATCATCATATAATGAAGACAAGTGCCCAAAATGCCATCAATTAATCAAAGTATTTGGAGTTGATTATAGAATGCAGGATAATTTCTATGCGTGTAACGAGTGCAAAGAAATTTTTTCAGAGATATCAATAAATTATCTGTGTTTAAAGTGCAATGACAAGTTTACATTAGAACATGCAAAACTATTATCAAGTCAGGGATACTCTTGGTTACGATAAACTATTTTGATAAAACTTCAGAGATTAATTTCAAAACATGATCAAAATCAAATGGCTTTGAAATAAATGCGCAAGCCCCTGCCTTGAGGCAGTCATTAATGACACTATGATTATCACTTGCAGTAATGAGAATTATTTTTGCAGACGGATGATTTGGCATTACTTCTTTTATTACTGCCAGCCCATCTTTTTTTGGCATTGCAAGATCAAGTATCATTACGTCAGGGTTTGTTTGTGAGAATTTTTCCACTGCTTCTAAGCCATTAACTGCCTCTGCTACGATCTCATGTTTTCCAATTGTCAGAATGTCGCTCAGTACTAAACGAATTGCGTCAGAGTCATCTGCGACCATTATTCGTGCCATATCAACGGGTAAACAACATAACTTATGAAAATTTCTATTTCAAACTAAGAAATACAGAGTATTTTTTGTTTAAATCATTTTTAAGTGAGTCATAATCAGATTTAACGTCATTAATGGCATTATGCATGAATTGGTGTGATTTTTTTATTGTCTGAAAAACATCCGGGATTGATTTTCCAGAGATTACCAGTTTAAGTAACGTATCAACGGTGGCGGCAATATCTCCAATTTCAGTTTGTCCCATCATTGGAGCTAACCCCTTTAGCTTGTGTATGTGTTTTTCAATTTTGACGGCATTTTGTGAAATGCCAGAATCATCAAAACATTCTTTCAGCAAATTACCAATTTCGGCAATATCATCTGAGACTTCTTGTTTGGCAACGCGTAAAAATTCTTCTGACATTACTAACAATATTTTGAGTGATATTTTTATACTCTGTGAAAGAGAAAATAACTAAACTTGAAGATTATTAGCAAGACATACGTACTAATTGGGATCCTAGTAGCTGTAGCACTTTTCAATTTGTTTGTCTTGTATGATACACAAAATACTGCGTCTAACGAATCATATGCCATCATCCGTGCCGGAGACCTCAAAACCAAAGTGGAGACAATTGCAAGTCTTGCAAGCTCAATTGCGGGCGAAAATGAAAGCGATAGAAAGAACTTGGAAAATGAAATAATAGAGTTTGACAACATTCTTAATATTTTAAAAGGCGGTGGAACCATTAGAGGCCAGTTCATATCACAGATTTCTGAAGAGATATCTCCAGATTATGAGGTGGTTAAGAAAAACTGGGAATCATACAAAAAAGAGGCGTCGCAAATTCGAGTTACATCAGTGCGTAATCCAGATACAGTGTCGGCATTAAACTATGTGCTAGAGAAAAATACAGAAATGATACTTGCGACAGATTCACTGGTCAAAGACTTGACAAATCTAAACAGGGATTTTAATAGGCATAAGGAGATTGCAAAAGAATTACATGAAATTACAAAAACCATAGGACAGGACGCCTTGCTAATTTCAATTGGACAGGAAAGTAATGTAAAAGATAGTCTACAAGACGCACGGTTATCTTTTGAGGTTGGAATTAGAAAGCTGATGCAGGCCCCGTTAAATGACTTGGATTTATCAGGAACACAGTTTAAGGCCGAAGAACTAGCGCCAATACCAAGAGAGAATTCAAAGTCGCTTGAAAAGATTGACTTGTTATGGGAAGCAGTATCACTAAGAATCAAAACACTTGAAAAAAAATCATTGTTTTCTGATGAATTCAACACATCATTTTCAAGTTTAAATAAGCAAAGAAAATCATTGTTAGATTCAATTGACACCATGCTAGACACGTGGAATGAAAGTAGGATCAATAAACGATCTGAGGGACAACTAGTCGTACAGACAATAATTGGATTTGACATTGTAATTTTCATAATTGTGTTGCGTGTAATACGAAAATCATTATCACCTCTTGAAACAATCACAAATGCATTATCACGCGTAAAAGAAGGGGTTTATGGAGAAAAAATAAAATATAACGCAAGTGATGAAATTGGCGAACTTGCATCTACATTTAACATGATGACAGATACCATTAGAGTGAAAGAAGAAGAGACAAGGAAAATGAGTATTGCAAAAGACGAATTTCTTGCAATGATCACTCATGAGCTCAAGACACCGCTAGTTCCCATTCAAGGATATGCAGACATGTTGCTTGGTGGCCATCTAGGTCCTCTTTCAGACAATCAAAAAGAGAGAATACGCATCATGAAATCAAGTGCCACATCCTTACTTCAGATTATTTCTGATTTATTAGATGTTCAAAAACTTGAGCTTGGTCAGCTAAGAATGAAAAAACAAGTCTCGCCAATACACAATACGATTTTAAAATCAATTCAAACGCTGCAGCCACAAATTGATGAACATAAAATCACAGTATTAAACGAGGTTAACCCAAACATGTTGGTTTTACATGATTCAGATAGAATAGCTCAAGTTTTGACAAACTTGATTAAGAATAGCCTAAAAGCAGTAAAGCCAAATGAAGGTGTAATAAAGATCACACACTCCGAAGACACAAACTGGGTAAGAATTACTGTTAGTGACAATGGGGAGGGCATACCTCCAGAAAAACAGACAAAGCTCTTCACAAAGTTCTACCAAGCTGATGCAACGCTCACAAGAGAAAAGAGTGGAAGCGGTCTTGGCTTATCAATCTGTAAAGGAATTATCGTATCACATGGAGGCAAAATTACGCTAGAGAGCACTCCTGGTGTTGGAACAAAGGTTACCTTTTCTTTGCCAAAAGACATTGCTGCTTTGGCATCTTGGATAATCTAATTACAAATACGAGGCAGTCCACATCCTTCAGAGTTGTGAGTCAGTCAAAGAAATCAAACTTGTAAAGCCAAATTATCTCACATGTGCCAAAATAACTGAAAATATTTACTGAGATTCGTGGAAGAGTCAAGTACTGGAAAAAATATCGAGTTTTATGCAAACTGTACTGAGTATTTTACCGCTTTGCGCAAGCAAGGTAAAAACGACGATGGTTTTGAAGACGAATTCTTTTACACAATGCCGGTAATCTCTGGAAACAATTAACAATTAAAGACCCGTCTCAATTCACAAAATGACGTGTTAAAAGAGCATGCTGAGAAAGCAATACTGTTTGCCCAAAACCAAGGTTGTTCATACTGTGATGCAAGAGTAGAAGTCATTGAAAAACACGGATTTGTCATTGAAAATGGTCAAATTGAGAACACCGTAACGCGCCACGAATCTGGAATTGGCATTAGGTTGCTATGGGATAGTGCTTGGGGGTTTTAC
>JAENJF010000018.1:0-5071 GCA_016844685.1 Candidatus Nitrosotenuis sp. | reverse complement strand
GCATTATTCGCAAAAAAAGAAAAACCGGGTCAGTCTAGCAGAAATTCCAAATGTCATAAAAAATATCAAATATAAAATAAAAAAAGAAGCCACGCCAGACTCATTAGGCAATGTCGCGTTTGATTGCGATAAGATAATCCGAGGCAATAAAAAAATAATCAAAAGCATTGTAAGTGCATCATCCAGTACGGTATCAAAGTATTTTGTAAACAACGAGGGAACAAAAATAACACAGGAATTTTCTGACACCATAATAGATTTAACGGCAATTGCACACCAAGCTGGAATGACTCAGTCCGTAAACACGACAGAGGGTGGAAGGGGGGGCCTTGAGAAAATTACAGATGATACAGACATATTTTTGGCAGCCAAAGAAACAGCGGACAAATCAGTCGAGTTGCTTGATGCAAAACCTGCAAAAGAAGAAAAAGCCACAATTGTAATGAATCCTGATTTTGTTGCGCTCTTGACACATGAAATTTTAGGTCATCCATCCGAAGCAGATAGAGTTTTGGGAAAAGAAATGGCATGGGCAGGAGGGGCATGGTGGTCAGGGATGCTCGGAGAACA
The DNA here is from genome assembly GCA_016844685.1 of Candidatus Nitrosotenuis sp. Lineage (GTDB taxonomy): Archaea > Thermoproteota > Nitrososphaeria > Nitrososphaerales > Nitrosopumilaceae > Nitrosotenuis. The sequence continues at coordinate 4,501 of JAENJF010000018.1, read as the reverse complement.
AATTGGATCAAAAAATCTCAATGTCATAGATGATCCTACAATAGAAGGAAATCTCGGATGGTACGAATATGACGATGAAGGTACGAAATCACAAAGAAAACAGCTCGTAAAGAATGGCGAACTTATAGATCATATGTATAGCCGTGAGACTGCAAGTATTTTCAATAGAAAGCCAAATGCTAGTATGCGTGCGACATCATATCGGTTTATGCCACTAATCAGGATGGCTTGCACGTGTATAGAAAAAGGCGATTGGGATCCGCAAGAAATGATCAAGGATGTTAAAAATGGCTACCTTGTCTCAAACATGAAGATACCGTCAATAGACATGAGAAGATACAATTGGAGCATATCATGCCAATATGCAAATAAAATTGAAGATGGGGAGATAACAGATCTTTTAAGAGATGTGATCGTAATTGGAACTGCTCCCGAATTTTTTAATTCAATTGATGCGTGTGGCAAGGATTTTACAATAAGACCAATCACCAATTGCGGCAAAGGAGATCCAATGCAGCAGATGATGATGGGGAATGGAGGTCCGTCAATACGCGGCATTGCCACAGTAAAAAGTGGTGGCGCGTAAAATGACAGAACTGGAAAATATCCACAATCAGGTTGTTTCTTGCACAAAATGTGACTTGTGCAAGACAAGGACAAATGCAGTTCCAGGAAAAGGAAATAAAAATGCAGAAATTATCTTTGTAGGAGAAGCGCCAGGCAGAAGTGAGGATCTGAGAGGAGAGCCATTTGTTGGCGCCGCTGGAAAAAAACTCTCAGAAATGTTAGAAAAAGCCGGACTCTCACGAGAATCAGTGTACATAACAAACGTTGTAAAATGTAGACCGCCAGACAATCGCGTTCCAACTGAACTGGAGCGTAATTTGTGTATAGAGTACTTGAATAATGAAATCAAACTAATAAATCCAAAGATAATTTGCGTTATGGGAAATACAGCAAGCAATTCAATTCTCGGCAAGGGAGAAATAACAAAAAACCGGGGAAAGATAATCAAAAAAGACGGCAGGGTTTACTTTTTGACTTTTCATCCAGCAGCTACAATATACAACCAGGAGATCATACCCATTTTAGAAAAGGACATACAAAATTTAGTTAAAACCCTTGATGAAATCAAAAGTGTCTAAAATGAGACTTTCAAGGGAGTTTTACGCACGAAATACGGTAAAAGTTGCAAAGGACTTGCTTGGAAAAACGCTAGTTTGCAAAATCGGGAAAAAAACAATATCAGGAGTGATAACTGAAACCGAAGCATACAGACACAGTGATGATCCTGCAAGCCATGCTTTTAGAAGCATGACTGAGCGCAACAAGGCCATGTTTGGTGAAGTCGGTCACGCATATGTCTACTTTACATATGGAATGTATTATTGTGTAAATGCAGTAGCTAAAAGTAAAAACTTTCAGGCCGGAGCAGTCTTGATAAGATCACTAGAGCCAAAAGATGGAATCGATGCCATGAGGTATAATAGAAAGACAGACAATATTTCAAATCTTACAAACGGGCCTGCAAAACTTACAATTGCGCTTGGAATTACAAAAACACATTATGGTGAAGACCTTGTAAATTCGCCACATCTTTACATTACAGATGAAGACAGCATTAATGGAAAGATAAGAGTCAGTGCACGAATAGGCATAAAACAAGGAACTGAAAAGCTTTGGAATTTCAAAATTAAAGTCTAACTATCGTCTTTTTGCACGGTCCATGGTGCAAATCGTCCAAGAATTTTTTCCCAGTTCAACCTTAGCAGTAAAAGTATTGCGCCAACCATCAGTATGGCAAAAACTACAAACCCAACATACACCACCATTGGATCTTTGATATTTTCAAGAAGCGGTTCTACATAGGTCATTCCAAAGTAATGAGACAGTAACACAACCACATAGCTTAGAACAATTTTTCCGAGAAACGTAGATATGAAAAACCTTACTGGGTTATACCTTGCAAGTCCTAGTGGTACATAAATCAAGTCGTCTGGAATTGGGGTTGCGGCAGCCACAAATGCTGCGGCAGCACCATATCTTTTTACCAATCTTTCAAAGGGTTTCATTCTGGCACGTGTTTTATCAGTCATCATTTTTCTTCCTCCATAGCTTATGAGAAATATTATCTGTTTTGCGGCAGTTGAGGTTATTGCCGAAATCAGCACCAAATAATGGATATTAAATTTGTCGCCTGCTGCCATTGTGGCAAGAAAGATAAACGAAGGCAACGGTACAAACGGAATCAATGAGCCAAAAAAGCTTACAAGTGCAAGACCAATGTAGCCTATTTCATCAAGGGGAAAAATTGCTGAAATATCCACATCCTGACGATTTGATTTAGACTATTAAACCATGAAAATTGGGTTACCATGATATTAAAATATCATAGTCCAGAGAGAAATCTAGTTGACAAAAAAAGAACTTCAAGAAATTTGTTTTAAGATTTCAAGAATAAGCCCCTACATTAGATTTGTCGGAGTAATAGGAAAGAACGGCAAGCTGATGGCCTACAAAAGAAAAGAAGGGATAAAGCCGTTTTTGAATGTAAAAAACACAATCAGCCAGTTTTCTCACAGTGCAATTAAAACAGGCATGGAACATGAATTTGATAAAAGCTTGGGCCAAGTCGAATTTGTCTGGGAGGAAAGAAAAAAGGTTCAGATAATTTCATTTGCAATAAAAAAATATAGGGTTTGGGTATCAATTGACAAAAAGGTGGTCCGCTCTGAAATGCTAAGAATTATCGATTCGTGTCTTCCACTGGTAAGAAATTACTCGTAAAGCCAGCACAACACATAGCCAGATTCTGTTTTGAATTTTGGCGGGTCTTTTTTGCATTTTTCCATCACATGCGGACATCTATCAATGAATCGGCATCCTGGTTTTGGATCAAGTAGGTTAGGAGGACTGCCTGGAATGTATTTTGGTTTTTCAGTACCATGTAACCTTGGAATAGATTGGATCAAAGCCTGCGTGTATGGATGTTTTGGGTTCTCAAATATTTCATGCGATGTGCCAAATTCGACCATTTTGCCCCCATACATTATCCCGACTTTTTCGCAAATTTCAGAAATCGTAGATAAATCATGGGAAATCAGCATGATTGACATTCCATCTTTTTTCAGATTTTTGAGCAGATTGAGAATTTGTGCCTGAACCAGTACGTCCAAGGCAGTTGTTGGCTCATCGGCAATCATGATTTTTGGTCTCAAGCCATTGCGATAACTATGCGCTGCTTCATTCCACCGCTCAATTCGTGTGGATATTTTTGTAAAACGTCTTCTTTGAGGCCAACAGAGCGTACTGCCCACTTGATCGTATCGGAGTAATCTCCCTCAAAACCATGTTGTTTTAGAACATCGGATAGTTGCCGATATACGGTAAATACAGGATCAAGGGAGTTCATTGCACCTTGAAATACCATTGAGATCTTTTTCCAGCGTTGTTTTTTATCAAATTCTTCTTCAGATAATTCCAGTATTGATTCCCCGTCGGCAAGAATCTTGCCAGAGATTATTTTGCCTCCGGGAATAATTCGAATTATTGATAATCCAAGAGTGCTTTTGCCACATGCGCTTTCTCCGGCAATTCCAATTGATTCGCCATTTTCCAAATTGAAACTGACATTTTCTACTGCATGAACATGACCTTTTTCCGTGATGTAGTGCGTGTTCAGGTCTTCAACTAGCAAAAATTGTGCCATATGATCACTCCTTGTATCGATATCAAAGAGGAACATTTAACTTTAGTTTCATTGCGAAGTCGATTTACTTGCAAGTTCCAATATGTAACTTTGATGCAAAAAACGCAATCTTGTGCCCTCAATGTGAGTCAAAGGTAGAATCTGGTCAGCTGACAAAAGCAGACGTGGATGCCTCAATAAAGCTTGCAAAACTTGCAAAGACAAATTCGGAAATAGACAAGTTTTCCTTGTTTTCATGCAGAGAGGTGTCTGGGGATTTTGTGCTGTATTTATCAAAAACAGATATTGACACCATTAGGCAAAGCAGAGTACTATACAGAACACTGCAGAACGAGTTTTCAGGTAAGATCTGGCTTGTGGAATCCGAAGCAAACGATAGAAAATTCATCGAGGATTTGTTCTTTCCAACAAGGATTCTGTCAATTAGCGTAGTTTGGGTTCCGGGAGGAATGCAGAAAACCAAGGTAATCATATCTGGGAAATGGACCACGAGGTTTCCAATTGATACAAAGCAGGTTACAAACATTGTAAAGCAGGTACGCAGATTGGATATAGTAATAGAATTTGAGGATGGTCAACGAAAATGAAATTCAAGAAAACCCACAACATAGATGAAATATCAATCAGCATGGAAGGGCAAGATGTTGTAATTGGTGGATGGGTCGAAGACCTCAGAAAGCTTGGAAAACTTGCATTCCTCACAGTGCGCGACGTGACTGGACTTGCACAAGTAATTGTTAAAGACGCCGCAAGCATTCCAGAGGATTTGACAAGGCAGAGTGTCATAATGGT
>JAENJF010000068.1 GCA_016844685.1 Candidatus Nitrosotenuis sp. | reverse complement strand
AAAACCATCATTTTTGCGGCGGATTGGGAAACATTCTGCTTCACAACACAGATTCTTTATTTATCAAAAACACAACGCAGGAACAGATTCACAAAGTAATTGAGGATACCAAACTAGAGCATGGAGTAGACCTGGAGGTAGACAAGGATTATCGATATGTCGTTTTGAGCAACCGAAAAAAGAACTATCTTGGCGTAACAAAAGAAGGTAAGGTAGATGTCAAAGGTTTAACCGGCAAAAAATCGCACACCCCACCATTTATCCGAAACTTGTTCTATGAATTACTCGATGTATTATCAAGGGTTCAAACTGTAGATGATTTCGAAAATGCAAAAAAGCAGATCAGTTAAAAAATATCAGCATGTGCTATCAAGGTAAAGGAAAAGAAAATCCCAATTTCAGAGCTTGCATTTAATGTTATGATAAGCAAGGCCCCATCAGAATACGACAAGACTGTTCCCCAGCACATTCGTGCAGCAAAGCTATTGGAGCAATCCAGGGAGATAAAGCGCGGCGACATTATATCATATGTGAAAATCATCAACAAGCCGGGAGTAAAGCCAGTAGAGATGGCGCGCCCAGACGAGATTGATTCTGCAAAATACATGGAATTTATGGAAAGCACACTAGACCAGATAACCTCGTCAATGGACCTTGATTTTGATACAATAATTGGCAAGCCAAAGCAGACCGGCCTTGACCAATTTTTCTGGAATTAAATCATAAAAACAATAAATAGCGCGAAAAATCACTTTTTTAAAGTCTTGTTTATAATAAATTACAAAAATTACGAGGAAATATCAGGAAATAATGCTGCAAGACTTGCCACAATTGCAGACAAGATTGCAAAAAAATATAAAGTAAAAATTGCAATTGCCCCACCACATCATCTGTTGTCTATCAAATATTCAGGACCAATACTTTCCCAGCATGTAGATAATGCAAAAATTGGAAGCACGACAGGATTTGTCATTCCAGAACTGCTAAAAAAATCAAACATTAGCGGCTCATTAATCAATCACAGCGAACACAGGATATCAAGCAAGGACATCATAGAATTGGTATCAAGACTACAAAAACTGAAAATGATCACAGTTGTCTGCGTCAAAAACATAGCAGAGGCTGCAAAATATGCAAAACTAAATCCATCATACATTGCAATAGAGCCGCCAGAGTTGATTGGATCAGGCAAGGCAGTATCAACTGAAAAACCAGAACTAATAACAAAGGCAGTGCAGGCAGTAAGTGCTGCAAAAAATAACACCAAGCTACTATGTGGTGCGGGAATTGTGAGCGGTCAGGATGTCAAAAAGGCAATGGATCTTGGCTCAAATGGAATTCTTGTAGCAAGCGGCATAGTAAAGGCAAAAAACTGGAATGCAGTTGTTGAAGAATTTACAAAAGCAATGCTTAAAACCCCTCCAAATCGATAGAAAAATCCGGTGACAGAAAAATGAAGATGGTTTATTTCTTTGATGAGGGAGACGGCAAGAACAAAAAACTTCTTGGCGGAAAAGGCGCTGGCCTTGCCGAAATGACAAGACTAAAGCTCCCAGTGCCACCAGGATTTACAATTACTACAGATGTTTGCAAATTATACTATCAAAACAACAAAACCCTGCCAAAGAGCCTTTGGCCAGAAGTAAAGAAAAACATCACAAGGCTTGAAAAAAAGACAGGAAAAAAATGGAATTCCAGCGACAATCCACTGCTAGTGTCTGTTAGGTCTGGTGCCGCGCTATCAATGCCTGGCATGATGGACACTATACTAAACCTTGGATTAAATGATGCAGCAGTGGAGGCACTTGCAAAAAAGACAAACAGCCCAAGATTTGCGTTGGATTCATATCGCAGATTCATCCAGTTATTTGGAAAAGTGGTATTTTGTGTCAATGATAAAAAATTTGACGAAATCCTAGAAGAGGCGAAGAAAAAACAGGGAGTTCATCTGGATAGTGACCTAAACGAACAATCACTACGAGGAATTGTCTCACAATACAAGGAAATTTGCCAAAAACAAACAGGAAGGCCATTCCCAACAAATGCAGATGAGCAGCTAGAGCTTTCAGTAAAGGCTGTCTTTAACAGCTGGACAGGTGAGCGCGCACTGGTGTATCGTGAAAAAAATCACATAACAAAGGACATTGCAGATGGAACTGCAGTAAACATAGTCACCATGGTGTTTGGGAACATGGGAAATGACAGCGCTACAGGCGTGGTGTTTACAAGAAACCCAGGCGATGGTACAAACAAGATTTTTGGCGATTATCTGGTAAATGCCCAGGGAGAAGATGTTGTAGCTGGCGTCAGGACTCCAAAGCCAGTTGATGAAATGAAAACAGAATTACCAAAAAGCTACAAGCTTTTGGCAGATACTTGCAAAAAACTAGAAAAACACTACAAAGAGCCACAGGATATCGAGTTTACAGTAGAGCAGGGAAAATTCTATTTGCTTCAGACAAGGTCTGCAAAGATGAATGCTGCAAGTATGATAAAGACCTCAGTAGACATGATAAAAGAAAAATTAATCACTAAAGACAGGGCGTTGTTACGATTACAGCCTGATCAGCTGGAGCAATTACTCCACAAGACAATCAATTATGAAAAGGCAAAAGAATTCCAAAAAATAGTCAGAGGAATTGCAGCATCACCGGGTGCTGCAAGCGGCATTGCAGTGTTTGATGTAAAGCACGCAGTTGCAATGGGTGAAAATGGAGCCAAGGTGATTTTGGTCAGAGAGGAAACAAAGCCAGAAGACGTTCCTGCATTTTTTGCATCAGTTGGAATTTTGACAAGTCGTGGTGGAAAAACATCACATGCTGCAGTTGTTGCAAGGGGAATGGGAAAGCCCTGCATTGTCGGATGCTCTGATTTGAAAATAAATCCAGAGACAAAGCAGGCAAGTGTTGGCAATGTGACAATACATGACGGGGATGCAATTACAATTGATGGCAGTATTGGAGATGTATACTTGGGAGAAGTGCCAACAATAGAACCGCAAATTACCGATGACTTTAGAACCATTCTAGAGTGGGCACAAAAGACCAAGAAAATTGGAATTAGGGCAAATGCCGATACTCCGGAAGGCGCACAGCTTGCAAGAAAATATGGGGCGCAAGGAATTGGACTGTGTAGAACTGAGCGAATGTTCAATGCCGCAGATAGACTAGAATTATTTGTAAAATTAATCATGGCAAAGTCACTAGATGAGCGAAAAGAGCACCTGCTCAAACTACAAGAGTTGCAAAAAAGCGATTTTATTCAAATCCTAAAAACAATGGAAGGCTACAAGGTAACAATCAGACTGCTTGATCCACCATTACACGAATTCCTTCCAAATCCTGAAGAACTAATCAACAGAATTCACAAGCTCGAAAAACTTGGAAACTCGCAAGGACTGGAAGACGCAAGAATAATTCTTGCCCGCGCAAAAGAACTTGCAGAAATAAACCCAATGATGGGACACAGGGGAGTTCGAGTCGGCATAACATACCCGGAAATATACGAAATGCAAATAAGAGCAGTCTTTGAGGCGGCAGCAGAATTAGCAAAGCAAAAAGTCAACGCATATCCACAAATCATGATCCCACAGGTTGGAAGCATTGCCGAATTGAATTACATAAAAAAAATCTATGACAAAGTAAAATCAGAATCAGAATCAAAATACGGAATCAAGCTTTAGATAAACTTTGGAACGATGCTCGAGGTGGTTCGCGGCTGCCTTACATCAAACGAGCTTGCAAGTACTGCAGAGTTTTTCAGCTTTGGAACAAACGACCTGACACAGGCAGTGTTTAGCTTTTCAAGAGAAGATGTAGAAGGCAAGTTTCTTCCAGAATACATAGAAAAAGAGGTTCTTGAGAGAAATCCATTCCAGACAGTGGATGTAAACGGAGTTGGAAGTCTTGTGAAAATCGCAATTGCAAACGGCAAGGCAGTAAAACCAAATATCGAAATCGGGGTTTGTGGGGAACATGGGGGAGATCCAAACTCTGTCAAGTTCTTTCACAACATAGGGGTGTCATATGTCAGTGCATCACCACACAGAATTCCTATTGCAATTGTTGCAGCAGCTCAGGCCGAAATTCTAGACAAAAACACACCAAAGCCATCAAAGAAAAAGCCGCTCAATAAGAAAAAGTCTCTAAAGAAAAGATCACACAAGTGATTCTATTTTTCGCTCAAGCTGCGACATGGTGAATGGTTTTTCTAAAACCACTATCTTGTCGACAAGGTCGTCTGTTTCATCTTCTAGTGCCCATTTCTGATATCCCGTGATAAATAGGATCTTTTGCTTTGGGTTTTTTGCCAGAATTTCCTTTGCTGCCTTTGCTCCAGTCTTTTTTGGCATGTTGTGATCCAAGAGAACCAAGTCAAAGGGCGATTCGTCAAGTGAGTCAAATTCTGTTTTTTTGAGCTTTTCTTTGTATTTTTTGATGCATTCCATTCCATCTTGGGTGCTGACTACGGTATGGCCGTTTTTTTCAAGCAGTATCTTGTACTGGCTTGCAACAAACTTGTTGTCTTCGGCAACCAAAATCATCATTTCAGCTAGAGTGATTTTTTATTGTGCTTGAATAGTAGTGTGTTTTATTTGAACAACGTGCTGATGATTTCTACGCAATCCTTTTTTTACTAAAAGCCTATTCTATAACAGGTTCATTCGACAGTATCGATTAGGATCTGCCAAGACCAACCAAATCAGTGAGGATATCAGTCGGCCATGTTTGATATCCTCACTTTTTTTCTAGTAAAATTCAATAGCACATCCCAGATTACAGATATCATGCTTCCACGCCTAGACAATGTCAAGCAGCAGCGAGCCAAGCTTGGAATTACCCAAAAAGAGCTTGCAAAAATGACAGGAGTCAGCACATCCATGATAAACCAGATAGAGTCAGGTCGAAGCCAGCCAAGCTATGAGACAGCAAAGAGAATGTTTGATAGTCTTGCGACACTGGAAGGAAGATCAGACCCAAACAAGGCAGGAGACATTTGCAGTAAGGAAATTGTCAAGCTAAAGCCGACAGATTCGCTACACGACGCAATAACAAAGATGCGAAAAATGTCAATCAGTCAAATTCCAATTTTTAATAAAAGCGAGCCAGTCGGAATCATAACGGAAGACGGCGTGGTAAAGCACCTAGCAGATAGCGATGAATCATCATGGAAAAAGATAAGACTTGCAGACGTGATGGAGGCACGTCCACCAATAGTTGATCATCAGACTCCGGCAAAAACACTTGTTCCGCTTATCAGGTATTCAAAGTGCATTCTTGTTGCAAAAGCAGGCAAAATAGTTGGGATAATTACTGCTTCTGATACTTTGAAGATGCTAGAGTGAAATACCTACAGCTAAAGATAATCATTCAGACAATACAAGACTGTAAAGTGAGACAGTGGGTGAAAAGGTGAGTGTAAATTATAATATAATTATGCGGAAGGCTCTATTTTCAAATTATTTGCTGGTTTTTTCTAGTTTTTACAAATTTGTGCTTTTGATTTTCAATTAATTTCAATTTTTACCACAAAAGTTTGAACGGTGTATACACCCTGAATGAATAATTAAGTTCACCCAAGATAATTTTATTG
>JAENJF010000067.1 GCA_016844685.1 Candidatus Nitrosotenuis sp. | reverse complement strand
GAAACAATTCCACAGTAGACTAGTTCCAAAAGTGAGTAATAATAGATGATTTAGTGCCGTTCTGGAGTTGATCTTTTCTAAAAAATTCCTTTCTGCTTAATATTGTGTAAGGTATGACTTGTACATGTCATTTAAGATGCCAAAACTTGAGGATACCTATGACAAAATTGAGTCAGAAGAAAGCAGACCCATGAGCCAGGCAGATGGGTATCAATGGGGACTTGATTACCTAAATGATACGATCAAACAACTTGAAAAGTTAGAACAAAAGGCTTTGGCAAAAAATGATCCCATATTTTACAATAATGTCATATTATCAATTCAAAGGGCACAACACGCACAAAAGGAACTACAAGGTAAGATAATCAAAACAAAATAAATTGCAATCCCGTTCTAATCAACAAATTAACAGTTTCATTAGTTTTGTATGATCATATCAAACATACTTTATGATATATCGTGAATTGATTTAACGGAATTTAATGCAACTTTGTGTATTTTTCTCTAATCTTATTACATTATTGGAGTGTCCTTGATGCTCCTATGCCATATCTCACAGAAAAGGAATAATGCCTAATGCTAGCCAAATCTGTCTCACCACAAATCAATGTACTGATAATCAACGACTCAAACTACATGAGCACATTATTGAAAGATCTTATCTCAAGTGAAACTATGCGAGTATGTGATGTTGCAAGAGATGGTATAGACGCATTAAGGAAAATCACCCTACAGAAACCTGACGTAATACTACTCGATTTGGAGATGCCACACATGGATGGATTAACCTTCATTGAAGAAATGGTCAAACGAGGAACACTGATACCGACAATTTTAGTTAGCAGCTTTAGCCAAGATGGAGCAAAGATAGTACTAGATGCATTAGAAAACGGAGCCATTGATTTTGTACCAACTTCCCAACTGAACCCAGAAAATATGACTAATCTAAAAGAGATGTTAATCGCTAAAATAACTACTGCAGCACAATCCGATCCCCAAAAGGCAGTCTTGGAGAAAATCAAAACTCTAAGACCAAAAAGAAAGGCGTCAGTTTCTTCTCAGGCAGCATCAGTTGTTGTCGCAATAGCCTCATCAACTGGTGGACCTGGCATAGTGCAATCAATATTATCTGCATTTCCAGCGGATATCCATGCGGGAATCCTAGTTGTGCAACATATGCCAAAAGAGTTTACAAAAAAATTTGCTGAAAGACTTGACAATAATTGTGAAATAAATGTCAAAGAGGCTCAAAATGGAGACCTGATAACAGAAGGAACTGCTCTTGTAGCTCCAGGAGATATGCACATGGAGGTAGATTCTCAATTAAAAATAAAACTTGTTGATGGGCCAAAGAGGTTCGGTGTCAGACCTGCTGCAAATGTAACAATGATATCGTCTGCTGAACACTTTGGAACAAATACCATTGGTGTGACACTAACTGGAATGGGACATGATGGTGCATTTGGCATGAAAGCCATAAAGAGAAGAGGCGGGAAAACAATTGCTCAAGATGAAAAATCTTCTGTAGTGTTTGGTATGGCAAAAGCAGCATGCGAACTAAATGCAGTAGACAAATTATTACCACCAGACAAAATCCCAGAAGCAGTTTTAGAAGAGGTAAAAAAACTTGTCACAAAATAATTACAGAGAGATGTATGTTTCAGAGGCATTAGAACACGTTGAGACAATCAATGAAACACTACTAAAACTAGAAGAAGAACCAGATAAAAAAGAATACTTGGATCTGATATTTCGCTCCGCTCACACCATCAAAGGAATGTCAGCAACAATGGGATATGACGATACAAGAGAATTATGTAAAAACATTGAAAACATTTTTGACAACATTAGAAGAGGACAGGAAAAACTTGTTCCAAATCTGGCAAGTGCATTGTTCAAATGTATAGATCTTTTGCGTGAAATGATTGCAGATGACAAAAGGAAGGTAAACCTAAAACCATATCTTCAGATGCTTGAACATCCAAATGATGCGCAAATTGCTGGGGCTGAACCGACAAGTAGTACCAAATCTCCAACGATACGAGTAAAAATGTTAGACCTTGATTCACTAGTTAATCTTGTCGGTGAGCTTGTTATATCTAAAATGAGACTAGAGCAAACTCTAAGTCACAACGGCTCAGACGAAGCTCGTCAGGTTATGACCGAACTTGACAGACTTGTAACTGATCTACAGTATCAATCAATGAAGCTCAGACTTGTACCAATAGATCAGATCTTTAGTAGATTTACAAGACTTGTACGAGATACATCAACTGGACTGGGCAAACAAGTTAATCTAATCATGGATGGTTCCGGCATAGAACTTGATCGTACTGTTCTAGATGCAATAACTGATCCTCTCTTACACATTCTACGAAACTGTGTAGATCACGGTATTGAAACACCACAAGTGAGAGAATCAAATGAAAAATCTCCAACCGGCACAATCAAGCTAACTGCATACGGTGTAGGAGATCAAGTGGCAATTAAAATTGAAGATGATGGTAGGGGAATTAACACTGATAATCTAAAAGCAAAGGCAGTTGAAAAGAAATTCATCACGCAGGATGAAGCAGACATGATGTCAATTGATGAAGCAATCAATCTCTTGGGAACTCCTGGACTTTCAACAGCAAAAGAAGTCACAGACGTTTCTGGAAGGGGAGTAGGAATGGATGTAGTGATAACCCAAGTTGAGGCAGTAGGCGGCAATGTAAAAATCACAACCGAACAAGGAAAGGGGACTACAATTGTCCTGACAATCCCGCTTAGTGTATCAATCATTGGTGGACTGCTAATTAATGTATCAGGAGACAAGTATGTTTTGCCGCTTTCCAGTATATCAACTACAGTTGTAGTTGAGGCAAATCAAATCAAGAGTATACATGGGCAAGAAGCAATTGTGTTGCGTGAGCAAGTTGTACCATTAGTCCGGGTATCAAAACTGCTTGGTATGCAAGAAACTGAACCAAACAATGCCGACAAGATAACAATAGTGATTGTCAACAAGGGAGGAAAGCCATATGGACTTATTGTAGATTCATACGATCGGAAGCAAGAAATTGTAATTAAACGACTAAACAACGAAGCACACTCATCGGATCTCTTCACTAACGCAACAATTCTTGGCGATGGAAGTGTTGCGCTAATCCTTGATCCGGCATTGTTGGTATAGTGATGCACATGGCTGCACTAGTCGGTATTAATTCAGAAGAGGTTCAAGTTCTCATCAAAGTTTTTGATCAATACATTACATCAAAAACATCTGTTGCACTATCCACACTCTTGAGCGAATCAATAGTTCACAATGTAAAAATTTTGGATTGTGGAATTTCCGATATTAAAGACATTAAGCTAGATCCTGATGAAATCAAGATGTGTGCAGTAAGACTGAATGGGAAAGGAGACACCCACATTGAAATTCTTTACACTATACAACAAAAACATGCAAAGAAAATAGCGGCAAAACTGCTTTGCCAAAATGAAGTTAATGAAATTGATGAAATGGGGGAGTCTGCAATCCAAGAAGTTGCAAATATAATGACTGGTTCTTTTTTCAATGCCTTATCTCACGGTACTGGTTTTCGAGTTGATCTATCGACTCCAAATTACATAAACGATGAACTGTACTCACTAATAGACACGTCAGTTAAGGACATTGCAAGTCCAATTGAACATGCAGTAATAACAGACGTGGAGTTGATTGGAAAACTAAGTGGAATAAAGCTGCATATGATAATAATGCAAAATACTCTGGATGCGCGAAAATTACTTGCCAACCATTCTGATCAAAAGGAGCAACAGTGTAACTTTGGCAAACAAAACTTTGAGCTTGATGCCTTACTGGAAGGAACCGATCTGCAATCCCATCCAGTTGGCGGACAAAACTCTGAGCTTGATGCCTTGCTTGATGATGTACTAGAGGAGAAACATTGACGAGTTTTACCAAACAGGCTCATACAAACCAGAACACAGTTGAAATTTCAATGGGCGGACTAGGCTTTACTACTCCAGAAAAAACACTATTACAAACATTTGTCGGCTCATGCATTGCAATATGCATCTATGATCCAAGTGTAAAAATTGCCGCAATGGCACACATCATGCTTCCAAAAAACAACACAAATGATCCAAATCCAAAACCTGAGGCAAAATTTGCCGACGTTGCAATCAAAATCATACTAGGTAAGCTGCAAGTAAATGGTGCAAAGCTAAACAGACTGAAAGCAAAGATGGCGGGAGGGGCAAATATTTTTCAAAACGAGGGAAAATCAAATGCCTTTAACATAGGAGCCAGAAATGCCGTTGCAATCAAATCTCTTCTTGATGAGCAAAAAATTCCAATAGTTGCACAAGATGTAGGGTCAACTTCAGGCAGATGGGTTGTTTTTGATGTGAATTCTCTAGAAATGAAGATTAAAGATAGAACAAAGAGTGTGAAAGTAATTTGAGTCACAATGAGACAATTTCAGATCAGCAGTTATTGCTTATTGAAAAAACAATGCAAGCAAAAACTGGAAAGGACTTACGACCATTTAAGAGACCATTTTTGAATCGACGTATTAATGCAAGAATGAAGGCAGTTGGAGCACGGGACGGCTCCGAATATGCAAAATTACTCGAATCCGATTCAACAGAACCATCCATCTTATTCAAAAGCTTCTCAATTAATGTAACAGAATTCTATCGCGATTCTTTTGTTTGGGAATGCATGTCATCAAAGATAATCCCGCAAATTATCAAAAGTAATGGAACTCTGCCTCTGCAAGTTTGGAGTGCAGGATGTGCGTCGGGAGAAGAACCATACAGTCTTGCAATTCTCTTAAAAGAAGTATCAGGCACAAAAAATGTAAAATTCAACATCATTGGAACTGATATTAGTGTAGAGGCAATAAATCGAGCAAAAAAAGGCCAATATCTTTCTCAATGCCTCAAGAACCTATCTCCTAATGTTATTGCAAAATATTTTACACCGATAAACAATGACACATATCAAATAAACGAGTCAATAAAACAACTTGTAACCTTTCAGCAAGGTGACATCATATCATTTCCAATTGAACACATCAATCTGATCACCTGCAGAAATGTTTTGATATACTATGATAAACCAGCACAAGAACTCGTCTTCAAAAAATTTCACAAAACACTAAATGATAATGGCTATCTTGTCATTGGGCAGGATGAGACAATGATGGGAGTGATAGCGGGTAAGTCTTTCTCATGCATTCTACCAAGAGAAAGAATATACACCAAATTAGTATCGGGGGGAAGCATAGTTGTTTAATACCATAAATCAAATCTGTGTTTTAAAATATTATTCAACAATCTTGTCTGATCATCACAAACACACTCTAGATTATTATTTCATCAGAAAAATAAACAATATGAGTTCCTACTATAACAACACCAAATTGAGTTTTAAACAAAAAATGGGGGTAATTTCATGACTGTACAACTTGTATCACTTGACGCATTCCAACTTGTTACTTTCAGTCTAGTGGATAGCCAAAAAAAGGAAAATTATGCAGTGCCAATTGAACAAATCCGCGAAATTCGCGCAGTTGAATCCATAACAAAGGTACCAAAGGCAAAATCCTATGTCAAGGGAATAATGAATTTACGAGGGTCGATAATTCCAGTAATTGACGTAAAGGAAAAGCTTGGACTTGATTCCGGTGTAAACACCAACTCCTCAAAG
>JAENJF010000066.1 GCA_016844685.1 Candidatus Nitrosotenuis sp. | reverse complement strand
AGGGAATGATGATGACTGATGATATTACCGGTGAAAGATTTTGCAACAGTTGTGGTTTTGTAATTGTTGAGCGCATTGATGATTCGGGTCCTGAACGTCACTTGTTTTCAAAGGACGAACGTGATGACAAAACCAGGACTGGGGCACCGACATCTCTTGCTATGCACGACATGGGACTTGCCACAATAATCGGCCATACAAATAGAGACGCTACTGGAAAACCGCTTTCTTCGTCAATGAAAATGAGTATGAATCGGCTCAGAACTTGGGATAGTAGAAGCCAAGCTCATGTACAGGCAGACAAGAATTTTAGACATGCATTCACCCAGCTGGATAAACTAAGGGACAAGCTAGCTCTATCAGATGCAGTGGTGGAAAAGACTGCTTACATTTATCGAAAAGCCCTTGCAAAGGGTCTTGTAAGAGGCAGGTCTATCGAAGGACTTCTTGCGGCAGCAGTATATGCAGCATGCAGAGATGTTGAGACGCCAAGAACTCTAAATGACGTCTCTGAGGCAATTAACGTAAAAAGAAAAGATGTTTCAAGAAATTATAGATTGTTAGTACATGAGCTTGAACTGAAAATGCCGGTGGTAGATCCAATCAGCTGCATGTCAAAAATAGCAAGCAAAGTAGGATTGAATGAAAAAACAAAGCGAAAAGCTCTTACAATTCTAGAGGATGCAAGTACCATGCAGATTACTGCCGGAAAGGATCCAATGGGACTCGCAGCTGCGGCACTTTACATTTCATGTATAAAGTGCAATGAAAGTGTTTCACAAAAAGAAATTGCACTTGCGGCAGGAGTAACTGAGGTTACCATCCGAAACAGGTACAAGGGATTAAGAGAGTCGCTAAAATTATAATCTATTCAGTATTGTAAAATTATCAAATTTTTCACTAAAATAATAACAAGGTATAAGGCTTAGATTAGGCGCAGTAACACATAACCCAAAATTCTACTTTGCTTAAGGTATTAGAAGCATATTCACGTGATGTCGGTAAAGGGATAGCACGTCTTGATTACGATTCTGCAGATTCAGTTGCTGCCGCAACCGGCGATGTTCTTGAAATTAAAGGAAAGAAAAGAACTGTTGCAAAGTGTCTGCCACTTTATCCATCAGATGAGGGAAAGGGCATCATACGAATTGACGGTGTTACAAGAAACAATTTGGGAATTGCAATAGGTGATAAAGTCGAAGTCAGAAAGATAAGAGCAGTACCTGCTGAAAAAATTGTTGTAGCTCCACTTGAGGTAATCCCATCAATTGATGAGAGATACCTCACAGAGTCGCTAGAAAATACGCCTCTTATAGTAGGGGATTATGTTATGGTTCGGTATTTTGGCGGCAGATTAACTTTTCAGGTAATAGATGTCACGCCATCCGCAGATGCAGTGATTGTAACTCAAAAGACCACGTTTGTTATCGGTGAGAAAAGTGAATCCTTGCACGGAATCCCACACATATCATATGAGGACATAGGCGGCCTGACAGATGAGATACGAAAAGTTAGAGAGATGGTTGAGCTTCCAATGAGGCATCCAGAGATTTTTGAAAAACTTGGAGTTGAGGCACCAAAAGGTGTTTTGCTTTACGGGGTACCAGGTACAGGCAAGACACTTTTGGCAAAAGCAGTTGCAAATGAAAGTAATGCCCATTTTATCAGCATTTCAGGTCCTGAGATAATTGGCAAGTTTTATGGGGAAAGCGAGGCAAGACTGCGAGAAATTTTCAAAGAGGCAAGAGAAAAATCCCCAACCATTGTTTTCATTGACGAAATTGATTCCATAGCCCCAAAACGCGATGAGGTCACGGGGGAAGTAGAAAGGCGAGTAGTCTCACAAATGCTTTCACTCATGGATGGTCTTGAGGCAAGAGGCAAGGTAATTGTCATTGCTGCAACAAACAGACCAAACTCGTTGGATCCGGCACTTAGAAGACCTGGAAGATTTGATAGGGAAATTGAAATCAAAGTGCCGCAAAAAAAGGGAAGACATGAGATACTTTTGATACACACCAGAAACATGCCACTAGCAGACGATGTTAATTTGGATAAACTTGCATCCATAAGTCACGGTTATGTTGGTGCGGATTTAGAATATCTCTGTAAAGAAGCAGCGATGAAGTGTTTGAGAAGATTGCTACCTGAAATTAATTTGGCAGATGAAAAAATTTCATCTGAAGTTTTGGATAAATTAATAGTAAATGCAGATGACTACAACAATGCATTTCGAGAAATCATACCAGCTGGGATGCGTGAGGTATACATAGAAAATCCAGATGTTTCTTGGAACGACATAGGTGGATTAACAAAGGTAAAGCAAGAACTTCAAGAAGCAGTAGAGTGGCCAATGAAGTATCCGGTATTTTATAGAAACCTAGGCTACAAGATACCTCGCGGGATTTTACTTTATGGAGCAAGCGGCACTGGAAAGACACTTTTGGCAAAAGCAGTTGCAACTGAAAGTGAGGCGAATTTCATTTCAATTAGAGGCCCCGAACTGTTATCAAAATGGCTTGGAGAGTCAGAAAGAGGAATAAGAGAGATTTTCCGAAGAGCACGACAGTCATCTCCATGTATAGTGTTTTTTGATGAAATCGACTCAATTGCATCCATTAGAGGTATGGGTGGAGATTCTTCAGTTACTGAAAGAGTTGTTAGTCAGATCTTAACTGAGATGGACGGAATTGAAACACTTTATGGAGTAGTTGTGATTGCTGCAACAAACAGAGCAGATATGATCGATCCTGCACTTCTAAGGCCTGGCAGGTTTGATAGAGTGATACTAGTACCAATGCCAGACAAGGAAGGTAGGAAAAAAATTCTAGAGATAAGTACAAAGGAAATTCCTATCGATAAGGAAGTCAGTTCAGATACGGGCAAAAATCCAGATTATGTTGATTTAGAAAAAATTGCGGATTCCTCAGACGGGCTTAGTGGCGCAGATGTAGCAGCCATTGCAAATACGGCAGCATCAATTGTCATACATGAATTCCTAGGAAAGTATCCGGATCCAAAAGAAGCTGAAAAACAAGTTGACAGTGCCAAGGTAACAATGAGACACTTTGAAGAAGCGCTAAAAAAAGTGAAAATACAAAAGGAAATCAAGATTGCGGAAAAAATAGCTGTTCAATACTATATGTAATTTTTGTAGAATCGGCCAACCTATCAAAGAATCAACCTAAAAGACAAGTTTCAGGCAAGAGAACAGCTAAATTAGTTTGATACTCTCAGAAAACCAAAATGTAGAATTATCATTCACAGTTAGTGTTGATGTTTGTTCCAGCACCACCAACACAAGTATCAATTTGTGTTCCACCATCCAAAGTGTCGTCCCCCGCTTTCTAGATTTTTAGTTTGTATCCATAGAAACAAGAGAAATCTTTACAAATAACTGTCACTATTTTCTTTCATCAAAACGCCTAATATCCATTTCACTGTTTGGATATCTTTAGCGCTAATTGTTGTTGGTTTACTTTTTGTTCCCCAATCAGTGTTTGCCTATGTAGTAACATTGAATCCACCCCCAACAAGTGTTGAAGATGGCAAGTCGGTTGTCTTTACAGGAACTGTAGTAATACCATGTGAAAGTTATTTGAGTATATGTCACCCAGAACCGGCACATGATGTTACTGTACAAATTATTGATCAAGTAAGCGATATAGAAATCGCCACAGATGTGACTGATATTGATGGTAAGTTTTTGGCACAATGGGAGGCAGAATATCGCGGTAACAACTATTTGATTTTTTCAGTTGCTTACACAGTTGATGACACTCCTCACACAAGTCAAAATTATTCACTTTATGTATACCAGCGACCTATTGAAACTAAAATCCAGTTAATTCTCGAACCGCTAACACCATCAACTCAAGTTACCTTGGGACAAACAGTAACTTTTAGTGGTCGTTTAGTTGCAGATGATAAATTCGATAAACGAATTAAACTCGTAGTTGATGGCATTGCCATAGCAGTAAAACGTACTGATCAAAAGGGACAGTTCGCAATACCGTGGACACCACAATCTGAAGACGTGGGGGGACATCAAATCTATGTTTTATACGATGATGAACATTTTGAAGTTAAAAGTGAATCATATGGCGTAGAGGTACTGTCATCCATTCCGTATACAGTAAAAATAATAACAGACTCAACTAATGGAATAGTTTCATTTTGGGCGCACTTTGAGGCAGAAGTTAGTGGTGGTAAGGGGCCGCATAATTTTTTGTGGAACATAGATGGTGAGGCTAGAACTGAACAATCATTTGATAAGCAGTTTGTAACTGTCGGTGATTATCCTGTTACCCTAACTGTAACGGATTCTCAGTCACAAACTAGAATCGCACAGGTAACAATTTTTGCAAAAAATCCTCCTCCTACAACACCGCCATTAAATCCACAAATAATTATAAATCAAAATAATGTAAAAGAAGGAGATAAAGTTTCATTTGTTGCTGAGGTAAAGGATCCTAACAGAGTCAAAAGTTATGAATGGAGAATAGATTATGGAAACCTAATAAGTTCATCAAAAGAGGCATCTTTTGTATTCGCTGATGATGGTTCATACCTAATATCATTGAGTGTTGTTGACATAAACGGAAAACGGCATTCAGCCACAAAATCCATATCGGTTTTGAATGCACCTCCTAAAATCACATCTAGTTTACAAAATTATGAGATTGAAGATGGTAAGGCATTACCGCTTAACGTGTTATTTACCGATCCTGGCATAGAAGATAATTTTACTATAGAATTTTTTGTTGGTGAGCAAAAACTAGACGTTAGGCATCAAAACTCTCCTGAACTCGCTACTTTTTCTTTCAACTTAAACCCTGGAAGATACAATGCTAAAGTAATTGTAACAGATAATGATGGTGAAAAAGACGAAAGAAATTTTTCGATTGTAATCAGAGAGCCCAGATTTCCAATAGAGGTTGTAACTGGCACCATAATTGCAGCTGGTGCCGGTGGAGGTTATGGTATCAAGAAGTATCTTGACACAAGAAATGGACAGCAGGGTCACGCTGATCTTAGAATAGAAATTCGTGTATTAAGGAGTGGTATAGAAAGGTGATTAAAAACGTCTTATGAAAACATTGTTGAAGTAGTAAATCCTGAATTGAGTAAAGCGATAAACTTTCTTCTAAACGATCCAGAACAAGTAAAGCGTAATACTCAACTATTAGAATTTGTAGATTTTTACAAAAAAACAAAACAAGGAAAAAATGCTATTTTATCAAAACTAATCTCAACATTAGCAAATGAGATCCTAGCACATATTTCTAATGAATTTGTTACTGTCATTATTGATAATATTAGAAAAAATTCAGAAGATAAAAATCCAAATGTAAAATTTGATCTAAATTTTGAGCTGACCCCACCAATCAAACCCTTTGTGGAATATGAAGTAGTAATTAATGGAATATCAACCTCCCCACAAAAAGTTACGTTTCAATTAATCGCAAGTGTATCAATGAATAATTTAGAAATTAGATATGAAAGAGAACAGAAACTTATCTGGTTAGGAAAGGCGACTATAACTCTTGAATTAATGTTACTCAGTTTTGAAGCAATTGGCATTAAATCAAGTATGCCATTTTCGTTCGGTTCAAAAGAAATCCCTATAGACTTGTCTACTTTTAAGATATTTGTAGAATAATTCCAGTTGGCACGGATACCTTTTGGATAAACAAAAAACAGGCAGAAAGTCATTTGTTGGATTTACAATACGCCTTGTCTCCAGGTATGAACCCGCCAGTAACTTTTAACAAATTCTTTTC
>JAENJF010000017.1 GCA_016844685.1 Candidatus Nitrosotenuis sp. | reverse complement strand
GAATCAAGCATGATTTTTACAGTATCTTCATTTTTTATTATAAAAACGCCAATTGACCAAAACAACCCAACATGCAATGCGATATACTTTGATTGTAGTTCTGTTACCTTGTCAAGAAAAATATCTGCATGATCTCGCCATTGTTCTTTTAGATCATTTTTAGTTTTGATTACCCAGGAGATCCTCTTTGCGTTTCCATTAGAATACAAAAGGTGTTCCATGGTCAATCAAAAAGTCGCCGTTAGTCTATATAATTTGAATTCAGGTCTGAATAATCAATCTGAAAATAAAATCTTGATGCAAAGATCCTTTGCTTTCTTTACGAAAATGGTCGATGAATTAGTCGAGTTTTCGGACAACGACCCTGAACTTGCAGAAGGCATAAAGTGGCTTGACTCCCAAGCGCAAAAAAAAGGAATCACGTTTTATGAAATGGTATTCCAAGTGCTTTACAAGCATGACATTAATTCAAGAGCACAGCAGTGGCTTAACTCTAGAAACTAATCCTTTAGCAGTTCACTTGCCCTTTTGAATTCTACTTTGTGTTTTCCTGGAATGATTTTACTGCGCGGTTCAATTCTTGGCTTTGATGATTTCTTTGTCTTTTTTGTTTGGCTGCGCTTTTTTGTTTTCTTACCGTAATCATTCCACTTGATCCAGACCATATACTGTATTCCAGAACCGCAATTAATGGTTTTTACTATCTTAGTTTAAATGGTTTGTACTCACAGCCCTGTGGCCCACAATATTTTCCGACATAGTTTGCTTTTGGTCTATATAATACTGGCTTTGGCGCAGCTTGTGCAAACTTTTCCTCAACTACGTGTGATACCCATCCCGCAATTCGTGATATGGCAAAAATAGGTGTGTTAAGATCAGGTGGTATTTTGAGCAT
Source organism: Candidatus Nitrosotenuis sp. (assembly GCA_016844685.1). Taxonomy (GTDB): domain Archaea; phylum Thermoproteota; class Nitrososphaeria; order Nitrososphaerales; family Nitrosopumilaceae; genus Nitrosotenuis. The sequence continues at coordinate 16,513 of JAENJF010000017.1, read as the reverse complement.
GTAATACAGTGATGCGCTATACAGATCGACATTTGGATAAATGTCAATTCCTTTTTGCTTTTTCATTTCTCTAATAGTTACTTCTTCTATTTTTTCTGTTATGTCGTACCATGGCTGTCCTGTTTTTTTTGCAAGCTTCTTTGAGAGTTCCTTGAGCACTTGGGCACGCGGATCATATGTTTTGTAAACTGCATGGCCCATTCCCATGATTTTCTCATTTTTTGCAAGTCTTTCTTTTACCCATGACTCTGCATTATCAGCTGTTTTAATCTCAAGCAACATCTTTACGACTTCATAGTTTGCCCCGCCATGAAGAGGGCCACTCAGTGCCCCTATTGCCGCACTGACTGCAGAATATATGTGTGCACCAGTTGATGCCACTTCGCGCGCAGCAAACGTTGATGCGTTAAAGGTGTGATCTGCATGCAATATCAAACAAATATCAAAAATTCTCTCAGTTTCCTGATCAGGTTTTTCGCCAACAAGCATATTCAAAAAGTTTCCTGCATGGCTTAATCTTGGGTCTGGATCCACAATTTCCTTGCCTGTTCTGACTCGCTCCCAGCTTGCAACAATAGTTGGTATTTTTGCAATCAGATTTACTGCACTATGGTAGTTGATCTCTTCCTCGGTCGCTCCCTCATCATCATAGTATCCTGCAAGTGCAACCACAAATGCCTGTAGCATGACCATCGGGTCTGCGTTTTTTCTCCAGTTTCTCATGTTTGATTGCATTTGTCTTGGCATGTCGCGCGCACCAACTAGTCTTTGCACAAATTCATCAAAATCCGCCTTTGTTGGCAAGTCATCGTTTAACAGCAAATAGGCTGTTTCCTCAAAAGTTGAATTTTTTGTTAGATCTAAAATGTCATAACCGCGATAAATTAGCTTGCCTCTATCCCCATCGATGTCTGAAATCTTGGTATCGGCAATCTCGATATCCCTTAATCCAATGTTTTTTGTTTCCAATTTGGTATTTTTTGCTTGAAATTTGCCTATTAAGTTTTGCACTGGACATTGAGACAATCAACTCTTGCACGCGTTGTTTGCTCGGTGCTTTAACTAGTTCAAATTTTAGGATGTGAAAGTTTGGCGTATCCATTCACAAATAATACCTACAAGAATCTAGCCTGGAAGAATTCATGACTGTGATTCTATTAGGCTTCCATTCGCACATCCTAATCAATAGGATATTTTGCAAAATCAGGCTTGTGCTGTAAAAAGTTGTTTGTATTTATAATATGAACAAAAAATAATGAATAATTATCAGCAAATACCGAGTGTGAAAATAAGGACTCAACTTGTTCTAATTTCTTCGATATTGGTAATTTTATCAGTAGGACTGACATCGCATTTTACCTTCCAGTACACGGAAGAAGCCATCACCAAATCCGCAATGCATAAAATGACTGCAGTATTGCAAGAAAAGAAAAATCAGATAGAAACATTACATTCAAGAGCAACAGAGGATCTTATCTATACACTCAAAAATCCACTGTTTGAAGAATATTTTGAGCTTCCAGAAACAAAGGCGGGAGTAGTCTACAAAGATGGGGTTCTTCAGGTTACCAATAGGCAAAGGGAATTAAAAGAAAAACTAGAATATGCAATTTATAATTTTCAAGAAAAATTCCAAGTTGATGAGACTTGTCTGATTGACACATCAGGTCAAGAGCATGCAAGATTGGTGTTGACAAAGACTGCCCCTATCGGAGATCTCTCTTCTGAGGAATCAAGTGCGCCGTTTTTCAAGCCCTCTTTTCAAATGGAAAAATATCAAGTACATGTACAATATCCATACGTTTCGCCTGATACAAATAGATGGGTTTTTGCATATGCCTCTCCCGTTGTTTTGGGCGGTGGACAAAAGCCAGCGATATTTCACTTTGAAATGCCAATGTCAATTTTTCAAGATCTAATTAAAATACAAAATGGACGAATGTACGTAATTGATCCAAAGGGACTTCTTGTTGCAGATTCTGACTACCAATTTAACACAGATAACATATCCCTGGTTCCAGAAAATTATTTTCCACCAGTCACTGCGATATCTGATTCTGACGAATTTAAAAATCTAGTAGATGAAGTCAGGATCAAAGAAAATGGTGCTGGCTCTTATCACAAAAACGGTGAGTTACATCATGTTGTGTATGAAAAACTACCTACATTTGATTGGATATTGGTGTACGAAATGCCGCATTCTTTGGTTTTGAGTGATACTCAGACTCTTGATAATCTGAAAACTATCATTATGGTAGTGGGAATAACAATAATCCTTGCGGCAATTGTTGCAATATTTTTCATTTCAGAAAAATTGTCCAGCCCAATAAGGAGACTGATCAAGGCATGCTCAGAACAAAACATTCACAATCCAAGACCGATTGATATTCACGCAAAAGACGAAATAAAGGATATTTCAAATGCCATAAACTCTATGGTGGCAAAAATTTCTGACAACAACAAATCATTGGAAATGAAAAATCAGGAAATACTCACACAAAATGTGGAATTAAAATCTGAAAAAGCCAAAACAGAAGAGCTAAATATCAAACTACAAGACAACATGGTAAAACTTGAGGAAACCCAGTATGAGTTAGAGCAACAACGTGATCAACTAAGAGATGAAGTAAGACAAAAAACTGAAGAACTACTCAAAGCAGAACGTCTTTCCGCAATAGGTCAACTAGCAGCACGAATTGCACACGACCTGCGAAATCCCCTCACTGTCATACAAAATACCTCGCGTCTTCTTCAACATCAGCTTGAAGATGTTTTAGATTGTGTCAGGATACCTCAGTTAAAAAAGAAAGACTGTTCACTTTCTATGATTTTACAAGACATCATGGGACGAATTGAAGTGCCGTCTAATATAACAATCAACATTTCACACAATGATTCTGTAGCTTTCTGCGATCCTGAAAAAATAGAAATCGTTTTTGTTAATTTGTTGGTAAATGCAATTCAAGCAATAGAAAACAATGAAGGAACTATCGATGTGGAAATGTTTGATGATGCCATGGACAACAATTCTGTTGTAATCAAAGTAACTGATTCTGGACTTGGAATTACTCCAGATGATCTGCAAAAGATATTTGAGCCGTTATTTACAACAAAGCAGACTGGTACTGGACTTGGTCTTTCTAGCTGTAAAAACATCGTAGATCAACATGGTGGTACGATTACTGTTTCAAGTATTGTTGGTAAGGGTACAACTTTTACAGTAAGGATTCCAAAACGGTTTAATCAACAAGAAGCACCAAAGAAATTTCTTTTTAATCCTTAATATTTTGGAAAAACCAATCTTGTTCATTTTTTTAAAATAAAAAAATGAATGATAAATACATAAGCACGTGTGCTGCCTCCTGTCTGAACAAAAATTACGTTAAAACTGCCTGAGCGCTGCACTAAATTTAGCATTTAGTCTAATATGGTAAAGCTTGCCAGTATAGGCATATTTTTTGATAAAAACCATGACTCAAGTCGAGCGTAAATTTATGCAGCAAGTAGACGATTTCATACTTGGAGCCTCGCCCGAGGTTCTCTCAAAGTTAGCAGAAATTGATAAAAAGACACAGCTTGAGGGATTGACATTTTATGATGTGTATTCTGCACTTTCTGATAAAGACCGAAAACAAATTTTGGTTACAAACATCCAACACAAAAAAGACTAGTTTTCCTTTTTGATTTAAATAAGGTAGCTAAAGAGGGCGAATGTGACTGCTGCAAAAAAAACAAAAACTGCAAAAAAACTACGGAGTAAAGTAGTTTGTCTTTCTCACATGGAGGATACAGATGGCATAAGTGCTGCAGCCCTTATCCGCGAAGCACATGGCGGCGAGTCAATCCTAATTGATTATCCCGGCATGATGACTGCATTAGAAACGCTTGCCCAAGATGAAAAACTAAAAACTTTGTTTATCTGTGATTTGGGGCTTGCAAAAAACAATCAAGACAAATTTGTAGATATTCTTTCAAGTCTTAGAAAAAAACGAATCTCAATTACGTATATTGATCATCATGATATTGACCCTGAAATAGTAAAAAAACTAGAAAAGGCAAAAATCAAAGTAATTCATGATACAAATGAATGCACCACAGTACAAGTCTATGATGCATACAAGTCAAAGCTATCTGATCATTCTTCGTTTGTTGCCGCGTGTGCTGCAATAACTGATTACATGGAAGACAGGCCAAAGGGCGCAAAGCTTTTGCAAATCTATGACCGACAATTTGCACTGATTTCAGCAACCGTTCTCACATACAACATAGTTGGGCATCAAAAAGATCCGGATTACCTGTTGTATCTAGTCGAGATTTTAAGTGAATCAAAATACCCTCATGAAATTCCAAATTTCTTCGAGTTTGCACAAATCCAAGTTGAAAAACTTGCAGGAATGATTGCAAAGGTCAAAAAATCACTCAAGACAATGAAGAATCTTGGCTACATGGAAATTATGGATGCCGGTGCAAGCGGGGCAGTCAATTTTGTTTTAGGACTTTCAGGAAAGGAAGTTGGAGTAGCCTACAAGGAACGAGTTGATCATGGCATCTATGCAGTATCAATTCGAGGCTCCAAGTCATGCAATATTCATCTTGGAAGACTAGTAAATTCACTTGCAGCAGAATTTGGGGGTTCGGGCGGAGGGCATGATAAGGCATGTGGCGCAGTGATTCCAAAAGCAAAAATTCTTGCCTTTGTCAAGGAATTTAACTCAAGGCTCAACCAGAAGTAAATTCTACAATCATATCTATTTCGACAGTAGAATTTAGAGGAAGGCTTGATACTCCGACTGCAATTCTTGAGTGTTTTCCTTTTTCGCCAAAAATTTCAAAAAACAAATCTGATGCCGCGTTTATTATTTTTGGATGTTCAGTAAAATCAATTGCCGAATTTACAAACCCCGACACTCGAATTATTTTTGATATCCTGTCTAGGTTGCCAAGATTTGCCTTTAGCTGTGCTAAGATGTTGATTGCGCAAATTCTTGCTGCACTCTTTGCGTCTTCAAGTGTTCTTTCGGTTGGAACTTTGCCAGTGTATGCGACTTTGCCGTCTTGCATTGGAATCTGTCCTGAAACAAATGCCAAGTTTCCTGATATCACAATCGGTATGTAAGAGCCTGCAGGTTTTGGAGGAATTGGCAATCTTATGCCAAGCGACTCTAATTTCTCGTCAATCACAAAGACTGATTTTTATTCCGCTGTTTTAATTTTTTGAATTTAGCTGTTTATCTTCAGATGGACTAGCTCGCCCTTGTGCGAATCAACATGATAAGTCATTTTGGTGCTTTGGCCCTTTTGTTCAAGATAGCTTCCAATTAGCATTGCCCATGGCAAGGAATGGCCGCTGTTTACCTTTGATTCTAGTGTTATGTTGTTTGTTTTTGGATCGTACTGAATCTTACCTGCACATGTTATCTCTAGTGTTGAATTTACAATGTCCAGAATTTCTTCTAGCGGCCTGTCCTTTAGCGATATGCCGTTTTTGTCCAAAAATTTCATAAAATCAACAAATTTGTTCTTCGAGTTTATGATGGAATTGAGAACAAAGCCAAGGCCGTTTTCATTTATCACATTGATTATCTTGTAGACCTCAAGTGCCTGGCTCTTTGTCATCACTGAAAGATTGTCTATTTTAAATGCAATCTTCCAAACTTGAGCAAAAACTTTGGTCTGGTTTCCACCTAGGATGTCAGTTGCCGTAAATATTGCCCCCTTTCCATTTGTACTGTCAATCAAAAGAAGCTCAGTATCATCAAAGATGAAACAATTTTGAATAATTTCTGAAGACCTGATTTTCACTCCGTCTGGAATTGCCCTAAATGACTCTCCGCCAATTACTTGTGATGGCACGATTAATCTGACTTCGAGGTTCCTTCTTAATACTGAAAGCAGTTCTTCTTTACATTCTGCCAGAATACTCAGACCCCACGAATCTGACATTATGTGAATTGATGATTTTGCACCATCAATCATGGTACGCATTTGTTCTACAACATAATTTTGATGGAGATGAAAGTATCTCTTTTCTTCGGCGCCGCGTGATTTCTTACTTTCTTCACTAATTTTCTTTAAATTGGAAACAAGAGTATTCATCGCATCCACCTTGTTTATCTGCTCATGTACGATTTCATCAAATGCATCATCTGGTGCGATGGCAGTGCACATTACCGGTTTACTTTTTGACAAAATTGCAAGTTTTTTTTGTTGAAGCTTTAACAAAACTGGATAGACTTTGGTTCTTGGTAGCTCAGAATAATAGGCGACTTCGCTTGCAGAAATTGTCCCCTTTGTGACTAGTGTTACATAGGCACGAGCCTCGTATTTTGAGAGGCCAAACTCCTCCAAACTTACAGTTAGCTCGTGTTCTTTTACCATGACCTATGTTTTAGGATTCTTAGGTAAGATCCGTTGTCAATTTCATTGAACAAATACTAGAAAAAAAACTCTAGATTGTCCCCCTCGTATACTGTAACTGCGGTTAAACCAAAATTTGTGACACCGTTCTAATAAACAAGAATCTGGCTTGATGATCAAGACATGGCCGCAAGTTCAGTGTTTGTAAATGATATGGTTCAGGTTCTGCCAAACCCATACGCCCTTACAATAAAGCCAAGACTGGAATATTCTGTATATTTGACAAATACAATATTTGACAAATTACAAAAGCAATGGATACTGGCAAGAAAATCCAACCTGAAATTTTATCTTCAAAATGAGGACACGATCAAAGAAAACTATGAATTCAACAAACAGGTGGAATATGAAGAAACTCTAACCTCTGCAATAACTACAATCAAAATGATTCAAAAAAGACTTGAATCAATATTCCAAATTAGCAACATTACAGAAACTATGTCTCCAATGATATCTATTCTAAGGACTGTAAACTCTAACATCTATCTTACATTCCCTCAGATTAGTCAGGATTTGATTGAGCTTTCCGGGATTTTGGGCAGCATTGTTATGGATTCGGGGAGTTTGATTGAGGCCAAATTTGATTTCAAACAAACGAACCTCGAATCCAAACAAATCCTAGATGAAGTAAATTTGATAGCAGAATCTAAAATTCGCAAGCAGTACCCTAATCTAAATTTCTAGCAAGCCTGTGATACTTATGAAGTCCTTTGAATCAAGTAGTTTGGATAAAGATCTCGAAAAGGTAAGGGGCATCTCAGCGCTTGTTAAAAAGAAAATCCTGGAATCAAACCCAAAATACGAACAAAAAATAGCAAAGATGTCTCGGGAGGAACTAGAAGACCTTGATATGATACTTGGGCTGACTGAACAAGTACTCATAAAATACCATCATAAAAAGGACACATATGCTATTTTGAAGGAATTTGCAGATCTGATTAGAAATTCGACTTTTTCACTTGGAACAATAAATGACCAAATACAAGAATTGATAATTTCAGCCCAGTCTTCAGTCTCCGAAATAAAAACAGCGCAAGGTGACGTATCAACAAGTCTGTCTTTTGATGATAAGACAAAACCAGGAACCGCCTCAAAAGAAGGTAGAATAAATTTAACAAAACCTGCTACACCTGTTTACACACATGCATACCAACAAAATTCTCCAGTCCAACACGAGCAGGTAATTTGAGATGAGTCTAGCCCCACAAGAATTGGAAAATAATGCAAGCAAGTATGCCTCTGATGCTATAAAGCTTGATTCCCAAGGTGCAAGGGGAATGGCAATTGCAAGTTACCAAAGAGCAATCGATTCTCTTGTAAAATTAATCCATCTGTATCCTGATAACAAGCTAAACAAAGTTTACACTGATAGGTGTCGTGCTTATGAAAACAGAATAAAGGCATTGCAGATGACACGCGGTGTAGATATCGAGCCTGCAGTTGACCCAAATGCAACTCCTGCAGAACAAAAAGCATCCCTTGAGAAGAAAAAGGACGAAGATGATTTTGATGACCTAATAATGAAGGAAAAGCCAGACGTCAGCTGGAAAGAAGTAGTTGGGCTAGATGACGCAAAGAGCGCATTACGTGAATCAATCGTATATCCTACACAAAGGTCTGACCTGTTTCCACTTGGCTGGCCTCGCGGAATTCTCCTTTATGGTCCACCAGGATGCGGTAAAACGATTCTTGCAGCAGCAACTGCAAATGAAATTGAAGGCTACTTTATCGTAGTTGACGCTGCATCCATGATGAGCAAGTGGCTTGGCGAGGCAGAAAAGAATGTCTCCAAGGTATTCAAGATGGCAAGAGGGTATGCTGAGCGAGAACACAAACCCGTAATATTATTCATAGATGAAATCGACTCCCTTTTGGGAAATAGAAACAGCGAAGTTGGAGGTGAAGTAAGAACAAAGAACCAATTCCTAACTGAAATGGACGGAATCAACGGAAAAGGAAAGGACATCCAGCTGTATGTGATTGGCGCAACAAACAAGCCTTGGAGTCTTGACTGGCCATTCCTAAGAAGATTCCAAAAAAGAGTCTACGTTCCACTACCGACCCTTGAGGCAAGAGAGAAACTCTTTGATCTGTATACTCACCCACTCAAAAAAGACGACAAGGTCAAGTCAACTGATCTTGCAAAAATATTTGACGGGTATAGTGCAAGTGACATTAAAGATATCTGTCAGTCAGCACAATTGATGATTGTAAACGAATTGTTTAGCGCACCTGACTATCATGAGCCAGTTGCAGGTGAAACACCATCACAACCACGCGATCTAACCAGTAATGACTTTAAGGAAATGATGGCAAGAAGAAAGCCAAGCGTTTCAATGGATATGATCCGAGCTTACTACAAGTGGAGCGAGCAGTTCAGAGCCCTCTAACTTTTTGTTTGCGATCATCTCAAAAAACTTAAATCTGCTTACAAATCCACTTTTTGAGGGTCACAATTTCGATAAAAAAAGCCCAGTTTGCAAACAAACACGGAAAACTAATTTTATCTGACGGTACCGTTATGGATGGAAAGGGCTTTGGGTACCAAAAGACTGTTTTTGGCGAACTGGTATTCAACACTGGAATGGTAGGTTACACTGAAACTCTGACTGATCCGTCGTATGCGGGCCAAATTCTGACCTTGACTTATCCCTTAATTGGCAATTATGGCGTTCCAGATCCTTCACTAAAAGACGAATCAGGAATATCTCAATTCTTTGAATCAGACAAAATTCAGGCACGCGGTCTGGTGGTTCATGAGTTATCCGAGGTTGCAAGTCACTGGAATCTTGCCATGACTCTGGATGAATGGATGTACAATGAGAAAATCCCAGGAATTTCTGGAATAGACACAAGGGAACTAACAAAAAAGCTTAGAGTAAGCGGTGTCATGATGGCAGCACTTGTAGTGTCTGATTCTGAAATTGACGTTGAATCCATCAAAAAACAACTCGCAGACGCCAAATCATACACATCAGAAGAATTCATGGACCAAGTTTCAACAAAAGAACCTCAAACATATGGCGACGAAGACGACGTCATCGTAGTGATTGACACTGGAGTAAAAAACGCAATCTTGAGAAACATTCGAGACCTTGGGTATAAGGTGATCAAGCTGCCATGGAATGCAACAATTGACAAGGTCTTATCATACAATCCAAAAGGTGTAATTCTAAGTAATGGCCCAGGTGATCCGGAAAAATGTCCCCAAACAATTCAAACTGCAAAACAACTAATTGAAAAAAACATTCCAACACTTGGCATTTGCCTTGGCGCCCAAATAATTGGACTTGCAGGGGGGGCAGAAACTTACAAGCTCAAGTATGGCCATAGGGGACAAAACAAGTCATGTCTTAATTTACAAAATAACCAAGTCTATGTTACAAGCCAAAATCATGGTTATGGAATTGATCCAAACTCACTAGGGAATACTGATTTTGATTTATGGTTTACAAATACAGACGATAATACAGTCGAAGGAATAAAACACAAACAAAAAAAAGTCATCGCAGTCCAGTTTCATCCAGAGGCATCACCGGGACCATATGACTGTAGATACGTCTTTGAAGAGCTAAAAAACTTGATCAAGGGGGGAGATTCTAATAAGAAATGAAAACCTGAAAAAAATTCTAGTTCTTGGTAGTGGGGCAATAAAGATCGGAGAAGCAGGCGAAAGTCGCAAAAACGACCGCTAATTCGACTACTCCGGCAGTCAATGTCTCAAGGCCATACGAGAAGACGGTCTGAAAAGCGTATTGATCAATCCAAATATCGCAACAATTCAGACTGATACTCGTTTTGCCGACAAAGTGTATTTGCTACCAGTTACTCCCGAGTATGTAGAATCAATAATTGAATCCGAAAGACCAGACAGCATAATGCTTGGGTATGGCGGCCAAACTGCACTAAATTGTGGAGTAAAGCTTGACGAGCTGGGAGTCTTGCAAAAATATGGAGTCAAAGTGCTTGGAACACAAATTCCTGGAATAAAAAAAACAGAGGATAGGCAGCTATTCAAGGACTCCATGACAGAATGTGGAGTACCGGTACTCAAAAGTAAAACCGTTAACTCATTTGATAATGCAAAAAATGCTGCAGAAGAACTTGGATATCCTGTGATAATTAGAGTTGCCTATACCCTTGGGGGTAAGGGTGGAGGAGTAGCATATAATGAATATGAATTACATGAAATTGTTGAGCGCGGACTCAATGCAAGTCTTGTAAGACAAGCACTAATTGAAGAATACATTGGGCACTGGAAACAAATCGAATACGAAGTAATGCAAGACTATGAAGGAAACAATGTCATTGTATGCAACATGGAAAATGTCCTGTCCATGAGAGTGCATACTGGCGATAACATTGTTGTTGCACCATCACAAACAATTGACAACCGAGAATACCACATGTTGCGTTCTGCAGGATTGCGCGCAACAAAACATGTTGGAATTGTTGGCGAATGTAACATCCAGTTTGCATTAGAGCCAACTTCTGATAGTTACGTTGCAATTGAAATTAATCCAAGACTTTCAAGATCATCTGCTTTGGCAAGCAAGGCAACCGGTTATCCTCTTGCATACATGTCTGCAAAAATAGGACTTGGGTATTCGTTACCAGAACTTGTAAATCACATCACAAAAACGACTACTGCGTGCTTTGAGCCTTCTTTGGATTATATAGTGTGTAAGCATCCTCGCTGGGATTTTGCTAAATTTGAACTAGCAAACCGTAAGCTTGGACCAACCATGAAATCAGTAGGCGAAGTAATGGCGATTGGCAGAACATTTGAGGAATCATTACAAAAAGCAATCAGAATGCTTGACATTGGTAACGATGGGCTAGTTCTGAACCGTGCCAATGGAAAATCATACGACGTGGAAGACATTGAAAATCATCTTTTGAATCCAAACGATCACATTCTGTACTATGTTGCAGCTGCTCTAAAGAAAGGGATCTCTATTGAAAAAATTCAAAAACTCTCAGCAATTGATCCGTGGTTTATTGAAAAAATAAGAAACATTGTTGATGTGGAACAACAGCTAAAAGAAAAAACCATGGATTCTGAACTAATGCAAAAATCAAAACATTTTGGATTCTCTGACAGGCAGATAGGGCGTTCTATAAATAAAGATGAGTTCGAAGTAAGAAAACTTCGAAAAGAACTTGGAGTTCTTCCAGTCGTAAAACAAATTGATACGCTTGCAGCAGAGTGGCCCGCAAAGACAAACTATCTTTACATAACATATGGGGGAACTGAAAACGATATCCAAATTAATTCTGATCAGAGAGGTATAGTTGTCCTTGGCGCAGGGCCATACCGAATTGGAAGTAGTGTAGAGTTTGACTGGGGAACAGTCAACATGGTTTGGGGGTTACAGGAAAATGGCGAACAAAATGTGATTGTTGTAAACTGTAATCCAGAAACTGTTTCAACAGATTATGATATTTGTAGTAGATTGTATTTTGAGGAGTTGACCCTTGAGAGAATTTTGGACATTGCGGATTTTGAAAATCCAAAGGGTACGGTCACATCAGTTGGAGGTCAAACCGCAAACAATCTCACACCACAGCTTGCAAAAGCAGGAATTTGTCTCTTGGGCACTTCGGCACAAGATGTTGATATGGCAGAGGACCGCTCCAAATTCAGCAAAATCCTTGATAAATTACACATAAAACAACCTCACTGGCAGGCATTCTCAAGCTTTTCTGAAGCAAAATCCTTTGCAATAAAGGTTGGATATCCTGTTTTGGTAAGGCCGTCTTACGTGCTAAGTGGTGCTGCAATGAAGGTGGTATGGTCACAAGAAGAGCTTGCAAAATATGTTGGAGAGGCAACTACTCTTTCCCCTGATCATCCAGTAGTAATTACAAAATTCATGCTAAACTCGCTTGAGGTCGACGTTGATGGCGTCTCTGATGGAAAAAACGTCATAATCGGCGCAATTGTAGAACACATTGATGCTGCAGGAGTTCATTCTGGCGACTCAATGATGGTTATTCCACCATGGCGTCTTAACAACAAACAAGTTGAAACTATAACTGATTATTCAAACAAAATTGCAAAATCATTTAACATCAAAGGACCATTCAATTTACAATTCTTGATTCATAATGATCAAGTTTATGTAATTGAGCTAAACATCCGAGCATCTCGCTCAATGCCATTTGTTTCTAAATTAATAAAGACAAATCTTATCAGCCTTGCGGCACGTGCAGTTTTGGGAAAACAATTACCGAACATCCCCTCAGACAAGTGGAAGAAAACCCAAATCCATGGAATAAAAGTGCCACAGTTTTCATTTATGCAGCTTGATGGCGCAGACATTGTGTTAGGAGTAGAGATGCAATCAACTGGTGAGGCTGCATGCTTTGGCGATAGCTTCTATGATGCACTGGCAAAGGGATTGATTTCCGTTGGATACAATTTGGCAAAACAAGGAACTGCACTAATTACAATTGGAGGCGCAGAAAACAAGGAAAAAATGCTACAAACAATGGCAATTCTAAAACATCTTGGATTTAAAATACTTGCAACAGAGCACACTGCAGAATTTTTGTCTGAAAAAAACATTCAAGATGTAGAAATTGTCTACAAAATCAGCGAGCCACACAGAAAGCCAAACATCTCGGATTTGCTTTATGAGCATAAAATTAACTTTATAATAAATATTCCATCTACATCAACTTTGGAAAAATACGTGGGCATGCTATATGATGAATACCAAATTCGCAGAAAGGCAACTGAGCTTGGAATTCCAGTTCTTACCACGACTGAGCTTGCAGAGTCCTTTGTCAAAACACTAGAGTGGCTTCACACCAATGAAACTACTAAAAGAGCGCTTGAGCCATACGACCCAATCTAAATCACTTGAGACAAAAGTGATTCATCCCCAATTATTGTACCGTCTAACGTGGCAATTTTTGCGGAAGAAAAATCTTTAATCCTTTCTAAAATTGGAGAAATTGATTTTTTGTATGTTTTTTTCTTTGTTGCATAAAAATATCTGTTAAATGACGGGACTATTGTTATTTCTATCTCACCTGAAGATGACGGAAACAATTTTTCTTTTTCTACCTTTAATGACACCCATACCCGTTGTCCGTTTAATACCGAGTCTTCCTCAAAAAACACTGGATGCACATGCCCCATAATTATCTTGTTCACATGAGAAAAATTCTCTGTTGGCATCGTATGTCCATGTGTAAGTAATGTATTTTCGATTACAAGACCAAACGAACTGATCATGGTTATTCCATCTGGTGTGAGTTTCTGTATGTTGGAATCATGATTTCCTGGAATTAATATGATGCTTGTTTTTTCTTGTAGTTTTTTTAAAAACAATGGAACCTCATCCCATTCGTTTCTTGAAATTGTTTTTATGCTTGATTTTATGTCCCCTAGTAGAATCAAATCATCCGGATTTTCAGAATCAATTACTGATGATAATTGCTCAATTGATTCAACAATGCTGGTATTTTTTCCAACAAAAATTTGTTTTGAGGCTAGATTACTTTCAAATCCGATGTGTAGGTCAGTTGCTATCAAATGTCGTTTTTGGCCTTCTAGTATCAGGACCGGTTGAGAAGGAACTATCCTTGTTAATACCACCAAAAATATACGACTCACTTGAGATTAAATTCTTGTGGAAAAAACAGAAAATAAAACAGATGTGATTATTTCAGAAAAACGAGTAAAACTACATCTGTTTGAGCCCAGTCAAAGACAAATCTGGACTGTGGTTGGAATGGGAAAAGAACACTGGATTTCTCCCGAGTTTGACTTTTGTTCATGTGAGGGATATTATTTTGGGAAACTAAAAGGCAAGAAACCCTGCTATCATCTCGAGTCTGTCAAACTAGCTCAAAATGAAAACAATGTTGAAATTGTAAAATTTTCCGATGATGAATATTTTGATTTTTTGTCTGGTTTGATATCGGAATTATAGCTACCGTTATTCATTTCTGATTGAATCTCGCGAGTGACCCTTGTTTACTATCATTTGAATTATTGCGTCAACTGAATAATCAATTCCGTGTTCATTTTCCATATGGCCCCGTAGTTTTTGAATCAATGTGAGACTTTTTTTACCTTCTAAAATAAAATCGCATTCAAAACCGTAATCGGCACAACTAAGCTTTATCGTCATCATTCAACAGCTCGTCTTTTTACTTATAACTTTTGTTCCACAAAGTTAACTACCGAATCATGAAATGATATTTCCAAAAATGAGAATTATAGTGGAATTGTAGATATGTCGTCTTTTGAGACTCCTTTCCACAATCCAATCACGCCTACTGGTTCTACCGGTTCTACTTTGGTAATTTTTTGAATTTTGATGTGATCTGGATTTGGCGGCATCCAAAGCATTGCCATGTAATCACCTACATTACCTACCTTGTTTGGCATGGCATCAAGTATTTTGTCTTTTGAGAATCCCACTGCAACAAGTGCATCCACTGACTTGGTTTGCAAATCCATTCTTCCATGCGTAAAAAGGTAAACGTCTTTTGCCATGTCTATTTCTGACATGTATGTTCTGAATTGTAAAGGTAAATCAAGGTTTCCTAAATCCCGTCTTGGCTCGAAAAAAGTTAAATTGGTACCAAAAAGACTACTAAATGTGAAGATTGTTACTATAGGCAGTAGAATTTTCGTTACAAGCTTTCAATTAGCTGGAGTTCAGGGAATTGTTGTGGATAATCCGTCTGACGCATTTTCCCAAATCAAAAAACTGGCTAATGATCCAGACGTTGGTCTTGTTTTGATAAGCGAAGACATCTCCGCACCAATCAATACTGATTTGACAAAACTACGTGCAACAAAATCAAAACCACTCGTGTTTTCATTACCCGCGGCTGGTAGTGAGAAAAAAGAAGTAGATTACAGAAAGATGCTCAAGACAATTCTTGGGGTCTAGAGCCTATCGTATTTTCTAGAGTCGCCAGCAAAAGATAGTTTACTTGATTTTGGTCCTTGCATATACGTGCCAATATATGCGATGCCTCCTGCAATTATGCCAGCTGCAAAGACAAGCGCAAAACCAGTTATTGGAAGTTCGGCAACATCCATGATTTCAGAGCTTACAGTTTCATTTCCTATGGCAAAATCAACAAAGCCTGTTCCAGCTAGCCCAGCTAGCATCATGAGTATTGTAGTTGCTGCACCCCCCACATTCATTCCAATAAACTGTACCCATGCAAGATATTTTTTATTTCCACGTACTTGGCGGTTCAAATTTGTTTCAAGATGGTTGTAAAATATTGCAGTGATTGCAATTGCAACAACTAGTGTTATGTACATGAAATAACCAAAAAAGAACCATTTGGCAGAACCATCAAGTGATAATGATAAAAATTGAATTAGACTCACATCTGCAAAGATTGCCTGTATTAAGATTAGCGCAACGGTAAGTCCTGTTATGATGGAGCCTTGAATTATTGCAGAGAGTACAAATCTGTTGCCCCAAATGCATGGGCGTTTTTTATCAGAGACTTCGAGGAATTTTCTTCGCTCGGTTTCCTTTTTTTCAATTTCAACATAATTATAAAATTTTTTCAATAGTCTTGATTCTTCCTCATCGTCAAACCTGTCTGGTTCATCCCATCGTGACATAACTGATATGAATTCGATTTTTGTAATAATTGATTTTATGTTCGAATCGAACGGAATGTTTAAAAATTCGCCACAATTTTTTCAAATTTATGAATGTACATATTACCTAAAATCCTGTAAAAACACAATGAAAGCGGCATTTGTCAAGGGCCCATCCAAAGTTGAAGTCGACGACATACAAAAACCCGCACTTGGATCGGGAGATGTTTTGATCAAAATGAAATCTTGTGGAATATGTGGATCAGATGTTGAAAAGGTGTTTGGAAAATATGGACAACCTTCAATGCGCCTTGGACATGAGCCTGCTGGAATAATACTGGATGTGGGCTCTAGCGTAACTGAATTCAAAAAAGGAGACCGAGTCTTTACTCACCATCACGTCCCATGTTATTCGTGTCATTTGTGTACCCATGGAAATGAGACAATGTGTGCAAAATACTATGAGACAAATCTTTCTCCATGTGGACTATCCGAAGAATATGT
>JAENJF010000003.1 GCA_016844685.1 Candidatus Nitrosotenuis sp. | reverse complement strand
CCCTTTCCAGTTCCAGCAAATACCGCATTGGGATCACTTGGAGAAATAGCAAGTGCTGAAACATATTCTGGAAATTGTAATGTCTGCCAGTTTTGTCCCGCATCAATAGTTTTGAAAAGACCTCTTCCAGCACTATCAAACCCAATTATCAGATTTGGATCAGACTTGCTTACACCCATTGCATGAAAATCGACTGGTGGGTCTAGTACTGTTGCAACCTGTTGCCAAGTTTTTCCACCATCTGTGCTTTTGATTAGTCCGGTGTTTCCGCCAGTTGCTGGATGCCCGCTTGCATAAAGTGGCACACCTTGAGCATACGGAGCATTAAATGCCATGTAATCAGCTCTTTGCTCATCTACTTTGACTGGTGGACCGCCGTTTACACTTTGGTAAAAGTCGCCATGCGTTGCTATGTACAGAATGTTTCTGTCGGAAGGATCAATTCCAAGGCCATGTATATGTCGCCAAAATACCGTTCTAGGATCATCAGCATCTTCAGGATTTTGAATGGTAATTTTTGCTAAAACAACTGCAGATGCAATTCCTATTGCTATTGCAGCTGCAATAACAATGATGAATAGCCTTGTCTTCTTCGAGCCTTTTGATTTTGATTCATTTTCTTTCATAAAACAAACTCCATTTTTTCAAAATCTATTTGAAGATTTTACCAGATTGTTTTGCAATTATTCCCACATCCATGTGATTGTTCATCATACTCATCATTGACTTGCCATCTGGTATTACATGCGTGTGAATGGTATAGATGCCTTCTTTGTCTGGCATAAACTTGACTTGGTATTTTCCAGAACCAATTTCCTGTGCTAAAATCATTGATCCCATCATATCCATTGTGGACATTGAGGGACCACGCTCTATCATGACTTGTACTTGGGCATCAAGGAGCGGCTTGTTGGTAGTCTTGTCTTTGATTAGCAAAGTTATGGTTGCCTCTTGACCAGCTTTGACTAGTTGTGGTGACGCTGTTCTTATTGTCACGTCTTTTGGTGTTTTGTTCATCATACTGCACATTCCCATCATGGATTGAGCCTCAGCTTTTTGTGTGAATGCAAAGGCAAGTAAAGTCATACTCAAACCAATTATTACAAACAACGATATACTGTAGATTTGTTTCATTATTATTCACTTGAAATTATAGGATATATGAAATGATATCTTTACAATTGTAAAGTATAATTTGAGTTATTCTTTATGTTTAAAACACAAAATTGCGTTGCAGTCATTACAGGTAATAGTATCTCCGTCTATTTTGACATTAGTTGAACCACATCTTGTGCAGATTCTAATTTCATCTACTTGGCAATGTTTCATCGGATCAGGTTGTTCTATGTGTTGGCTGTCCACCAGAATAGTATGTTTTTGATTTATTTAATGACTGTACTTTACAATTGTAAAGATCTGTTCTTAAATTTCTGTATTGGTCATATCACGATATGCCAAAAGATCCTGTATGTGGAACGGAAATACAAAAAGGTTCGGTAAAATCAAGGTTCAATGGTCAGGATTTCTATTTTTGCTGTCCACACTGCAAATCAAAATTCGAAAGCAATCCTACAGAATTCACTAGTTGAGAAACATAACATCTCATGGCTTTTTTAAAAGGAAAAGTGCAAGATCATAATCCCTAACTATATTCCCCACACACAGAAAACCATCCACATTACTAAATTCAGTAAGCCTGATTTTAGTAAATTCAACATATTTTAGACCTTGATTTTCTTGTGTGCTGCCTTGTCTAGTCTGTTCATGACTCCGAGCCCGAGTCCTTTTTTACTGATTCCATGGGCAAGAATGACGTCCATTTTTCCCTCATCAAACTCTCTGAATACTTTGAACAAATTTGCAGCAATCTTATCTGGACTACTTCCGACAAATCTTGTCATGTCTGCCTTGTAGGTGTGATTTTTTTGGGTGCTCATTATGCCTACACGCTTTTTTTGTTTTTTGAATTTGTTGACAAGCTGTAAGATTTTCTTGTCCACATTTTGAGTCGAGCCTTCGATTAGGATTACTTTGGCATTTGGAGAATAATGCTTGTATTTCATGCCAGGTGAGCGATGAATCATTTTTGATTTTTTTCCCTTGATCATGGGATGAACCTTGATTGTCCCGAGAAGTTTCTGTATCTGCTCCAGTGTTATGCTGCCTGGGCGCAACAACATCGGAGTTTTCCTTGTCAGATCAATTACGGTAGACTCGATACCAATCTTTGTTTTGCCGCCATCAAGGATCATGCTTATTCTTCCAGACAAGTCCTCTGACACGTGCTTTGCCAAAGTTGGACTTGGTCTGCCAAAAAAGTTCGCAGAAGGGGCAGCCAGTGGAACGCCTGACTCTTTTATCAAAAGATTGGCGATTTTATTTTTTGGCATTCTGATTGCCACGGTATCAAGACCACCAGTAGTTATTTTTGGAACAATCTTTGATTTTTTTAAAACAATAGTCAGTGGACCCGGCCAGAATTTTTCAATGATTTTCTCTGTTATTTCCGGTATGTCTCTTGCAAGTCTTTTGAGGTCTTCTTTGTCGTGTATGTGAATTATTAGTGGATTATCAGCAGGTCTTCCCTTTGACTCAAAAATCTTTTTTACTGCGAAAGGATTTAGGGCGTCTGCCCCAAGACCGTAAACTGTTTCTGTAGGAAATGCCACAATCTCTCCTTTTCTTATTAATCGCGCAGCTTGTTTTATTATTGAAATTTGGGGTTTTGCTTGATTGATTTTAAGAATTTGTGTTTGCATTTTGCTTGATTTTAAAAGAGAATTACTTTGCATATTAACGAATTTGCCTTTAACCACGATTGAATTTTTAAGGGAACCGTGTTTTCTTACTTTGTGAAGCTAGATCTTAGAGAAATAGCAAAAGAAAGAATGCAAATTCTGATTAGGGAGGCAATTTCAAATGCCAGAAAAAACCCGACACTAGCTCAAAGACAGGCTTTGCTTGCAAGAAAAATCAGCACAAAGCACAGAATACGAATGCCATACGAAATTAAGATGAATTTTTGCAAAAAATGCAAAAGCTTCATTGCGCCTGGGGTAAATTCAAGAATACGACTGGGCAGATCACCAGTCAAGTCAATACGAATAACTTGCGGCTTTTGCAATCACACGTACCGCAAGATTATTTCTAAATGATTTATAAGACCTCTTCCAAGTTTTCCTCTTCATGGCAAAGGCCTATGATGTACCAGCAGATATTCTGTTATCACGACTAGCTGACATACTCAAAAGTGAGAATATTGGCAAGCCTGAATGGACAATGTTTGTAAAGACCGGATCTCACGCAGACAGGCCTCCACAAAACAGAGAATGGTGGTACACACGTTGCGCATCAATTCTAAGAAAGCTGTACCTTCATGGACCAGTTGGAATCAATGATTTACGTATCATGTATGGCGGTGCAAAATCAGTAGGATATGGCGGTGCCCATCACAGAGATGCAGGCGGCTCCATCATAAGACATGCTATACAAGAGCTTGAAAAACTAGGTTATGTTGAAAAAGTTGCAGGAAAAGGAAGAGTTGTGTCGCACCAAGGAATGAAAAAGCTTGACAGGCTTGCAAGTGACATCCTAGATGAGCTTGCAGTGAAAAACCCAATGTTGAAAATTTATTCATAGTGAAACACTATGAGTTACCCGCAAGACGAAAACACTCCAAACGAGGCGGAAATTACAGCACAAAAAGAAATGATTTTAAAACAAATCCTATCCCCTGACGCAAGACTCCGATTAAACAATGTGAGAATGGTAAAACCAGAGCTTGCGTCACTTGTTGAAAACTATTTGATCGGCATGGCATCTCAAGGAAAAATACACGCCCAGATAACTGACGATCAGCTAAAACAAATCCTCCTATCAACCCAGCAACCAAAACGTGACTTTAAGTTCAACCGACGATAAATCCAAACAAAATATAATTAGGGGATACAAAAGATCAAAATCATGAAGGCAGTAGTTTATGAAGAATATGCACCTGATGATAATTACGAGAAAATTCTCAAAGTTAAGCAAGTAGACGACCCAAAGCCAAAACCAAACGAGGTAGTTTTCAAGGTAAAGGCGGCCGCTCTAAATTATAATGATCTATGGGGAATGCGAGGACAGCCTGTCGCAGTACCATTACCACACATCTCTGGTTCGGATGCATCTGGCGAAGTTATCGCAGTTGGTGAAGAAGTAGCAAACATCAAAGTTGGCGATAGAGTAGTTTCTCATTCTAACATGTCTTGTAGAGTTTGTAGGGCTTGTACTGATGGGCGGGAATACGATTGTACTAAAAGAACAATTTGGGGATTCCAGACAGGACCACTCTGGGGTGCTTTCTCAGAAATTACTCACCTTCCAGAAGTAAACGTCGTAAAAATTCCAGAGGGAGTAAGCTATGATGACGCAGCAGCTGCTTCAATGACACTTTTAACATCGTGGCACATGTTAGTTGGACGAGCCAAGATAAAGCCAGGGCAAACCGTTCTTATCATGGGCGGAGGTTCTGGAGTCGGTTCATTTGGTATACAGATTGCCAAACTTTATGGTTGTACCGTAATTGCTACTGCAAGCGGTGATAAGCTTGACAAGTGTTTGCAGCTTGGTGCAGATTTTGCAGTAGATCACAGAAAAGAAGATTGGAATAAAGAAGTATTCAAGATTTCAAAAGAAATCGCAAAATCAACAGGCGGCGTACCTGGCATCGATGTATCATTTGATCACATTGGTCAGACACATTGGAATCAACAACTAACTTTGCTCAAATACGGTGCAACCCTAGTATCATGCGGTGCAACAACTGGCTATGATGCAAAAACTGATCTAAGACACGTCTTCTTCAAGGGAACAAACATTTTGGGTTCAACTCAAGGTACACGAGCAGAGCTTGAAGATGGATTCTACTGGATGGGCAAAGGAAAGATAAAGGCAGTAGTTGATTCCGTATACTCGTTTGAGAATGCCGCAGAAGCTCACACAAAGATGCTTACAGGTAAGGGCCTCTTTGGCAAAATCCTGATAAAACCAGAAGCATAGATTTTATGACGAGGCTTTTTCGCAGCCTTTTATTTGTGCCAGGAAACAATTCTCGTTTTTTAGAAAGGGCAAAAACCATTCAGGCAGATATCGTTTGCTTTGATCTTGAAGATTCTATTCCGGACTCTGAAAAAGTAAATGCCCGTAATTTAATAAAAGAGGCACTAAAGTCACGCTCACAATATGCCCCTGATATCTACGTTAGGACAAACTCTCCCATATCAGGAAAAATTCCAGATGATCTTGAGCAAATCGTACAAAGGGGAATTGATGGAATAGTAATACCCAAAGTAAACAATTCAAAAGAACTGCTAAAAATTGAAAAAATAATCGCAAGCCTTGAAAAAAAGCGAAAACTAGGACCTGTTTACCTCATACCGTCAATAGAGTCCTCGCAGGGAGTTGTAAATGCATATGACATTGCATCATGTAGCAAAAGGATTCCCGCATTGGTCTTTGGCGTATTTGATCTGCTAAATGACATGGGAATAGAATACACAAAACAACCAGAAGGCGCAAAATATACACGAGCCAAAATTCCACTTGATGCAAAGGCAGCGGGAATCCATGCAATTGACGCAATATGGCAGGACCTAAAGGATGAGAAAGGACTCAAAGAAGACTGTATGATTGGAAAAAGTCTTGGCTATGTTGGAAAAAGCATCATACATCCTGATCAAATACCGATTACTCATGAGGCATTCATGCCAAACAAATCAGAAATTGAATGGGCCCGCAAGGTCTGCGATACATATCTGGAATCGACAAGGAAAGGAAAGGGCGCTACCGTAGTTGATGGAAAAATGATTGATGAAGTTCACTACAAGCGCGCAAAAGCACTGCTTGATTTGGCAAAAAACTAATTCTACACGTTACATTTACAATTCTTTGATCTGAGTATTCTGATCTGCTGTAGAAGAACAAACTGCTCAAACGCAAGAAATATTGATAGCCGTAACACAAATGGCAGAACTTGCAGAACAGCTCACACTGACAATTTCAAAATTCAAGTTAGATGGAGATAAAAATCAGATATAAACATCTGAAGCAAAGGAACTGACAAAAATAATCTGATTACAAAATTATTGAGAAAATAATTTGGAATGAGTCAATCTCAGACACGCTTATGTGATTGTATAAACGAACTTCCAAGTAATAGTATGTTTCTTTTTCTTTCCTTTAGCCTGCGAATAGAATATGACAGCCAGTTTGTGCCATACGGAACATATTCAGAGACACTAAACCCCATTTTTACAAGCTTGGGTTTTAGCTCGTCTCTTATTCCACGCAACATCTGAAACTCGAATTTTTTCTCGAATTTTTTTGATAATTTTGTGGCATTTTCAATCATTACAGAATCATGCGTAGCTATGCCAAACTCATTTGCCTTTCTGAAAAGCAATTCCATTAATTTCAAATAATTCTTGTCGATTTCGTCTTTTGATTTGTATGAAATTTTTGAGTTTTCTCGATATGCTCCCTTTACTAGGCGTATTTTGGCACCCATTGTCATCAAATCGACAAGGTCGTTCTCTGTCCGCATGAGATTTGCTTGTAGTGCTATCCCAAGCCTTTCATATCTTGAAAACAAATTTTGGTAGATTTCTATTGTCTCATCTGTGTGATCTGATGATTCCATGTCAATCCAGACAAATGCCTGCGAAGATATTGCGCTTTTGATTAGAATCTCAAAGTTTTGGAGACATTCCTTCATACTTCGTGAAAGACCAATCTGTGTTGGTTTGACAGATATGCCTCCATTTACCTTCCATTTCTTAAATGATAACATGATAGTCTTGTATTCATCAATGGTTTTCTCTATGATTTGTTTTGATGTGTGATATTCGCCCAGTCTGTTAATTATCACTCCCATGCCATTTTTGTATGATAATTGTGCTGCAGATAACGCATCATCAATGGTATTTCCAGCAATCCATTGTTTTGCAACACCAAAGAGGATCTTTTCCATTATTTGTGTACTTGATACCAATGAATAATGAACTGTTCTTCCCGTGTAAAAATTTTAGGAAAAAGTCAAAATATTAAATGGTGTTCGAAAATTTACCTATTTGGACAGGTAAAGAGTTAAACGAGTAGATTGCGGTAAAATTAATCCACGGCGCACGTTTAATATCCAACAATTTATACGAAAAAAATACCCGAAAAGTTTACAGAGCCTTTTATATCCATGTTATATGATAACAACAGTTGTTTACCGGAATTATTGAAGGCATTGGGAAAATAATCAAAATAGAAAAAAAGACTGGCAACAGGAGTGCTGTAAAAATGACAGTTGATCTTGGTAAACATGCAAAGGGACTCAAAATAGGCCAAAGTGTCGCGTTAAATGGAGTTTGTCTTACAGTTACTGGAATCTCAAACTCAAAATGTAATTTTGAAATGATAGAAGAGACTACAAAAAAAACTGACCTTGGAAATCTAAAGGAAGGGGGAGTCATCAACATTGAGCGAAGCCTAAGGGTTGGAGACAGAATGGAGGGGCACTTTGTTCTTGGTCATGTAGATGGTGTAGGAATAATAAAAAAAATTGAGAAAAAACCCAAAGAAATCAAAATATGGTTAGAGATACCAAAAAACCTAACAAAATTTGTTGTGCAGAAGGGATCAATTGCAATTGACGGAATAAGCCTGACAGTAGTTGATGTACAAAAGAATCTTGCATCAGTTTGTTTGATACCGCATACTGTCGATGTGACAAACTTTCAGACAAGAAAAATTGGCGACAAGGTTAATATTGAAACTGACATTCTTGGAAAATATATCCTAAAGTAGGAATAAATTACTACCAATATAGTGGTAATTACCAAAATCTTAGTAAACTTTATAATTATACTAAAGGCGAGTTTTAGATATGACACTAGATGAAGCAATAACCTCACTTAAGCAAGGCGAATTTACGTTACTATATGATTCTGGTAAACGAGAAAACGAAGTCGACATGGTTGTTGCAGCCCAATTTGTCACACCGGAGCACATATCAAGAATGCGTCAACATGGTGGAGGCCTTATTTGCATTGCACTAAAAGACTCTTTTGCACAGTCCCTTAATTTGCAATACATGCATAGTATATTGTCCCGTTCAGCTGATATAGACACTGATTCAAAGCAGATGATAATGGGTACTGCACCATATGGCGATCATCCGACATTTTCAATATCTGTTAACCACAAACAGACATACACTGGAATTACAGATAGGGATAGAGCACTTACAATAAAAGAAATGGCAAATCTCTACCACTCAAACAACCCAAAAAATGAATTCATATCATCATTTGTAACGCCGGGTCACGTGCCATTGTTACTTGCATCTAGCGGATTGCTTGCAAGCAGACAAGGCCACACAGAAATGTCAGTCTATCTAGCAGAACTTGCAAAACTAACTCCTGTTACGGCAATCTGTGAAATGATGGACTCACAAACATATTCTGCACTATCAGTCGAAAAGGCAATTAAATTTTCAAAAGAAAATGCCATTCCATTTATTGATGGCAAGGAATTACTAGAATTCTCAAAGGTGCACTAGTTGAATATTGCAATAGTTACGGCGGAATTCAATGGGGAGATAACATCAAGAATGTTTGACGTTGCACTGGAAAAGGCAAAGTCTCTAAAATTACAGGTAAAGTATTCCTGCAAAGTTCCAGGTGTATATGACATGCCAATAATTGTAAATTTACTACTTCAGAAAAAAGACGTTGATGGCGTAGTTACCTTGGGTGCCATAATAAAGGGTCAAACAAAGCACGATGAAGTAATAGCAAACGCCACAGCAAAATCTCTCACAGAACTCTCATTAAAATACCAAAAGCCAGTATCACTTGGAATTTCAGGCCCAGGAATGCAGGAACGCCACGCCCACGCACGAATAAGGCCTGTGGCAGAGCGAGCAGTTGAGGCTATTCTAAAGATATCAAAAGAGCTAGAGAAAATACAATGATTCAGCTTACTATAATCAAAATAACAGAATATGGGCCATGGACACTATCCCTTGGAAGCGATAGGGAACATGAATTACAAATGCTTCAAGCCAATCTTTACAGGGAAGTTCAAAAGATGTTTTCTGAAAAAAACTCACTCGTATTTTCCAATAGATTCGATGAGTTTTTTGCAGTTACAAATGGCCTTACACTTGATGATCACATAGAATTTCAGAAAAAACTGGAAAAACTATCCGCACTAAAACTGTCAATGTCAATTGGATATGCAGATACGCCATTTGATGCAAACCTAAAAGCATACGAGGGCAAGAAAACACCAGTTGTTTTGAACAAGCAATACAACATCTATGGATTTATTGACGGAAAATCTGATCAAAAAGTCACAATAATGCACTTTGATGTTGAAGATCTAACATCAAGACGCAAGATAAAATCGCCATATGAAATATCTTCAATTATTTTCAGTTTGTATGCAAAAATGTCCAAGTTCTTTTTGGAAAGAAAATCTCTGACCTTCTTCATGGGGGGAGACAACTTTATGGTAGTATCGGCAGATAATTCTAAAGAAAACGCAAAAGAGTTTTTAGATTTAGCACAAAAAGAATTTGACATAACACTAAATTGTGGAATTGGAACAGCGAAAACTGTAAGAGAGGCAGTAAATCTTGCAACAAAATCGCTTGATACAATAAGAGAGATCAGAAAATCTGGGAAAGAAAAACCAGAAGTCTATGAACGGTCATGCATTTAAAAAATCTCAGCGTTCTGTATGGTAAAGATCTAGAGTACATACACTCTACAAATCTGCAAATTAAAAATCAGTTTTTTGAAAAAATCAACAGTATACAAAAAAATGAAAAATCAATAGATTGTGAAGGCCTACTACTTATTCCTGGCTTTGTTAATGCACATACCCACATTGGGGATTCAATAGCAAAGGATGTTGCTACAAGTGGTACGGTAGACGACAAAATTCATCCAATTATGGGCGCAAAACCACGAATCCTAAGAAAATCAGAGCCTGAACACCTTGTTAGCTTTATGAGAAATTCATGTCTTTCCATGTTAAGAAAAGGAATAACCACGTTTGTTGATTTTAGGGAAAGCGAGCTTGCTGGAATACTTTTGCTAAAAAAAGCAATTTCACAAATTCCAATCAGGGCTATAATCTTGGGAAGAATTGAACATTATCAGGACAAAAACCAAATCCAAAAAAATACACCGCTTCCAATTTTACAAAGAAAAAAACTCTTATCAGTTCTTAGATCTTGTGACGGACTTGGCATCAGCGGACCAAACGAAAATAGTAACTCAGCGTTACAATACATGTCAAAAACAGAAAAGATCAGGGCGATTCACTCTGCTGAAACAATACACAGTTCAATAAAGTCTAAAAAAATTACTGGAAAATCTGAAACCTTTCGTGCATTATTGTTAAAGCCACACTTTCTTGTCCACATGACATACGCCAAACAAAATGACTTGCATGATACAGCAAAGAAGACAAGGGGAATCGTTATCTGCCCTAGGGCAAACGCATCACTTGCAGAAGGAATCCCTGATTTTACCCTGATGGAAAAAAATGGATGCAAAGTTGCAATTGGAACCGACAATGTAATGATAAACTCGCCTGACATGTTCCGAGAAATGGATTATCTCTGGAAGGTTACAATGGGAATTCACAAAAAAAGAATTGATCCAAAAGAAATACTCAAAATGGCAACGGTGAACGGCGGGCTTTTACTTGGAAGAAAGATCGGCTCAATTGAGCCAAAATACTTGGCAGATGGAATATTCATTGACAAGCATGCACTTGATTTAGAGCCAATGCACGATCCATACGCTTCAATAGTTCACCGAGCATCAGAATCGACAATCAGAGCAGTAATGATTGGGGGCAGAATCATTCATGGTAATATCTAGACCACGCGTGATTTTGAGTGCCGCAGTATCACTTGATGGCAAAATAGCCACAAAAAACAAGGATTCTACGCTCTCTTCAAAACAGGATAAAATACGATTTCACAAACTGCGTGCAAAAGTGGACGCAATACTCGTTGGAATCAATACTGTGAAAATTGACGATCCACTGTTGACTGTACGATACACAAAAGGAAAAAACCCAATACGTGTAATTCTGGATTCGTCTGGTGTAATATCGCCAAAATCAAAAATCATTAAAACATGTCATGCAATACCGACAATTATTGCAGTATCACAAAAAATATCAAAGAAAAATCTTGCAAAACTTGGCAAATATCCACTAAAAATAATTGTAGCTGGTCAAAGAAAAATTGATGCCAAAAAACTATTAAAAATTTTACAAAAACAAAACATCAAGACCATACTTCTTGAAGGGGGAGGAACATTAAACTGGGAATTCATACATAAAGGACTCGTCGATGAATTAATTGTTACAATCACTCCTTATGTTGTAGGTGGAAAAGATGCAACAACGCTAGTTGAAGGAGATGGTTTTTCTAAAATAGCAAATTCCCAAAAACTAAAACTACAAAGTATAACAAGACAAAAAAACGAAATTGTACTATACTACTATATCTGACGCCTCATATCACTTCTAATGTCGGTAATCTTTGACTCTAGGGCTTTTTTCAACTTGTCATTTTTCTTTAGATTTACAACGCTACCACATCTTGGGCACTTGAAAAACATCTCGAGTGCCGTCTCAAATGTGATTCTTTGGCAATCCTCATTTCCACAGTGATAAAACTGCGAAGAATTCTCATAATCTAGTCTTTGCTGTAATCGCTCTGAAATCTTTTTTTTCTGATTTTCAATAAAGTTCTCAACTTCGTCCTTTCTTGAGCGCCATCTGTAAACAAACCAGCCCTTTCTTTCGTCCTTGACTCTGATTCCTGTAATTAGTGCCTTGCCAAAAAGGTCGTAAAGCACTTTTCTTACCATGTTTATTCTAAGGCCAGTTGAGCTTGCAATTTCCTCATCTGTTGCATCTTCTGCCTTCAAAAGTGCACGCGCAACCTTGAGATATTCATCTCCTCCTATCATTGCAGAAATTCTTACAAATGGGTCTTCGTAGGATTCAACCAATAGTGAAATTCCTCTCTAGTCTATAATTAATCAATCGTTTTTGGTAATGACTGTTTTACCCTTTTCAGTTGGCACTATCTCTAATCTCGCATCATCATATTTTATATCAAATTGTTTTCCGTTTTGAATTCTATCTAAAACTATGGCAAGTGCACTGATCTCAGAATGTGGCTGGTTGCCAACTGCCACATTGTAATCTGCTTGTTCGTAAACTTCGCGTGGGACCTTTTCTGCTCCAACAACTATCAATACATAATCTTCTTTTTTGATCTTGTCTTGGATTTTGTTTATGTTTTCACCATACATTGTAAGGTGTACAATTTTAACAGAGCTTTTCTTCTTTGCTCTGAGTAATTTTCTCCAGTCTTCAATGAATTCTATTTGAAAATCACTGCCCCATGATTTGTTTACCTTGTCTAATGTGTCTTTGATTTCGGGATTTACCTCATTCATAAATATTTTTGAAGCGCCAAAACTCCTTGCTACTAGTGCAACATGGGTAGTTACTCTGTCGTCTCGTACAAGTCTTTGACCTATTCTTAATACTTCAATCTTCATAGAATTTGGCATAATCTGGTTTTTTTGGAATTTCCCTTACCTGTGGTTTTACTTCGGTTAGCATTCTGTTTATCAACTCTAAGATCTTTGGGACATTTTCTTTTGTTACGGATGAAATTGGAATCCATTTTTTGTTTTCTCCAAGGCCCAGATATTCTGCCCTTTCGACAATTTCCTCTGGACTGATAAGATCA
This sequence comes from Candidatus Nitrosotenuis sp., assembly GCA_016844685.1. Lineage (GTDB taxonomy): Archaea > Thermoproteota > Nitrososphaeria > Nitrososphaerales > Nitrosopumilaceae > Nitrosotenuis. The sequence goes on along the minus strand of JAENJF010000003.1, from coordinate 33,973 downwards.
CATTTGTTTAGTGCATAAATTATCTTGTCCTGGTCTACATCTAATTCTGCTAGAGTTTTAAGGGAGCTGCGGAACTTTTTACTTAATTCTAGCAAAGTATTGCTCACATCTATTACTACAATTACTACTTCTGCATATTTGAGCTCCTCAAGTGTTGATTTGAAGGCCTCTACCATGTATGCAGGTAATTTGCTGATGAATCCTACCGTATCTGAAATAAGGACCGGATTTTTATTAATTAGAATTCTTCTCGTGGTGGTTGAAAGCGTGGTAAACAATTCAGGGCTTTCTTCCTTGGTTTCTCCAGTCAACAAGTTAAACAGGGTAGTCTTTCCAGCAGAGGTATATCCTGCAAGTGAGATGGTCTTTAGACCAACTCTTCTTCTTGCCTCTCTGTGCAATGCGCGTTGTTTTCCTGACTTTGCTAGCTTTGTTCTAGTACTTTTCATTCTGTTTTGAATGTCATTTTGATATGCATCTGCCTCAAACATTCCAATTCCCATAAAGCCTGGCTGCTCACCCATCTTGGCAAGTCTGATCTTTTCTTTTGCTCGCGACATTTCATATCTGAGCTGTGCCAATTTTATCTGAAGGTGCGATTCATGACTAGCCGATCTCCGCTCAAAAATTTCTAAAATCAGCGATTCCCTATCTATGATGTTCATCTTTAGAGTTGAGGCGAGATTATAGTTCTGACTTGGTTTTAGGATTTCGTCATAGATTATCACATCCGGTCTTATTTTGTTGGTAAGCTCCTTTATTTCAGCAACCTTTCCTTCCCCAATGCCGAATTTGTTCCTGTTGAGAAATTTTTGTTTGATTATTTTTTCGACCTTATATCCTGCTGCTTCACAAAGACCTAGTGCCTCTCTGATCGAGTTTTCATTATCATATGTGATTAAAATTGCAGTTAGTGTCATGATGGCAAAAATTTTACAGCTTGGGCTTTTTTAGCAATTTTTCTATATTCATATTAAGTACGATTTCCGCAATATCACTTGCGTATTCTGCAATTCTTATGATGTTTTCCGACATTCTTCTTATCCTATATGCTTCCTCTTCATCCTTTATTGACTTTATTGATTCTAGCATCTTTTTTTCATATTTTGATACATCGGATGCCCTTTTGATTGCTAATTCTGCCAGATTAAAGTCCTCCTTGAATAAAGCAAGACACGCTTGGTCCAAAACCGATACTGCAAAATCGTTTAGGTCTTCAATTTTTTCCATTATGTTATTTTTGATTGGTCTTTTGAATTCTAAAAGATCCTTTGTTATCAAAACCGCATGATCTCCAGTTCTTTCAATGTTTTTTACAATTAATCTATATCCTAGACACTGTCTTGCATTGGTAAAGCCCATGTCTTTTAACATGTATTCATTTTGAATTGCAATTTTTAACTGGCGTATAATGTAAAAGCCAAATCTATCTACCTCATCGTCACTGTCAATTACCTCTTTTGCAAGCTCAATATTTCCCTCCTTTACTGCAAGTAATGCATCCTTGAGCATTGATTTTGCCAGATGAAGCATTCTTTTGAATGCACCATCAACTGACAGCTCTAAAAGATTTACAAGAACTTGAATTGTTATTCCATCAACAGAGTCCGAAATAATTTCAGCACCCATCAACATTCCTTTAACTGCTGATTTGATCGCATTTCTCTGTCCCGGTTGCAGTCTGTCTGCTTTTGGTTTTATCTGAATTGTCTTGTATCCAAGAAAGTACACTGACACAAGCTTCCGTATTATGGCAGAATTTTCATCATCTCTTGCAATTTCTAAAACAGCTTCCTCTGATTGTGTGGTTTTTGTTTGATCTTTTGCAGGAAGTATCTTGAGGCCTGATTTTCCTTGCCGTGTAATTGTGATTTGGTCTCCTTGCTTTAGGCCTAACTCCGTAACCCATTGTTTTGGCAAAGATACTATGTAGGATGATTTTCCGGTAAATTGTAAGCGCCTTGTCTCTTCGCGTTCTTGCATAACTAAATGCAATTGGCTGATCTATATAGATTTATAATAATTATATGTGATTCTTAAAAATTTATGGAATCAAGTCCGCTAATTTCGCATTAGATAATAAACGTGCTCTACATGCATTTACACATGCTAAAATCAATAAGGATTCTTGACGTACTCATAATTATTGTCGTAGTTGTATCTTTTTTCATAATACTGCATTCTTACGAACAGGCTGAAAAAAATCTCAAAGAAATTCTTTTGAAAAACCAAATTGAACTTCAATATGGCGCCAACAAAGCAATAGCAATGAACATGGAATCTGATCTCAATTCAATAGCTCATGAACTGTATGAAATCATACAATATTATCAAACTAATGATTATCTCATAAATGAACAAGCTAAAATGACTACACAACAAAAATTTGAAAATATTGACAAAATCACTACAACTAAAACATTTTTCCAAACTGATAAGGAATTTAAAATAATTTACAATATTAATGGAGATAAAAATTCACCGATTGGCCTAGATCTTTCTAATCAACCATATGTCCAGGAAATTAAACAAACCATGAAACCATCTTTTTCGTCAGGTGCTATTGGTCTGGATGGGAGTTTTCAAATAACTATAGCATATCCTGTTATTGACAAAAATAATGACTTGCAAGGAATAATAGGAATTACGTTTGATCCAGATCAATTTTTCAGCAAACATGGAACCATATTTGATATTAATTCTGAATACTTGGTAGTAATAGATAACGATGCACAATTTATTGTTGCACCAAAGAATTCCATAATCAATGTTGTAGGCAAAAAATTCTATGATAGTGATGTTCAACAGTTCTTACGTCATGATCCAAACACGATCAAAAGTTTTGAAAACATGATGAATGGAAAGGCTGAAAAATACTTGATTACTAAAACAGAATTGGGCGAAACTCTCTCTACAGGAATTCCTGTCAAGGTAGATGAAAAAATCGAATACTTTGCCTTAATCATGACTCATACTAAATCACTATATTCAGATGCAGAATCGGCACTCCAAACGAATAGGCTGGTATTGATTAGCCTTGCAGCTGCCCTAGTAGCGAGTATCATCTTGTTTGCCTTTAGCAGAGACAAACTTTTCAAAAAAGGGGCAGAAATTATCCAAATTAAAAAAAATCTGGAAATAGCAGAATACAAATCAAAATCAGACAAACTTGCAGCAGTAGGAGAACTTGCAGCTAGAATCGCACATGACTTGAGGAATCCACTCTCTGTGATTAAGGTAACTTCGGAAATATTACAAATGCAAAACAAAGATCTATCTGAAAAGGAAAAAGAAACATTTGAGAAACAAAAAAACGCCATTGCTAGAATGTCTCATCAAATTGACGAAGTGTTGGATTTCGTCAGAAGTATGCCAGTAACAAAACAAACCGCCGAGTTTTCAAAAATGATTACTAATGTTCTCAACAACTTGTTAGTTCCAAATCGTGTTAAGATTATCAAGCCTGACAAAGATCTTACCTTAAAGTGTGATCCTGCACAAATAGAAGTCGTTCTTGGCAATTTACTAAGAAATGCAATTGATGCAGTTGAAAATAATGGAATTATATTGATAAAATTATCTGAAGATCAAAATTATCACATCATTTCCGTTGAAGACACTGGTCATGGAATACCGGAAGAGGATCTACAAAAAATCTTTGAACCGTTATTTACAACAAAACAAAAAGGAACCGGACTTGGTTTGGCAAGCTGTAAAAATATTGTAGAGCAACATGGTGGCACAATCACCGCAGAAAACAATCCAACTGCTTTTACTATAAAACTTCCAAAAAATAACTAGTCACACGTATTAATATTGCAAGTTATATGAAATTAACATTGGATCAAGTTTTGAAGCTAAAGCATACTATTGATGCTTTATTTGGGAATGGAGTCTCAAAATATCTTCCAAAAGAAATTGAAATTACGTTTTCTAAAAAGACTGGAAGAATTAGAGAGGTTTATCACAATAAGCGATTATTGTGCACATTAAGAATCGATGGAGGTCTGGCAATAACTCCATATTTTGCACAGATATTGATGAAAAGTAAAAAATTTCACCAAAACTGCATCGAAATAGATGAGGACTCAAAACCCTTTGTGCAGGACGGAAAATCTGTTTTCTGCAAGCATGTTGTTTTAACTGGGAAAAATATTATGATAGGCGCAGATGTTCCAGTACTTTACAAAGACAAAGTAATTGCAGTGGGGCGAGCAGTTGTAAATTCAGAAATGATGAGGACTCTGAAAAGGGGAGTTGCGATCAAAGTCAGAGATAGTTTAAAATCTAGTCTGGAGGAAAACACATCATGATGCGAGGCGGCGGCAATCGCGAAATGCGAAGAATGATGGACAAAATGGGTCTAGACATGAAAGAGCTCTCAAATGTACAAGAAGTAATCATAAAGACTGATAAAAAAGAAATCATAATTTCCAAGCCTTCCGTTACCGAGATGAAGGCCAAGGACAATTCCATTTTCCAAGTAATAGCGACAAGTTATGAGGAAAAAGAACTAGAGGTTCCAGTATTCTCAGAAGAAGACATTATGCTTGTATGCCAACAAGCAAACGTTGGACCAGAGGCTGCAAAAAACGCACTAGTTGAGACAAAAGGCGATCTTGCAAGGGCAATCCTACTTTTGAGTACGAAATGAATAATTTAATTAACGGGTTCAGAGGGTTTTTAGCTATATGAAGGAAGCCGCACAAACCGCAGTTGCAGACTCCAAAGTAAGCAAGATAATCAAGTCATTATCTGAGCTTGAAAATAACATCGATTCCTTAAACGAAAAGGTAGCTGACATTAAAAAAACACTAACCTTCAAGACACAAACTGAGCTTGAAGCACTAAAATCCCAAGTAACTCAAATGGCAATTAAAGAGGCCGAATCCATAATCTCAGAAACCAGAGCAAAGGCAGAACAACAATCAAAAAAGATTGCTGCAGAAGGAGAGGCAAAACTAGCCAATCTCAAAAGTACCGTTGAATCCAAATCTGACGAGGCAGTAGACGGCGTGGTTTCAACCATTCTAAAACCTTAAATCCAAAAGATCGTTTTGTATAGCATCAGCGCATTAGAAAACTGTCGTATCGGCGTTGCTACTACCTATGGCAAATCCTACTTTCAATTTGTAAAAACACTCAAAACCTTAAACGTAAAATATGATTCTTTACTCCCAGACGAAATTGAAAATTATTCGGGAAATCTGATATTTACAACAACAGGGGAATCGCCAAAATCTGCAAGCCAGCCAATACTGTATGAAGAAATTTTGAAAGAAGATCCTACTGTAATCCAAGGAATAATAATTGAAATGCTAGATTCTGGACTAAATGATCACGAGCTTGTAATTGGAATTGATCCTGGACAGCGAATAGGTCTTTCAGTTCTGTATTTTGGCAAAGAAATTGAAAGAGGACTGTATAATTCGCCAGAAGATCTTGCAAACCACGTTGCAAAAATTCTTGGGGGACTAAAGGCTGAACGAAAAATAATCAAAATAGGAAACGGTAACATGCAGGTCACAAAACAGATCACAACTCTTCTTAACCTGAGATTCTGCTCTCACTTTGAACTGGAATTAGTAGATGAACGCAAAACTACAAGAAAAATTAAAAACTACAACAAGCGTGGTGAACGCGATATGATGTCTGCAAAATTCATCACGCAAAGAGAAGGATACAGACGTTTTGTTTTGCCGCTTTCAAGAACTGGCTAATTTTGCTAAAAAATCAATTCAAAAAATACAAAAAATTCGTGCGTAAACTGGTAAAATACCGTGCGTAAAAAAATCGTAAGATATTTATAACACTTGACGATTTTTTGTCAAATTGATCAAGCTAATTGCCAAGATTAACTATAATTTTTATGCAATTTATGAGAAAATTGTGTAAAAAATATGGATCTATCCTTAAATATTTGCGATTCCTATATCAAATTACAAGTGAATAAAATATGACATGTAAAGGAATCTGCACTAGATACAAGGCACAAAAGCCAGTAGGAACTGGACGTTATGCTTCAGGACAGAGACGATGTCAAATTTGTGAAATCTTCATCAAATGGGAAGGCCTTTGGTGCCCATGCTGTGGTTATAGATTGAGAACAAAACCACGAAATCTCAAATACAAAGCCAAATTGCGTGCCAGAGTAGAAGCCGAAGCTCAAGAAGCAACAGGAATAAAGTCAACTTTTGATGCGGCAGAAGAAATTATGGAAACAAAAGAGCCAATAGTCGCAAAAGCTAAAACAACAAGAAAAGCTAAAACAACAAGAAAAGCTAAAACAACAAGAAAAGCTAAAGCCTCAATTGGAGTTCAATCTGATACCGAAGAATCAATAGTAAAATCAAAAACAAGAAAATCCAAAGCCGCAATTCAAGTTGAAACTGACCCACAAGAAGCGATAGCAATAAAGGCATAGATCTCAATTCAAGTAATAATGTCAAGTTCTGACTACAGTAAAATAACTGTGGAAACAGAAAATCGGAAATTCGATGTCAAAATTGAAAAGTACGACAACGGTTTTTTTATTTCTATTACTGAAGGCGTCAATAAGCTTGGCGCAATGATGATATCAGTAGGGACAAATCCATCACCTAGCACATCAACAATAATCCCTGCAAGGACAGACGCACTTTTTCTAAAACTGATCTCCCAAAAATTAGCATCATATGTAAAAGGAATTTGTATTGTTTCATTGTTTACACAAAGGGAGCTTGGGGCAAATGCAGGTAAGGTTCTAATTGCGAAAATCACTGAGGCAATTCGAGAATGACTGACATCCGCGTTTTCATTGATCAAATAAAAAAAACAGGACAATTATCGATTGTAAAAAAGAAGGTCTCTACAAAATATGAAATTGCCGTACTTACGGCAAAGGTAGACGGAGCAAATGCGGTTCTCTTTGAAAACATCAAGGAAAGCAAGCTTCGACTGGTTGCCAATCTAGTTGGGACTCGCGCCAGATTTGCGGCCGCAGTAGGCGCAAAAGAATCAGCGATACATCAAAAAATAATTTCAGCCATAGAGCATGCAAAAAAGCCAAAAATCATAACTGATGCCAAGTTTTTTGAGAACAAGTCAAAGGACCTGACCATACTTCCAATTGTTACGCACTTTGAAAAAGAGTCAGGGCCATTCATCACATCATCAATAATTTACACGCAAAACCCAGAAAAAAAGACCCAAAACTCCTCTTTTCATAGGCTGATGCCAATTGACAAAACCCATTTTTCAGTCAGAATGGTGGAAGGCCGCCACCTTCATCGCTCATTTACGGATGCCAAGCAGCACGGCGAAGACCTCAAAGTAGCAATAACTGTGGGCGTACATCCCGCGGTTTCGATCGCAGGGGCATACCAGGCAGAGTGGGGTGAGGACGAACTAGAAATAGCAAACTCGCTTCTGGCAGGAAAGCTTGCCCTTACAAAACTCCCATACTCTGGAAGGACAGTTCCGTCCGGAACGGAGATTGTGATGGAAGGGCGAATTCTTGCGGACAGAACTCACAAGGAATGGATGGTGGAGATGCTACGAACATATGACTTTGCAAGAAAGCAGCCGGTATTTGAGCTTGAAAACCTTTACTTTAGAAATAATGCGATATTTCATGACATACTGTCTGGATATGGGGAACACCGACTCTTGATGGGAATGCCAATTGAGGCAAAGCTGAATCGTGACGTCGCAAAGGGATTTCCACAAACAAAGCAGGTCGTGATGTCAAACGGCGGATGCAACTGGCTGCATGCAGTTGTGCAAATATCAAAGAAAAAAGAGACCGATGGAAAAAAGGCAATTGAAAAGACATTTGCCGCTCATCGCTCGCTGAAAATGGTCACAATAGTTGACGATGACATAGACCCATCCGATCCAGTCCAAGTAGAATATGCAATGGCGACAAGATTCCAAGCTGACAAGGGACTTACAATAATTGAAAAAGTCCGTGGTTCCAGCCTTGATCCATCAAGTGATCAAAAGAATCTGCTTACTGCAAAGCTTGGAATTGATGCAACAAGGCCTATGTCAAAACGACCAGAGGGATTTGAAATAGCAAAGATTCCAAAAGAAAATAAAATCTCACTTAAAGACTATTTGTGACGCTTTTAGACAAGTTCTAAAGTTTAATATTCAAGTTTTGAATTTTTTTAATAATTTCGTCGTGGTCTGCTTCCACATCTATTGAAAAAATAAGTAATCCGTCATCTAGGAAAAGCGTTATCAATTTTACATATTCTTTGGCAGTTATCATCCAATTTGTCTTGCCTAGTGGCCCATCAAACATTTCCTCCATGCTTGCCTTAACTGATGCATAATAATGTGCCAAATTTCCAAGCTCTGCATCAAGAAGTGGTTTCTTACCTTGATGTCTTGCAAAAGCAATCAGCTTTCTATTTTTGATTCTTCCAACGAATCGTATTGAATCATCTACTGCCAAGACTTCATTGCAGGTATCAAGCGGAGTAATCTGTTTACTCATAGCGATTGCTCCAGAAAATGTTCTAATTTAATATTATCGTATGCCTACTGTAAGTGCCGTCGTTGATCTCATCGAGGGGCGGGCCAGAAAATGTTCTAATTTAATATTATCGTATGCCTACCAAGCTGGGTTTTTGTATACTTTTTAAAAGCCTTTTGACAGTTAAAGAACAAGTAATCAATTCTTAGGCTGATAATCTACTTATGTGATTAATATCTAAAAAAGATCTCTCATCTAATTGCCGTCAATAAAAAATTTCTTTAAAAATTTAGGACCTGGAGTTGTAACGGGTGCAGCAGATGACGATCCGTCAGGTATTGCAACATATTCCCAAGTAGGAGCACAATTTGGATTCAATTCACTTTGGTTCGTACTATATCCGATAATGATTGCAATTCAGGAAATGTGTGCGCGAATAGGATTAGTTACAGGTGCCGGTTTAGGTAATGCATTAAAAAAACAATTCTCAAACAAAGTTGTCTTTCCTATAACATCTCTTCTTTTGATTGCAAATACAATAAACATTGGCGTAGATATTGGCGCAATGGCCGCATCAACAAATTTGATCTTTCCACAAATCCCGAACTTTGTATTTGCATTGTGTTTTACCGGACTTATCATTTGCGCTGAAATTTTTATCCCTTATAAAAAATATGTCAGAATACTCAAGTATCTTACACTTTCGCTATTTGCATATGTTCTTACTGCAATAATCATTGGCGAAAATCTTCATGAAATAGTTTTAGCTGGTATAATTCCAAATATAGAATTTAATTCTACATTTGCAATGATGTCTGTTGCAATGCTTGGTACAACAATTTCACCGTATCTTTTCTTCTGGCAAGCATCAGAAGAAGCAGAAGATGATGTTGCAAAAGACAAAATCTCTGATGTGGGAACTGGTACACCAAAAATATCAAAACGTGAAATCAAGACCATGCGACTTGATGTCATAATAGGAATGGGCTTTTCTCAGATGATAATGTGGTTTATCATTCTGACTGCAGCAGGAACACTTCATCTAAACGGAATAACTAATATCACAACTGCAGAAGAGGCAGCAAAAGCACTAGAACCACTAGTCAAAACATTTCCTCATTCTGGAGAAGCATCAAAAATCATCTTTGCATTAGGCATAATCGGAACCGGACTTCTTGCAATACCGGTACTTGCAGGATCTTCTGCGTATGCACTGTCAGATGGATTTGGCTGGAAACAGGGCCTTAGTAAAAAATTTAGGCAAGCAAAGGCATTCTATATCACAATTTTGGTTTCAACAATAATTGGACTAGGAATTAATTTTATCAATATCAATCCAATCACTGCGTTAATTTACACTGCTGTGATTAATGGAATTGTAACAGTTCCTATGCTTTTTGTAATAATGAAAATAGCAAACAACAAAAAAATTCTTCACGAAAAAACAAATGGAAAACTCTCCAATATCTTGGGGTGGTTCACATTTGCATTGATGAGTCTTTCAGTAGCTGTAATGTTTGCAATGTTTCTTTTTTTCAAATGATTATTCTATTGACTTTTGGTCAAGATCGTTTCACTTTTCATCAATTACTGCAGAAGACAACTTTACCATCAATTCAGTAACGATATTGGTATGTGAAGTGAGCATCTCGTTATTATCTGATCATCATACTCACTGATAATTGCTACGCGTCTCTTATTAGCAAATTCACAAAAATCAATTTAATGAAAGCAAAATACGCACTAGAACAGTCAACCCTTGAGCAAAAATGTGATACATTGCTCAAAGAAAATGAAATTCGCTTTGTGGGACTAATCAATTCCATGGGCAGGCTTGTGGCAGGTGGATTCAAGTCTTGCATAGATTCGCCAGAAGACGAAGCAGAGCGACAAAAAATGTACATGGAGCTTGTCCTGAGAGTTTCAATGAGAAAAGACTTTGACTATTGTCTTGGCGAGGTCAGATATTCTGCATCACGAAGGGAAAAGGCAATAATAATGAGCTTCCCAATTGATTCCTTTGTATTGTTGATTTCAGCAGAACCAAATGTCGACATTGACAAAACCGCAAATAAAATAATCAAGACAATTGGCCTGAATTAGCTTTTCAAGTTAGATTTTTTCGATAAACGATTATACAAAAAATAAAACAATGCACCTGATGCAACAACACCAATTCCCATGGATACGACATATGGGCTTAGCTGAATTATGCCCAAAATTGGCGTAATGATTCCAAATGCTGCAAGGATTGGAAATTTTTTTACGTTTAATGGCGATTTAAATGGTCTTTCATAATTTGGTTCTTTGTAACGTAACCAAATCAATGATAGATTCACCAAAATGAAAACCATGATTATTGTAAATACAGAAATATTTGCAATTGTTGTAATATCGCCTGCAAATACGAATATTATGGACAGAAATCCAATTACAATTACTGCAAGCCACGGCGTCTTTCTTTGTTGGTGTACAATACCGAAAATTGCAGGAAGTGCATTGTCTTTTGATATGCCATAAAGAATCCTTGATCCTGATACTAGCATGATAAGGACAGTGTTTGTAGTTGCAAATAATGCAATAAATGAAAGAATAATCTGTGCCTGTGGGCCAAGTGCCTTTTTTACAACATCTGCAAGTGGAGCAATTGAAGAATCCAGTTCTTGCCAGCTAAGAACTCGAATTGCAGTTATTGAAACCAAAATGTAGACTATCGCAGTAATTGATATTGAAAGGATGATTGCCCTCGGAAGTACCTTTTTTGGATTACGTATTTCCTCTGCAATATTTGCAATGTTCTCAAATCCAATATATGCAAAAAACACCAACGTAAATGCAGAAAATATGCCGCTTAGGCCGTGAGGCACATCAAAATAATCAATTTGCGCATTACCAAATAACGCAAATCCAATCCAAATCACAAGTGCGAGACCTACTGCCTCAATTATAGTAAAAATTACATTCATCGAAGACGATTCTCGTATTCCAAAAAAATTAACAAATGACAATCCAACAATTACCAATATTGCAGAAATCAAAATTGGCACACCAAACAAATTTGCAAAATATCCGCCAAAACCCAAAGCAATGGTTGCCGCTGAAATTATTGCAACAAATAATGTGAGCCAGCCAACAATGAATGCAACAAAATTATTTTTGAATGCATTTTTGACAAAAGAATATTCTGCAGCAGCCTTTGGATACATTGAGGAAAGCTCTGCATAGCTTAATCCTGTAAACACGGAAGCTATTGCAGCCAAAATAAATGAAAGCCATAACGAGTTTCCTGCCGCCCCAGCCGCATCTCCAATAAGTGCATAAATCCCAGCACCAAGTATGAGGCCTACCCCATACATTGTGGTGTGAAAAAGACCGAGGTGTCGCTTAAGTTCTGCCATGGTTTTGTGTTGTTTGCTAATTATTTTATCTGTTTAATGGAATTCAAAGATGATAACTAGACTCATACTTAATTTTCAGAATTGATAATCATAATTTTCATTAAATACTGATAATGTGACAGTATATCTAAATTGGAGGGAGTGGCTGATTCTGTTTCCCCAACTAATCCTTGACACTCTCTTCCAGTTTTAATAACATGATTTCAATTATGAAAATTATATCCTCTGTACATATAGAATAAAATGAAATTTTGTCTATGAATAGCGATAAGAAATTTTTAATTTTTGGAATGGTTGGTGGTTTTGTTGCACTTGCTGCAATTTTTGGTTATGCGAGTATGGGGTATGTAAGACAGTTTAACATCTTTTGGCCAGAGGAAGTAAGACAAACACTAGAATTTCGAAATATAAGTGGTGAAACAGTGGTGGTGGGAACTGTTGGGAATGCTGGTACGAACCCAGCCCTGATCATGAGAACTGGAGACTTTTCCTATATTCTTACAGTAAAAAACAAAGATACAATTCCACATCAGTTGTACGTAGATGGTGTTGACATTAAAACAAAATTACTGCAACCAGAAGAAGATGACAAAATAATTATTCGTAGTAAACATGATACAATGTTTAACTATTATGATGTATCTGATGGAAAAAAACTTCTTGGAACAATTCAGGTAGTTCATGTTATTCCCATTGATAGGCTAGAAGCAAATAAGAAGTAGCTGACACACCCATAGAGGATACATGATCTCAATAATTGGTAGTGGAAAAGTGGGATCCGCAGTTGGATTTCTCTGTGGGTCTTTTTCACTTGACAATATTGTTCTGATTAACAGGTATGAAAAAAAAGCAATTGGTGAAGCACTCGATATCTCAAATGCAATTCCCGAATCTTCATCAATATCAATTACTGGCACAAGTGATTATTCCAAAATAAAAGACTCCAAAGTAGTTGTAGTTACTGCAAGTAGCGGTGTGCATCTACAAAGCAGAACTGAAATAATGTACGATCAGGCAAAAATGATTCAAAAAATAGCCTCAAACATTGCAAAATATGCGCCAGATGCCAAAATCTTAATGATTACAAATCCTGTAGACGTTCTTGTCTATGTGATACAAAAAGAGGCCTCCTTTTCATCAAAAAACGTAATTGGCGTTGCATCAAATCTTGATTCTAGCAGATTTAGGTACCTTTTAGCACAAGAATTTGGAACAAACCAATCCAAAATTCAAGATGCAATAGTAATGGGCGAACATGATGATACAATGGTTCCAATATTTTCACGAGTAAAATACGATGGAAAACCTGTAACTGATCTCTTGGATGATGCACAAATATCAAAAATTACTCTGGATGTTAGAAACTATTGGAAATATTTGCGAGACTACAAGGGACATTCGGCGTTTGGTATTGCAAAAAACACATTTGATATAATCAATAGTATCATTAAAGATGAAACATTAGACGTTCCTGCATCGGTTCTACTTGATGGACAATATGGATTGTCTGATGTTTGTGTTGGGGTTCCACTTACAATCAACAAAAATGGTGTAGTTAAAATCCATCAGATCGAAATTACCCAAAATGAAAAAGAATCTTTGTCCAAGTCAGCTGATACTGTAAAAAATAACATCGCAAAAGTACTGGAATTTTTGAAAAACTAGATGATAATCTGATTTACCAGTTTTTGCAATGATAGAATCCTCCTAATTGGAATCTTTGTCCTACGTGCAAATTCCCCAATATCGATATCTAGCAGATCTTTTGCAATCATTACTTTATTTTGAAAAAATGATTCCAATTCCTTTCTAGTTGGACTTAATATCGTAATGGGGTACAATTTTTTATCCTCGATCATTCTTTCCAATCCTGCATCCTGAGGGTATCTCCATGATAATACCTTCTGGGAAACACAATTTGCATACTTTATCACATCGGACGAAACCTTGGTGTTGCAGACAAGCATTTCGTTGTCAAATTTGTCGGCAAGGTCCAAAAATCGCGCATGCGTGTATAATGATTCTTTGAGGCCAGTGTACCTCCCAGGTAGATTGTGGTACTTGCATTCAACGAGCCACTTTCTTTTGTCCTGTTCTGATTCCACTACAAGATCCACCTCGTGTACGATGCATCTTCCAGGCACTTCTGAATTTATTGATCTTGTCCTGTATCCATATTGCTCAAGAATCTGTCCAACAAAAGTCTCAAATGAAAATCCTGCAGGACCCATCATCATTATTGATTCTTTTAGGCGATATCTTTGCTTGATGGCTGGACTTTCAGTTTGCAAAAGAAGCTTGAGCACCATACTGTAGATTTGCCTTGTAGTCATTCCGTGATGTATTTGGTGATAGATTTGCCTAGCTATCTTTTGAGCTGATCTTGGACTTGCACCTGCCCTAATACAGGTGGATTCTACTTTTTTAATATCGAATCTTGCCTTTTCACCATTTGCCTTTATTATGATGATTTTTTTCAAAAGTCTTAATACATTCCAGGAGTCTGACCCTGCATCTGACTGGGGGGAGCTGATGATGTTCTTGAGACTGCAACTACATTGTCAATTCTTAGTATCATGTTTGCAGTTTCTGTTGCCGATTTTATTATCTGCTCTTTTACCTTGATTGGCTCTAAAATATCGATTTTTTCAATATCACCAATTACACTGTTTATCACATCAACACCAGTATACTTGTAGCCAGCACTTTGTTTTGATCTAAGTTGGGTTATTGAATCAATTGCATTCATTCCAGCATTCCGTGCAAGTGAAATTGGAATGGATTCTAATGCCTCTGCAAACTTTTCAACCACCAATTGTTCTCTTCCAGACAATGACTGTGCCCAGACACGTAGTTTTGTTGCAAGATATTCTTCTGGAGCGCCTCCTCCTGGTACAAAATAAGGTTTTTCAATCACATCCTTTACTACCATTATTGCATCGTGGATCGCTCTTTCTACTTCGTCTATTACTCTTTGTGAGCCACCACGAATAAGGAAAGTTACAGCTTTTGGATTTTTACATCCTTCAACATAAGTCCAATTATCTTCCTCAATTTGTTTTTCTTCAACGTTTTGAGCTAAACCCAAATCTTTTTCTGTAAGATCAGTTATGTTCCCAACTACTCTTCCGCCAGTAGCTTTTGTAAGCTTATCCATGTCGCTTTCCTTGATTCTTCTTACTGCCAAAATTCCTGCCTTTGCGAGATAATGCTGTACTATATCATCGATTCCTTTCTGGCACAGTACAACATTTGCTCCAGTTGATTTGATTTTATCAACCATTTCTTTTAGAATTTGATTTTCTTCATCCATAAACGACTTGATTTGATTCGGTGCTGAGATGTTTATTTTTGCTTCAAACTCTGTTTTCTCTATCTCAAGCGGTGCACTGATTAGTGCGATTTTTGCATTTTGAATTTTTTTTGGCATGTTGTTATTTACAACTTCTTTATCAAGAACAATTCCATTAATTATATGACTATCAGATATAGAGCCACCTGCCTTTTTTTCAACTTTGATGTTGTTTATTGATACTTTGAAGCCTTCATCTTTTTTTTCCATTTTTGACAAGACTCCTTCAACTACCATTTTTGCAAGATCAGCAGCTTCAACTGCAACTAATTTTGTGAGCATTGACGTTCTTGCTATCTTTTCTAGCGTATCTTTGTCGTTGATATCAATTTTTTTTGCAATTTCTGTAAGTAATGAAATTGCTTTGTTTGCCGCTTTCTTGTAACCATCTGCTATTACGATAGGATGAATTTCATTCTCAATTAGTGATTCTGCTTTTTCTAATAATGCGCCTGCGATTATTACTGCAGAAGAGGTGCCATCTCCAACCTCACTGTCTGTTGCCTTTGCAACCTCTACCATCATCTTTGCCGCTGGATGTTGGACATCTATCTCTTTAAGAATTGTAGCGCCATCGTTTGTTATGGTAATATCGCCTAAAGAATCAACAAGCATCTTGTCCATTCCTCTTGGACCAAGGCTAGAACTGATAATTTCCGCAATCAATTTTGCAGCATTAATGTTATTTTTCAGAGCATCTTTTCCCCTTGATTGCTTTGATCCTTCTCTTAGAACTATGACTGGAATTCCATCTGAGGTTGTTTGTAATGTAGACATGCATAAAAAGTAAAATAATTTGTATTTATGGAGTCATGACAAATTCCAATCTTGAGAACATCAGATCATTCCCATCCTTGAAAATCATCCGATTTATATGTTGGAAATCATAATTTTGTGTGATGGTAAGTCAGTCTGTTTTGATAGGTATTGTGATTGGTGTATTTTTTGCTGGACTAGGGATAGGCTATGTTGTTTTTCAAAGCACAGGTAGTTCTAATTTGATGGCACAGAACATGCAACAAATGATGCAAGATTCATCCCAAAGACAACAAATGATGAGCCAATGGATGCAAAATCCACAGATGATGAATGACTGGATGAATACAATGATGTCAAATCCGCAAGCAATGCAACAAATGCATGACATGATGATGAACGATCCTACTCACATGCAACAAATGCATGACATGATGACGCAAAATCCTCAACACATGCAAACCATGATGCAAATGATGGGCCCAGACATGATGGGCATGATGATGAACGATCCACAAATGCAGCAACAAATGATGGGTACAATGATGCAAAACCAGCAATTTATGCAAGGCATGATGACAAATTCACAATTCCAACAAGATTGGATGGGACCATGGATGAATAACAGCACTAACTGGCGTGACATGATGGGTTCAAACATGATGAATCAAGGAATGATGAGTTCAGATATGATGAGTCACAATATGATGATGGGCAAACCGATTACCAAAAACAATGATGTTATAGATACTATCAAAAACATTGAAAGTTTGCTTGATCAGGTATCCTCAAAGTACAAGAGTGGAGACAAGGATACGGCATTTTCGCTTGCTAGTACCGCATACTTGGAAAATTATGAGTACATTGAGGGAACAATTGCATCCAAAGACAGACTACTAATGGAAAAAATCGAATTAATGCTAAGAGTCGACTTGAGGAATTTGATAAAGAACGAATCGCCACAAACCGATGTTGACGACAAAATTGATTCGATCAAGGATGAGCTGGAAAAGGTAAAATCCTTATTCAAATAACCTTCTTTTTTATTATCAAACTTGATTTTTCTTATTTGTTTTTAATCTCGTGATGTGTTTTGACAAACAATGAAATGGCATTTTGAGGACTTTGTTTATGGCTCTATTGATGGCTCTGTAACAACTTTTGCCATAGTTGCAGGAGCAATTGGCGCATCATTGTCCCCAATGGTTATACTGATTCTTGGTTTTGCCAATTTGTTTGCGGATGGATTTTCAATGGCAATTGGAAATTATCAGGCATCAAAGACTCGAATAGAATTCATCCAAAAAGAAAGAAAAAGAGAAGAATGGGAAATTGAAAACATGGGGGAATCTGAAAAGCAGGAAATACGTGACATTTATACAAAAAAAGGATTTACAAGTGATCTCTTGGAAGAAATTGTCAGAGTGATCACTGCAAGAAAAAAAATTTGGATTGATACAATGATGAAAGAAGAGCTTGGTCTAATTGAAGAAATGATGAAAGAAGAGCTCGGTCTAATTGAAGACGGTAGAAAACCAGTTGATACTGCACTAAGCACATTTTTTGGATTTAACATAATTGGGCTTATTCCGTTAATTCCGTTTGTTTTTCTCTATACTGCAGGATGGTCAGTTTCAGTCTCTGACAGCTTTTTGTATTCTGTTATTTTCACATGTGGCGCATTTTTCCTAATTGGAATAATCAAAGGAAAAATTGTTAAAAAGTCGCTCTTTCGTTCTGGTCTAACTACACTAATGGTTGGTGGGATTGCTGCAACTGTGGCTTATGTAGTTGGCTATCTGTTGAGCTACTTTATAAAATAATTAGTAATTTGCCACTGCCTCTTCATTATTATTATCAAATATTTTAGAAAGTGCCCTATAGTACATATTTCTCATGTCTTCTTTATTGCAAACAGTAAACAGCTTGACAATATCAGACGCAGTAACAATCCCGAGTAGCTGATCTCCATCTATAACTGGAAGCTTGCGCACCTTTCTTGAATACATCAAATCTGCAGCAACCCACGCTTCGTCATCTGGACTGACATGAATAAGAGGGGATGACATTACTTGCCTTACCTTTGTCTGTATTGGATACGCATGCGCAGCAATCTTTATTGCAAAATCCCGATCTGTCATGATTCCAAGTGGAGTGTTTTTTTCCATTATTAGAACAGCACCAACTCCTGCTTTTTCCATCGTCTTTGCAGCCTCATTTACGGTAACTGAAGAATCAACTGAAATTATCGCTCGTGTCATTATATCTTTTACAAGAACTGTTTGGGGAGTTTGTGCCATTAATTAGGTGATAAATGTTTGATATATGAGATCATATGAGAATTATCAATGCTGAAAATCAATCTAGATAATCAATGCGTGTTTTTAATTCTAGAAAAAAATAAAAGGTATTAAGATTGGCAAACTCGAAAATCAAAAGAATACTTGTTGCACTAGATGATTCAAAAGGATCTTCAAAAGCGCTGGATGAAGCAATTTATCTTGCAAGAGAATGTAAGGCGACACTTTTTGGACTTTATGTAATACCGCTATTTTCAATTAACTACCAGAAACCATCATCATCTCTTGCAAAAATGTTTTTGGAAAACGGAAAGAAAACACTCGAAAAAGCAAAGGTAAAAGCTGCTCAAAACGGAGTTTTATTCTATGATAAGGTGGTGAATGGAAATGAAGGATACAAGATTGTCTCTTATACAAAAGGTAACAATATTGACATGATAGTCATAGGATCTCGTGGAGGCAGCAACATCAAAGAACTCTTTCTTGGCAGTGTATCACACTATGTGGTCCACAAATCGCCAATTCCAGTTCTTGTTGTAAAATAGAATGATTCTCAAGCATGATATTCTTGTTTGCTGTATTTAATCATCAAAAATTGACACCAATAGTATGCTCATAAAAAACCCAGGCCTTCGTAGCGCATTGATAAAAAAAGCAATAACAATTACACCACAAACAGGCATACTTGATGCAATCGAGGTAATCCAAAAATACAAAATTGGAAGACTCGTGGTCATAGATAGGACCAGAAAGCCTGTTGGAATTATAACAGAAAAAGATATGCTCAAATCACTATATCCGCTGGACAACAAACCGATTGGCTCAATTCAAGTGGGAGATTTAATGTCAAAAAATCTGATTACTGTAACAAAAAAAGATTCTGTGTATAAATGTGCCAAAATAATGAAAGACAACAACATAAGCTCAGTAATTGTGCTGCATGATGGTAGTCTAGATGGAATTTTAACAAAGACTGATCTTGTTTTTAATTTTCTAAACCAGGAATCCACTCCACTCAAAGTATCAAAAATCATGACAACAAAAGTTGTTACTGTTTCACCAAAGGATTCTTTATTTTTGGTTGAAAGCATACTGATAAACAACAAAATTTCCAGAGTCGTAGTTGTACAAAACCAAAAACCTGTAGGAATTATTACCTACAGAGATTTCATTCCAGCAAGAATACCAAATAGGCTTGGAACGTATACAGATCCAAGTGAGCTAAGGGACATGTGGTATAGCCCACACCCAAACCAATTCAACATAAATCAACTAGGTTATGTCTTGACATTCAGAGCGGAGGACATCATGACCAAAAATCCAGCAACAATAGAAGGCTCTGACGATGTTTCCATGGCAGCACTCATCATGTATAGGTATGACATAAGCGGTATTCCTGTAGTAAGACAATCCAAGCTTGTGGGAATCGTCACAAAATCTGACATTGTATTTGCGCTGGCAGAAGAAGCTTGACATTTCAGAGAGTCTACATTACAACTGATCACATACAATGATGCACGATAGGCTACACGCAGGACGGCTTCTTGCAGAAAAACTACTCCCAATTGTCAGGGGCAAAAGATGCCTTATTCTTGCCATACCGCGGGGAGGCGTAATAGTAGGTGACGAAATTGCCCGAAAACTTGGTTTCCCCCTAGATGTAATAATTTCTAAAAAAATTACTCCTCCCGATTATCCAGAATATGCAATAGGCGCAATAACCTATGACGGAGTATTGTATTATGGGCATGAATGGGAGCGATATTCAAATGATTCTAGATTTGAAGCTGAAATAAACAAAAAGAAAATGGAAGTCAAAAGGCAAATTGAGGCATATCGTGGAAATACAGATTACAATTTTGATGACAAGACAATAATTTTAGTAGATGATGGAATAGCAACAGGTGCTACTGTCTGTGCTATACTACAATGGCTATTACAAAAACAAGTTAAGGAAATAATTTTGGCAGCGCCCGTAATTCCATTTGTTACCCAGGAAATAATCAAACAATTTGGAATCCAAATAATTGCACTAGAAACTCCAATGGATTTTTCTTCAGTTGGTCAATTTTATAGAAAGTTTGATCAAGTGCCTGATCAAATAGTTGTAAGTATACTGGAAAAATATAAATCAAAATAAATTTGATATCATCTTACAATCAAAACAGCACAGTCTGCTAATTCTGAAACCTTTCTGCTAACACTGCCCAAAGTTTTGATTCTACTTATTCCATGTAAGCCCTGGCTCCCAATTACTATTATGTCCACTAATTTTTGTTTTGCAATTTTGAGTATTTCTTCAGCTATATTTCCGTTAATTATTATCTTGTAGTAAGCTTTCACTCCTTTTGATTTGCAATAAACAGAAGCTTGATAGTTTAATGTTCTTTCTGCCTCTGCTTTTGCTGACTTGATTAATCTGGAACGGAATTCTTTTGCTGATACATTCTTGGTGAGTCCCAGCAGCGAGCCGGGGGGAATCAAATTACTGACAGTTACTATTGTGCATAAATAGAGTATGCCGTCTGTATTCTGGGCAATTTTTATTGCCTCATCTAGTGCTTTTTTTGCAAATTTTGAACCATCAAATGGAACAAGTATTCTTTCATATAGCATATTTGTGCCTATTTTACTATCATTACAGGAATTTGCGACTTGTGGAGAACTGCATTTGATACACTTCCTAGGAATAACTCCTTTACTCTTCCTTTTCCATGTGCACCGATTATTATCAAATCAAATTTTTTGGATTTTGAAATGTTTATGATTTGTTCCACCGGACTTCCAAAAGTTATCATATACTTGAATATGATCCCTTTTTTTGCCGCACGAAGCTTTGCATCTTCCATGAATTTTCCTGCTTCCTTTTTCTGATAGATTTCATATGGTACAACAGATGGCATAAAGCCAGTGGGGAGAAATGAAATTGCATGAACCCCCAAAATAGTAGCATGACACGCCCGAGCTATCTCAATTGCGTTATCCAAGGCATCAAAGGAGGTTTTGGACCCGTCTATTGGCACAAGTATTTTTTTAATTTTATTTTGAATCATGATGTAGAGTTTTTCTTATTTTAATTTAAACATCTTGCTAAGATTATCATAGCTAATAATCTGAAAATTCCCATCTCTGAGAATCGTACCATGCCTTTAACTATGATCAATGTGTATGTTATTCCGTACAAGAGCAATCTTGTGCGTGTGGACGGGAATGCAGGGTGTGATAACCCAACGCAGCGTACTACGGTATGACGTGTCTTAGCATTCTCGTCTTTTTCAATCTCAGAAATCTTCATTACTGTTAAATGTCATACTTTGATATTCGAATTAAATTGAAGGGCGATTTTTCAAAAATACTTGTGCCAATAGATGGATCAAAATATTCCGAAAATGCGATCAGAAAAGCTTGCACTATGGCAAAAAAATACCATTCTGAATTGACATTAATTCATGTAGTTGATAGGACGCGAAAATCTGACGTCTTTGCCGGAAGCGAATATGCCCAAATTCTAAGAAAATACGCAAAATCTACGCTTGAAAAAGCCAAAAAAATAACAAACGAAGAGGGTTTTGAGCCAAAAATAGTTACAAAGGAAGGAAATGTGGCAAATGAAATAATCAAGTTTTCAAAAGAGGCAAAAACAGACCTCATAATAGTTGGAAGTAAAGGACTTGGAGCGGTGTTACAGTTTTTCCTTGGCAGTGTTTCATCAAAAATCGCAAATCATGCTCTCTGTTCCGTTCTAATTGTGAAATGATGTCTCAAACTTGATAATCATGTCTTGCTTTATTAAAAATAAAAAGTAAGTGATTTTGTGGTAGCAATTCCAAATAAAGTAAAACAGATGATCCAAAGACAGCAAATAATCATTGTTGGCTCCGCAGATAAATCGGGATTATCAAACGTGTCTCCAAGGACAAGCTTTTATCTGGATCAGGATGGATCAATTTACTGGCTTGAGCTTTTCAAACACAAGACTTTTAGGAATTTTCAAGAAAATCCTTGGTGTAGCATAGCTGTGTTTGACAAAAAAAAGTTAACTGGCTATCAGCTAAAGGGAAAAATAAATCTTGTATCTGATAAAAAAATCAAACAAGAAATAGCCATCAAGATAATTGACAAGCTTACAAGATTGCACAAGCAAAGAATTCTAAAACATACAAATAAAAAAATACCTAACGTCATAAAGTTTATAGCACAAATAATTTATTCCCTAAATCCAAATGAGCTTGCCGACTCCCCCTTGGAATTGGGCGCGAACAATGAATCCCTAAAAGCTGCAAATATGCAGTGGTAAAAAATCAACATGAGCATGCATAATCGAGCGTTGTGTATGTTTTGTGAACACCCAAAATCGATTTATGCCGATAAAACTCAGTGGCTCATCCATCTTTCCACACATAGGGAAGCAATTATTCAGTATGTCGTGGAACATTTTGAGAAATGCCCGCTGGGTGCATACCCAAAGCTAATCAAAGATAAAGCTGCATATGCATCACACATACGTTGGACTCATACAAAAAGGGAATTGTATCTTTGGGCGTATCACAATCTCATAGAATCTCAGATTGCGGTCTACCCATGATCAGTGTAATCGTTTGTAAACTGTCTTGAATTCCTCTGCAATTGTATATGCCAAATTTTGTAAATGAGTTATTTCAATCATGCTTGTCTTTCCCCTAGCAATTTGTCTTAGTAATGTCATACACTGGTGTATTCTGTTGTGACTGTCCTCAGTTGAGTCATTTGGCCCATCAACTATTGTCAACATGTGGAAACATTCGTTAAACTCTAGACAAAATTGCAAAATTATGTGCTCCCAATCTTTGGCAATTGTAGGAATTCCCATTCCTTTAGCTAATTCCTTGAATTCATTTTGCCTTGTTTCAAGTAATAGCTCAAGTGATTCTTTTGCCTTTTTCGGTTCAAACCCTTCAAGTTTTTCTAATATTCCCATATGCTGCAAAAATAATTATGATATTTAATATTTAATGCGAAACTCAACCCTGATTCTCAATAAAACCCGATATTACCTTTGATAATCATGTTTTAACCTTTTAAACAACAACAGAATCTGTTTTATTATGTGTGCGACGCTTGTTCGTGATATAATGAAAAAAAACGTCATATCAATTGATTCCTCCATGACAGTCAATGATGCTGCAAAAATGATGGATGACGCCTCAATTGGTGCAATAGTCGTGCTTGAAAACGGCATTGCAATTGGCATAATCACTGAGCGTGATCTTGTTAGACGAATAATTGCCAAAGAAAAGCCTCTATCAACAAATGTAAAAGCGGCAATGTCCTCTCCACTCATTGTAATCAACCCTGATGATACTGTGTGGGAGCTTGCGCAATTAATGAAAACACGTAGAATTCATAGAGTTCCTGCAGTCAAAGATAGCAGGCTTGTTGGAATGGTAACTACTTCTGACGTTGTTAAACTCTGTAGTGTGGGCTCAGATGATGAGATGAATAGAATCACAGAGCAAATTCTTTTGCGAATGAAACCAAAAGAATAATGTAAGCCAAAAGAGCATTGATGACCAAAAATGGGCATGCGTGAAAACTCAACTTCTGAAAGGAAACGTCATACAATTTCATTATTGATAACTGGAGTTGGAATTATTTTATTTTGGAGAGGAATTTGGGAGCTGTCACAAAAGGCATTCTCCTCTGAAATAAGCCTAATGATTGGCTTTTCTATATTGATTTCTGTGGCAATAATTGAAAGAAAACAATTATTCAAATTTTTTCATGTTTGAGATTTTATTGATACACTATGCTCGAATCTATCCCACGGATAAACAATATACTCGTCACCCTTTGTCAATTCTGCATAAACTAACTGCCTTGGATATTGTTCATTTCTTCTTGCAAAAAGAGTTGCATAAACTAAACTTTCTTGATCGTCTGCCCTTTCAATAATTCTCCTAAATGTTTCTCCTGTGTCATAAATGTCGTCTACAAACAAGGAATCCGCAGATATTACCGTCTCATCTACCAAAATCTGTTTTATTCCAAGTCTGTCTGCTACTAGACGTGCAGGCACCAAACCTCCTCTGCTTACAGTTGAAATACTATTGAATGAAAGCCCTTTGTCTAAAATCTTCTTGATCAATACAGCAGTACATGCTTCAATATTTTCCCAGCTTTTACAGTCGTATGTTATTTCTTTTCTCATCATACACTACAACAAAACATCACATTATGGATTTAGCGGTTAATTCTCATGCCTGAAACCCAAATCTGATAATTTCACCTTTATTTATCTAGTCTGATAATTGAATCTCATTATTGTACAAAGTTAACACGATTCTCATTCCATTGGATGGATCAGATAACTCCTTTAGAGCATTGGATGCTGCAATTTTTCTTGCAAAAAGATGTAATGCAAAAATAATTTGCCTTTATTCTATTGTAATTATTCCTATAACCGAAGCTCAAATGGCTGCACCAATTCAATTTCAAGTTGAAGATGAAAAATACGCAAGAAAGGTTTTAGAAAAGGCAAAGGACCTTGCAAAACAAAACAACATTGAATTTTCCCAAATAATCAATTTTGGAAACGCGGGATATAATATAGTCAAATATGTAAAGAACAAGGCCAACAAAATTGATTTGGTCGTTATAGGCTCGCGAGGAAGGGGAGCAATAAAAGAAATCTTTCTTGGTAGCACTTCAAACTATGTCTTGCACAAGTCTCCTGTACCTGTTACCGTAGTAAAATAGCCACACATGAAAAAATTAAAACTAAACCAAAAACACAATTGATTTAAGACATTCCATGGTAGGTGAAATATGCGGCTACAAAACAAGATTGCAATAATAACTGGCGCATCAAGCGACATTGGATCAGACATGTCCAAAAGATTTGCCGATGAGGGAGCCACAGTAATAATGCTTGGGAGAAACATCAAATCCCTTGAAAAGGCACGCCTGGCATTAAAAAATAAGGATTCGGCAGTTTCAATGGCATGTGATATTACCGATGAATCCCAAGTGTTAAGTGTAATAGAACAGGTTGTAGGCAAGTATGGCAAAATCGACATTCTTGTAAATAATGCCGCAAAAATCAACGATGCCGTTCATTTTCACGAAATGAAAGATTCTGATATTGTGGATTTGATCAACACGAATATCTTGGGAACATTTAGGATCACAAAAGCCATAATCGCAAAAATGCTTGATAACAACGATGGCTGTATCATAAATATCGGTTCAATTTCAAGTGAGCGCGCAATCCCAAAAGTACACCTTGCTGTCTATTCTGCAACAAAAGCAGCGCTCAGCATGTTTACAAAATCAATTGCAGTCGAATATGCAAGAAGAAATATCAGATGCAATTGCCTGAACCTCGGAATAATTAATGCTGGAATGATAAAGCCATATCTTGAAGATCCTCAAGCAAGAAAAGTTTTGGAGGAAAGACAACCACTCAAGAGAATTGGCGAACCAAATGATGTATCAAGCGCAGCAATATTTCTGGCATCAGACGAAGCAAAATGGATAACTGGAACTATCCTAAACATTGATGGTGGCAAATCTGCAGCAGAAGGATAGTAAACTCAATTTCTTTTTTGCATGTATGATACCAGTCCGTTTTGATTTAATAGCATATCTGTAATTTTCAACATTGAATTTTTGCTTTAATATTATAACTATTGTATACATTCAGTAAATATTGAACCGCACCAAAATTCTCTATTCCGCAGCTGCATTTATCGCATTTTCATTTTTAGCAGGAGTGACTTTGCAACATGCCACAGCAGAATTTGTGCCTGAGTGGGTCAAAAATACGGCAAAATGGTATGGTGAGGGAAAAACCTCAGAGGTAGAGTTTGTAAACGCAATAAAGTATCTAATTGAAAATAACATTATAGTTTTGGAACTTGACCAGAAAAAGACCGAAAGTAAAACAAGCCCAACATTTGAAAACATCATAATTCCAAACGGTAACTCTAAGGTTGGAAATGTTGGATTTTACATTCCGTTAAATCTAGAAATTGAAAAAGGAACTACTGTTGTATGGATAAACGACGACAACATAGAACATACAGTACAAAGCCAAGATGAGAAGGGAAATCTAATCTCTCTATTCAACAGTGACCTGTTAAGGACGGGGGAGAGATTTGCACACAAGTTTAATGATGATGGAGCATACCATTACTTTTGTACTATTCATCCATGGCGAGTAGGTGTAGTTACAGTAAGCTAAGTTGATTTTTCTATAAAATAATATGAAAAAAGCGGTCCCGGTTGGGTTTGTATTCAAAAAAACTTTTCATTTAAAATAGCTCGTAGAAAAAACTATTTCTTGCTAGAAAACGAATTCAAATCTTCTTTCTTTGTAATTTTTGTCTAGTTTTCCCACAATCGGAATCTTGTTCCCACAAAACTTGCACTTGTTATCGTCATCCAGATCCCATTTTAGAATCTCAAAGTTGTACCTTCTGACAACCACTTTATTACATTCGGAACAATAGGTATGTTCGTACTTGTGACCTGGAACATTTCCAACATATACGTACTTCAAACCTTCCTTTTTTGCCACGTCATAATGATTCTCTAGTGTTTTAATCGGCGTTGGCTCAAATTCCATCATTTTGTATGAGGGATGAAACTGCAAAAAATGAATCGGCATCTCAGGCCCACATGTGTCATACACAAACTTACAAAGTTTTTTCGCATGCTCCAAATCGTCTCCGACTCCAGGTACAACTAAATCGGTAATCTCTACATGTATGTTAGTCAAGCTTTGCAATTGCATCACCGTGTCAAATACTGGCTGGGAACTTGGAATTCCTACGTATTTTCTCACAAAATTTTGCTCACCATTTCCCTTGAAATCAACAGTTATGCAATCAAGAAATTCCTTCATCATTCCAATTGCTTCTGGTGTAGAATAGCCATTTGAGACAAAAATGTTGAAAAGCCCCCTCTCCCTTGCTAGTATACCACAGTCTCTTGCAAATTCGATGAAAATGCTTGGCTCATTGTAAGTATATGCCATTCCATGGCATCCGTAATTTAGTGCCATATTGACAAGCTCTTCCGGCGTATGATCAGCGCCTTCTATTTTTCTTCGTTGGCTGAGATCAAAATTAATACAATATTTGCAAAGCCAATTACAACCTGTCGTCCCTATTGAGAAAATATTTGTTCCTGGCCTGTAGTGAGTTACGGGTTTTTTCTCAATTGGATCTATATGCACCGCAGCAACCTTGCCATGCACATACAGGACAAGTTTTCCATCCTTATTGCCTCTGATTCCACATAAACCAATCTGCCCTTCACCAATTTCACAATATCTTGCACACGCCAGACATCTCACCTTGTGATTTGGGAGTCTTTCATAAAGGATAGCTTCTTTTTGCATCAGAATGTTTTGTTTTTTGTATGATATTAATTCGGAAAACAATTATCAACCTTGGAAATTATGTTCTGGGCTAATTTATGACAAAATGATTCATTTTTCAAATGTCTGGTAAAATTTTTGTTGAAACTGTACCTTCAACCCCCACTTTTAAAAAAAGATTTGAGTTTGTAGAGAGAAAGGGAGTGGGGCATCCAGACACAATTTGTGATTTGGTAATGAACAAAGTTTCAATCGAATTATCAAAATTATACCTAAAAGAAACTGGCGTAATCCAGCATCACAACATGGACAAAACAATGCTTGTTGCGGGCCAAACCGAAAACAAGTTTGGTGGTGGCAAAGTCCTAAAACCGATGAAGCTTGTCATGGGTGATCGGGCAACAACAAGTGTTGATGGTCGCCAATTACCGATTGGAGATTTAGCAATCACAACCGTAAGGTCTTGGTTTGAGAAAAATCTTAGATATGTAAAAGACGAACATGTAAGTTACCAATTGGAAATAGGCGCATCGTCAGCAGAACTGCGTTCTATTTTCAAAAACCCAAAATCATTTGCGGCAAACGACACCTCAGTACTGGTAGGGTATGCACCATACACAGAAACGGAGTCGACAGTTCTCGGTATGGAACAATACATCAACTCAAAAAAATTTAAGGCGGAATTTCCCGTCTCTGGCGAGGATGTCAAAGTATTGGGATTCAGAAACGGAGAATGGCTTGATCTTACCGTGGCAATTGCCTTTGTTGATTCATTTGTGGACTCACAAAAAGACTATTTTAAGAAAAAACACCAAATGCTTGAGGCTATAACTGAATTTGCAAGGAAAAAAACCACACTCAAAATTCATGCTGCAATTAACTGCCTTGATGATCAAAACAAGGGAATTGAAGGAATGTATCTAACAGTACTTGGAACATCAGCTGATAATGCAGATTCAGGCGAAGTTGGACGGGGAAACAAGGCAAATCGTGTTATTTCCCCAAATAGACCTGCTGGGGCAGAAGCAATTGCTGGAAAAAATCCCGTAAGTCACATTGGAAAAATCTACAACGCATTATCATTTAAAATTGCAGATGAAATATACAAAAACGTTTTAGGGTTTGATGAAGTCTTTGTTTGGATGTATAACATAATTGGAATGCCTGTAAATGATCCAAAGGCTGTTGTTGTTCAACCAATCACAAAAAATAATTCAGAGCTCAACCCATCGCAGACAAATCAGATAAATGAAATAGTCAGTAGTAATCTTGAAAAAATGGAAGAGTTTTGCAAGAAACTATTATCAGAACAAATAGAAATTGCATGATTCATCCTTTTATGACTCCTAATGGAACTAGTCTTGCTACTTTGGTTGCAATCCCAAGATCATGCGAAATGGTTGCAACAACATCCACATCTTTGTAAACTTGGGGGGCTTCTTCTACTACATCGTATCTTGTCATTGATTTTATGAAAATTCCTTTTTGCTGCAGCTGTTCTATTACTTGTTTGTAGTTGTAGTTTTTATGAGCGGCAGTTCTTGACATGAGCCGTCCTGCACCGTGTACTGTTGAACCAAAGGTAAGCTCAAGTGAATTTGGCTTTCCCAAAAGTATCCAACTTGCAGAACCCATAGAGCCTGGGATGAATGTCGGCTGGCCAATTTGTCTGTATTTTTGAGGAATTTCACTACTTCCTGCTGGAAACGCCCTTGTTGCTCCTTTTCTATGGACTACAACCGATTTTTCTTTTCCATCTACTACGTGTTTTTCTACTTTAGCACTGTTGTGGGCAATATCATACACTAGTTTCATGTCAAGATCCGATTCTGACTGGTTAAAGACACGCTCAAATGACTTTCTTGTCCAATGAGTGATTGTCTGCCTGTTACTCCATGCGTAATTAAAGGCACATTTCATTGCCTTTTTGTAAGATTCTCCTTCCTCAGAAACATTAGGAACGCAAGCAAGCTGCCTATCCGGCAATTCTATTCCATATTTTTGATAGCTTTGCTCACACACCTTCAAATAATCTGTACATATTTGGTGACCAAGACCTCTTGAGCCACAGTGAATTAGAATGGTAATGTCTCCCTCGTTTGGTATTCCCATTGTTTCTGCAGCTTCTTTATCAAATATTTTGTCCACTTTTTGTACTTCAAGAAAATGGTTTCCAGACCCAAGACTTCCAAGCTGTGGTGCCCCTCTTCTATGGGCCTCTTCTGAAACTTTACTAGGATCTGCTCCAATTATACATCCACCCTCCTCACACATTTCCGCATCTTCTTTGGTTGCGTAACCATGATTGATCAGCCATTCAATTCCATGTACCAGAACCTCATCAAGCTCTGATCTGCTCAAATGTATGCAGCCCTCACGCTTGCTCATTCCAACAGGAATTGACTCAAAAAGATCAGTTATCAATTCCTGTAGTTTTGGTCTTACGTCATTTTCTGTCAGATTGGTTCTGATCAAGCGTACTCCGCAGTTAATATCATATCCCACACTCCCTGGACTGATCACTCCCTTTTCTGCATCCATTATTGCTACTCCACCCACTGGAAAACCATATCCCTGATGACCGTCTGGCAACACTACGACATTTTTCTGAACTCCAGGCAATGTAGATACGTTGACTGCCTGCTGAATTGTTCTATCTAACATCATCTTTCCAAATAGTTCTTCATTTGCAAATATTCTGACAGGAACCCTCATTCCAACAGAAGGATCTACTTCAACTTTGTATTCCAGACTTCCTATCTTAGTAACTTCCATATCCTAAAAACAAAGCCTTGAATCAAGTCATAATGTGCGAATAATCTCACTTAGGGGTCTTCTTGGGGTAATCTCTGGTTTTTCAGCCGGCATGCCAACAACTAGCATAGCAACCGCCCTTAGGCCAGAAGGTAAATTTAGAATTCTGGCAACTTGATCCTCATCAAAAGAGCCTATCCAGACAGAGGAAAATCCCAAAGAATGAGCAGCAAGCTGTGCATATGAGCAGGCAATTGTGGCATCTTGGATACAATAAAGATCTTCTCCTCTTTTCCCATATTCTCTTGCAGAAGCAGCTGGATCTGCACAAAAGACAAAAACCACTGATGCGTTTTCTATAAAATTTTGTGCATGCGCAGCTGCAGCTAGTCTTTTTTTGTCCTCTTTTTTGGCAATGATAAAAATCTGATATGACTGCAAGTTTCCAGCAGAAGATGCCTTTGTCGCAACAGTAAGAATTTTTTTAATGGTGTCATCTGACATTTTTTGTTCCTTAAATGCACGCACTGAGTGCCGTGAAGAAACTAAATCAAAAAACGACATGACCACCATAAGAAAGTACAACCAATTTAACCGACTTATGATTATCATCACTGAAAATAAGCAAGGAACTTTTCAAATCTCGTTGAATCATTATAGTGTTGACAAATTTTACAGTAATTGGTGGACCTGCATCACAGGCTCTTGCAAAAAACTTGGCAAATAAGTTGGATGCCAATTACATCAAGGCTAATGTACAAATCTTCCCGGATGGAGAAAGCAAAGTTACCGTTGGGGATAAGCCAACAGGCAAAACAATCGTCGTACAATCCACACATCCTCCGGTTGACTCCAATTTCATTCAAGCGCTATCACTGGTGTCAAAAGCAAGAGAAACATCATCACAAGTTATTGCAGTAATCCCGTATTTGTGTTACATGAGGCAAGATAAGGAGTTTCTTACAGGAGAGGTTGTCACAAGCGCCGTAATCGCAAAAATGCTCAAGGCCGTAGGAGCAAGCAAGATAGTGGTTGTGGACATACACAGTACATTGGCAATCAAATACTTTGACATACCGATAAGAAACGTTAGTGCCACGCCAAAATTGGCCTCATTTTTCAAAAAAATGAAACTCAAAAACCCATTCGTAGTTGCACCAGATCTTTTTTGGGCACCTCAGGCCAAGCAATTTGCAAAAATTCTGGATACTGAATCTATTGCCCTAAACAAACAGAGAAACAGAAAAACCGGAGAACTAGAAATCAAACAATCTCAAAAAAGGAATTTTGAAGGTAGGGATATCATTTTGGTTGACGACATGATAAGCACCGGAGGGAGCATTGTCAAGGCAGCAGAATATCTTAAACGACGAAATTGCGGGCGTATCTATGCTGCATGTACACATGCCTTGTTGGTTGGTGACGCAGAAAAAAAGATCAGAAACGCTGGCGTCTTGAAAATAATCAGCACAAACACTATTCCCGGGAAAACAAACGCAATCGATGTTTCAGATATATTGGCAGAGTCCATATGATCAAAACATTTACCGTCTATCTCTCCAACACAAAGCTTCGCTTTACTGTAGGAATTTCTTTTATTGTTCTTATCATCATGTCTGCTCTCTTTCCAACTCCTATTGGTTCTAGCTCTTTTAACAGATCATGCGCCCTGCTCAGCTTGCGAGATTTTTCAGCGTAAACTGTAAACAGAATGTCATCCCTTGATACAGGATCACCGATTTTTTTGTTAAAAATTATTCCCGCCCCCTTGTCTTTTGGTGCTCCGGCACTACGCGCTATTTCAACAATTGCGCTATTGCTAATCCACAACATCTGTCCCTCACTTTTTGCCTTAACTTTGAATGTTTCACTACCAATTGGAATGTCATCTGGTTTTATGGAAGAATTGCCTCCCTGCGCACTGATTATCTCTCTGAGCTTTGCCTCTGCCTTTCCTGTTTTTATGATGTCTTTTGCCAAGGCATAACCGTTCTTTTTTCCAGTAATCTCAAAGATGGCACCGGCAATACTACATGCCTTGTCTATCAAGTCTGGAACGTTGGACTCATTCATCAAAACTTCTAATGCCTCTTTTGCTTCAAGTGCAGGGCCGACTGTATATCCAACAGGCTGCTCCCCATATGTAACCACACAATGCGTGTGTATGTCCAATCTCTTTCCGATCTCAATTAGATCCTTTGCAAGATAATCTGCTTCACTTATTGTTTTCACTTTAGACCCTCTCCCAGTAGGTATGTCAATTACAAGATGGGTTGCACCAACTGCCTTTTTTTTACTCATTATGGACGGCAACAGCAATGGGTCGATATACAGGGGATACTCTGTTTTGATAAAAATGTCATCTGCTGGCGCCAGATCCAGTGCACCACCCCATACCAAACAACCATTACATTTTCTAACTACTTTTTTCATTTCGTCATACGTCATGCTTACTGGCATCAAAACTTCTCCTCTATCTGCCGTTCCAGCAGCAGAGGTTATTGCCCTTGACGAAGTTTTTGGAATCACCAAGCCTGCAGCTGCAACAATAGGAACAACCAAAAGTGTTGTCTTGTCTCCTGGCACTCCCCCAATACTATGCTTGTCTACTATGATCCTGTTTCCAAGTTTTAGCTGCTTTCCAGTTTCCACCATTGCTAGGGAGAGACTTGTAGCCTCGTCAAGATCTATTCCATGAATGTGTAATGCAGTAACAAACGATGCAATTTCGCTTTCGTTCAGGTTCCCGGTAACGACTCCTCTGACAATTTCAAAAATTTCATTACGCAAAAGCTTTTTTCCGTCTAACTTGGCTCGAATAAATTGCAACGATTTTGGGAATGCGGAAATTTCAACATCAATGGTGCTTGGGACAGATCCGAGTAGTAATCTTATTTCTTCAGTTATTCCAATGTGGCCTTTTTTGACGGATTTCGTGGCTACGTTTACTATGGCAGTAATTCCCTTTTTTGATTTTAATATCACTCTTCCAGAAGCAGTAACGCCAATTTCATCAGCATCTGCCTTGTTTAGAAAAACCACTGATTTTCCGCCAGATTCAATACCCAAGATGTCAATTTTTAATTGCAATGACATATTGAATGGATGGTGGCATTTTACATATTCAGTAATTATCAAAAGTGATTTTTGCCAAGTCATATTTAATCATCTTTTATAAACTCTAAATTGTGAAAAAACAAATCAAAATTCTTGTACCTTTGGATGGCTCAAAGAATTCACTTAGAGCGTTGGATACAGCAATTTTGCTTTTTAAGAATCAAGATGTTATCATTACCGGATTCCATGTGATTCGTTTTCCTGTTATGTTCAGCAAGGAAATACGAAAGCAGTACATAAAAAATGCCCAGAACATCATGGGAGTGGCTTTAAAACACACAAAACAGCATGGTGTTCGATTTGTGGATAAAATTCAATACAATGGGTACATAGGAAATACAATTGTAAAATTTGCACATGATTACAAGTTTAATTTGGTAATCATTGGATCAAGGGGCCCGCATCCGATTGCAGAAATGTTTCTTGGTAGTGTTGCAAACTATGTAATCAATAAAGCAAAGATGCCAGTCTTAC
>JAENJF010000065.1 GCA_016844685.1 Candidatus Nitrosotenuis sp. | reverse complement strand
TTTTTGGGAGGCTTTTTTCAAATTGTGCAAGATCTTGATACGCAAATGTATTTTCCTCATTTATTGCAAGGATTCTTTTTACGGCATTTAGAATATGAGCAGAAATTTTGTCATCTAGTCTGTGTTTTTTAGTAATTGACTCTGCAATGAAAATTTCATTTGACTGTTCCATTTTGTGATTTTATAATCGTCATAACTTATTAAAAATCCGGTTTAGCTAAAACTAAGTTAAATAGATTTTAATATGACAAACGAACCTTTGAAAAATATCGATGAGCACAACTGCCAAAAAACTAGATGCGCGCGGATTGTTCTGCCCAGAGCCTGTATTTAGAACAAAAATTGAGGTTGAAAAAATGCAGGTAGGTGAAACGCTTACTGTTCTTGCAGATGATCCAAATGCCGAAGAAGACATATCGCGATGGGTCAAACGAACCGGACACGAACTTTTGTCTCTCCAAAAAAGAGATAGCGAATTAGAATTTTCAATTAAAAAGGTGAAATAGTTAGTGGCAACCAAAGTCCTGACCGATGCAGACGTCCTAAACAGAATTGGGAATACTCCACTTGTAAAACTAGAATCATTATCAAATGACAAAGTAAATTATTATGCAAAACTGGAAAGCCATAATCCATTTGGCTCAGTAAAGGATAGGGCTGCATACTGGATGATCATGGACGCAGAAGAAAAAGGCAAACTAAAGCGCGGTGAGACGATAATCATAGAACCAACATCAGGAAACACTGGAATTGCCCTCACTGGAATTGCAAGCATTCTTGGATACAAAGTCGAAATAGTCATTCCAGAAAAGGCAAGTGAGGAAACAAAAAAAATAATCTCAGACCTTGGTGCAACAATACACCAAACAAGTGATGATCTCTGCCCAAAGGTTGGCGGAGGAACTGATCAGAGCATCGCACTTGCTGCATCAATTGTGTCCTCAAGACCTGACAAGTATTTCTCGCCAAATCAGTATTCAAATGAAGCAAATTTCATGGGTCACTAC
This sequence comes from Candidatus Nitrosotenuis sp., assembly GCA_016844685.1. Lineage (GTDB taxonomy): Archaea > Thermoproteota > Nitrososphaeria > Nitrososphaerales > Nitrosopumilaceae > Nitrosotenuis. The sequence continues at coordinate 8,484 of JAENJF010000065.1, read as the reverse complement.
AAGGGAACCGGCCCCGAAATCTGGAAACAAACCGAAGGAAAGGTGACTCATTTTTTTACAGGTGTTGGAACGGGTGGAACAGTCACCGGAATTTCCGCTTTTCTCAAAGAACAAAACTCACAAGTTAAAACAATAGCAGTTCAACCACAACAAAACCATCTTATCCAAGGATTACGTAACTTCCAAGAATCTGCAAAACCTGATTTGTTCCTAAGACGTGAAAAGACGGTCGACGATTGGATAACAATAACAAACGAACAAGCATTTGCAGCTGTTAAAGAAATATTTCAAAAAGAAAAACTGCTTGTCAGTCCATCATCTGCTGCAGTTTATGCTGGGATGAAGAATTACCCAATCAATAAAGGACATGTAGTTGGAATATTTGCAGACGATGGAAGAAAATTCAAGAGCCTCTATGCACAACAAAAGATTTTCACAGAAGAGGAATTTGATCTTGCCCTCAAAGAGGCAAAATCCCTCTCAAATATTGTCTATCTGTAATTATGCCTGAATTTTACTGATCATCGTATTTAGCGAAAATGGTTTTTCAAGGATTTCAATCGACTCTGGTATTACTCCCGGCGCTTTGAGCAGGGAATTGATATCATATGCAGAGGCAAAAATAATTCTCTGATTTGGTCTTTTATCTAGAATTTCCTTTGCTACCTCGACTCCGCTTTTTTTAGGCATGTTATTGTCAAGCAAGACCACATCAAATGGGTTTTTGTCTAATGACTCAAATTCTTTTTTTCCAAGTTCCTGTGCATATTTTTCTAGGCATTCTTGACCGTCTCTTGCAACAGTTACATTGTGACCATTTTTTTCAAGCACTTTTGTGTACTGGGTAACGGTAAATGCATTATCTTCGGCAACCAATATGTTTAGAGTCATTTTCAAATTTTTACTTGTAGATTCATACATTAAGTTGAGTTTGTCTGAACCAGACGAACAATGTATTAACTGGCCACCGAATCGACTGTTTTTCTTTGCGATAATGGCAATGAAAACTCAAATGTTGCCCCACCGTCTTTGTTGTTTCTTGCAGTGATCTTGCCTCCATGTGCAAAAACTATCCCCTTACACAAGAACAGTCCAAGGCCGTTACCTCCCTGGTTTTCACTTTCATGCCCCTTTGTTACAAACTTGCCAAAAATATTTGGTAAAACCTCCTCTGGTATGCCAAGTCCAGTATCGCTTATTGTGACAAGTAATTCATCTGATTTTTTATTAACAAAAGTCCTTATCTTGATTATGCCATTTTCTGTAAATTTGATTGAATTATTGATAATGTTACGAAGGACTTGTTCAATTCGTGTCCTGTCTAATGTTATTTCGATATCTTCATCTAACTCTTCTATGATTTTGATATTCTTGTTTAATCCTGTCTTTAACATCCTAGTTGTCTCTAAAATTAATTCATTGATTCTCAATCTTTCTTGATATAGTGTCAGGCGGCCACTCTCAATTCTAGTTACATCGAGCACATCATTTGCCAAATCCTGTAATTTTTTTGCAAGTATAGTTACTCCGTCCCATGCCTCTTTTTGGTCAATATCTCCTGATTGGGCAAGCTCTGCAAAGCCAAAGATTGGCTGAATCGGACTTTTTAGCTCATGAGACGCTATACTGATGAATTCATTTTTCATCTCGTCAAGATCACGGAGTTTTTTGTTTGCTTCTTGCAGTTCTAGTGTTTTTGACCCTATCTCTTTTTTTAGCTCAGAATTATTCTCATGGATAAAATGTCTAAGAGAAACCGCAATTACTCCAACCACTACCATGATTCCAATTTGGACTGTGAGCCATCCACGCTCATGGCCCTCAATTGCGTTAATTGACTGCTCGTTAAGTTTTTTGATCTCACTTGATGTGAAATCTATCTTTTCTTTAAGCTGATTTTCCTTTATTGTGATTTGTTTTAGCAGAAAATCACTTTGAGCTGAACCTAGCGAGTCCTTTGTCATGTCTTCAAATTCATTATGGGTTTGCTCAATATCAGAAAACATCTTGTGTATTTGCCTAAAATCATTACCCACTGCATCTGTTGTTGCCATATTGTATCCTGTTTCGGCTAGCTTTTTTCCTTGTAATATGTTTGATTTTACGATGGTATTGCTAGACCAAAACTCTTCTTTCTCTTTATCAAAATCCGTCTCCAGCTGTCCGACTTTAATCTTTTCAAAATTCGCAACTTGGTTTGCCTGGTGATATCTGATTTCGCCAAGAATGTTTTGAAGTGGATCATATTCTTGTGATATTATTATGATTTCTTTGCTGACTTTGGACATTTGATATGTACCAAATAGAATAGTAATCCCTAACAGCAGGATAATTATTCCAACCGAACCACTGATCTTAAAGCTAGTCTTTCCAGCAAACATGCTATCCCCTTGAAAAACTATTCATGATGCTAGTTCTTTTCCGGATTCTTTCTGTGAATGTCTGTTCGAACTGAACAGACCGACTAGACTTTGTTTTCAGTCAGGTATTTATCAACATCAATTGCAGCCATACATCCAAAGCCAGCAGCAGTAACTGCTTGCCTGTATCTGTGGTCGTGAACATCCCCAGCTGCAAATATTCCCTCTACGTTTGTCTTGGTGTTGTCTTTTAGAACAATATACCCTTGGGGATCAAGCTCTACTTGGTTTTTGTTTGGCGTATGACCAACTGCGACAAATATTCCACCAACTGCGAGCGTTGTGTTTTCTCCAGTCTTTACGTTTTTTAATATCGCCTTTTGGACCTTTTGATCACCTTGTATGTCTGTAATTTCACTATTCCAATGAAACTGTATCTTTGGGTTGGAAAAGGCTCGCTCCTGCATTACCTTACTTGCTCTAAGCTGATCACGTCGGTGTACCATGTGGACCTTGCTGCCAAATTTTGTCAAAAATGTACCTTCCTCAATAGCAGAATCGCCGCCACCTGCTACAATTATCTCCTGGTTTCTAAAAAATGGCCCATCGCACGTGGCACAATATGATACCCCCTTGCCCGCAAAAGTGGTCTCTCCCCGCAATCCTAATTTTCTTGGGGATGCGCCGGTTGCGATAATCACTGCTTTACATTCGTATTCTTCTGATGCTGTCAGTATTTTGAACGGCCTGTGTCTAAAGTCTACATCGATGACTTCATCATCGATGATTGTAGTTCCCATTCTCTCTGTTTGTTTTCTCATAGTTATCATGAGATCAGGACCCATTATAGCATCTGCAAATCCTGGATAGTTCTCAACATCTGTCGTGTTCATAAGCTGACCGCCAGGCAAAATCCCAGATATTATCAAAGTATCACGTCGTGCACGAGAGCAGTAGATTCCAGCAGTATATCCGGCTGGACCCGCTCCAATTATGATGACATCGTATTTTGTTTTCTTTTTTTCTGGCTTATTTGGGCTATCTCTCTCGACTAATAGTGCAGAGCCAGCATCTGACATCATAATTGTGAGTAAAAAATCTCAACAATTTAAGTCATTCAAGGCAGTCCAACTTTTTAGAATCTCCGAATGCTTGTTGCACAGCTTCCCAAATTCAAGCTGTGAATACAAAAGATCGCGTTGCCAGTGGGCATTGTTCAATCTACAATCTAAAAGATCACAAAATGACTCACCTGTGATATAATAGAATAACGCCTGCAAGCAATACCCCTCAATTATTTTTCCAAGGCGCAAATCATGGTATTCCAAATACGCTCCTTGATACTTTTTTTTGATAGAATCAATGTTTAGGCCCTGTCCATAATTTACCATTAATTCCATATAATATTCACGGGGTTTTGCTGGTGCCTCTATAATCCCGGTAGTTGAAATGATGGAAGGATTTGCACCAATTAGCGCTCTTCCGTGGTATCTATAATCATTAAAATCAAAAGTACAGGTAAGCTTGTTTGTGAAAACAAAATGAAAGTCTTCCACATTTGATTCATCGCTTGGTATCAAACTAGAAACTATTCTCTGAAACTCAAAACCGTCATAAAGTATGATGTTTTCAACTTTGGACGTATTCTGGAACGTTTGTCTTTCAAATTCAACTTCTTCGTTGGTGGGAACATGTATTTGAAATGACTGGTGCATATTGAAAATTCTGGACGATGCAAGATCATACGCAGTATCCTCTGCTGCGTTTTTGAAAATGTTTTCTCGCTTTATCACCGTTACATGAAAAGTATTTTGCAAAAAATTGGCCAGACTATCACTAGATATTTCTGGAACGGATGGCTCGTTATATAGAAAAATTCTAGATATTCTCACAAGACTAACTTCTGTTTAGTTCTTTTAGCTTTGCAGCTGTAATTTCTGCCGCCCTTTTTCCAGAAAACAACATTGAGCCAAATGTGGGCCCCATTCTTGGAAGACCATATGTTTCGGTAACTGACATTCCCGCAATTACTAGTCCTGGGTAAACCTCGCCTGTATATTCTACAACTTTGTCTTCGCCGTCTTCAACCCACATTGGATTCATTCCCTTCCATTCGACCAACTTTCTATCAACCAGTCTTTTTACCGCAACCGAGTCATGACCCGATGCATCGATTACCATTTTTGATTCGAGTGCGACTGGGTCTACACACGTGATGTTTCTTGGCAGGGCAGAAACTGGCATCCAATTGACAACCAATCCTGACACTCTGCCATATTTTAGAACCAGATCATCAAATTTAGTTAAATTAAGGAACTTTACTCCCGCATCACACGTAGCTGCTATTAGCTTTGATACTGCATGCGGCCCTGCAGTGATAAACAGTCCATCTGAGACTTTTTTGTATGGAATACCAAGCTCATCCCATATCTTTTGTGCAGGCGCCCGTACAGTAACTGGATTCATCATATATCCGCCAAGCCAGTAGCCACCGCCAAGGTAGTTGTTCTGTTCGATAATCAAAACCTTGTAGCCCATAAGCGAAAGCTCTCGTCCCGCAGTAAGGCCTGCAGGACCAGCTCCAATAATTATTACATCTGAGATAATGTGTTCAGTGAATACTGAAAAGAACTCTTCTGCAATCGCTCTTGTTATTTGAGCTTCACTAACATCTGCGAAAATTTTTGTCTTTTCTGCAACCGACGTGCTTTGCATAAATTTATCTTTCATAGAACCAATTAATAGTTTATTGTTGAGAACAGATTTTCAGTATGCGGCAAGAAATCTTGCCATATGCGAATATGATTGCAAATTAGGCAAGAAAGCCCCTTATCTTTTAGGTTTGGAATCAGTCTACGGAAATTCGAATTTTTTGACCATCAATATCATCATCTTTGTAGTTTTTACCAATTCCTGTAAAGTCGATCTGTTTTACTCTAACTAAAAACGCAAGATCTGATGATTTTTCTTTTACCATTTCAAGTGATTCCTCATCTAGATCAAGTATTGACGCCGTCTGCAAAATGTCTGTTGGATTGTATCCTCTTTCCTTTCGTAATGTTTGCAGTCTTCTTGCAAGGTCTTTTACCAATCCCCTTGACATCATCTCTCTGTTTCGTATAGTCGAAATAAAGACAACAAGGCCGTCTCTTTTTGAATATGCAAACCCCTCACGCGCATCAAAATCAACCACAAAGTCTTCTATATCCAGCGTTATCTTGGCAGGGCCAACATCAAACGTGTATGACCCATTTGACAACAATTCAGTTACGATGTCTTCTGGTTTTGTGTCTGAGAATTTTGAAAGTAATAGTCCCATGTGTTGTTTTGCCTTTGGCCCTATCTTTTTCCTATCCATTTCTATGATTGGCCTTACTGGAAGACTAGTTTTCTGCATTTCATCAAGCAATTCAAGACCCTCCTTATTTTCAAGCTCTACAATTTTGAATTTTTCAACATTTAGCTGGGACAAAAGAAGCTCAGAAAGTCTTTCGATTATGGGCTTTTGTGATTTTTTGACACAGATTATTGCCTCATCTAGGGGCCATCTTCGCTTTAGCTTGGCCTTCATCCTTGCGGCAGCAGAAACCGACACTGATTCCTTCATTAGATCAAATGACTCTTCAATTGATTCGTTGATTAGGTCTTGTTGGAATTGTGGCCATCTGTTCAAAAGAACACTGCTTTTGTCAAATGTTGCAAGATACAAGTATTCACTGGTATAGGGGCACAGTGGGTGTATTAGAATGTCTAGTGTTTTGAGTATCTCATGCAGTACTGCGTAAATTGCAAACCTCCTTTCATTTGATCCGTCTTCCTCCCAGAGCTCAACTTTTGTAATTGGTATGTATATCTGACTCAGAGAATTTATGATGAAATCTTCTATTGCTCTTGCAGATTCGTGGAATTTACACTTGTCATTGTTCTCCTCAACTTGTATGATTAGTTTTTGGAGCTTGGATAGCAACCAAATGTCAGGAGGATGCAGCAGTCCTTTACTTTGAACAGACTTGATGGGAGTGGCATCACTGTCGAATTTGTCATATTCACTATTTTGCTTGAAATACAGGTGAATGTGATACAATGTATTTAGGATCTGGTACGGTCTTGACATCATCTCATCAATACTGAAATTGAGCGGCTCAATTGGACTTGATTTCCACATAAAGTAAAATCTAATCAAATCAACTGGATACTTTGTAAGCATTTCTTCTGCATCCATGACATTTCCAAGACTCTTACTCATCTTGTTGCCGTTTTTATCCAAAACGTGACCTTGAAACAAAAACGACTTGAATGGGGCAATCGGCTTGTTATTCAAAATCACATTTTCAATCAAAAGAGTATATGCCCACCCACGTGTCTGGTCTATGCCCTCAGTTAGAAATTGTGCAGGTATGCCAGATGAATACTCTTCATCAGTTAAGGATGAATATGGCGCAGAACCGCTGTTGTGCCAAGTATCCAAAACAAATTTTTCTCTTTCCATATTGGCACCGCATTTTTTACACTTGATGATGACCTTGTCAATCCATGGCCTGTGAAGCTCAAAGTTTGGGCCATCCGGCAACTCTACTGCAGAATCAATTATTTCTTTTCTTGAAAAAAGTCTTTCCACATGACCACATTCCTTGCAGTTCCAGATTGGCAATGGGCAGCCCCAAAACCTCTCCCGAGAAATACACCATGGGTGTTTTTCCTTTATTATACCTAAAAATCGGTTTTTTGGTTGCTCAAAAAAATACTCTACATTTTCTGCGGCTTGTATTGCTTTATCCCCAAGCCTATCTAGCATGTAAAAAAATTCCCTTCTTGCAAGCCAAACAATTGGATGGTGCGACCTCCAGCAAAGTGGGTACTTGTGCTTTATTTTACCAATTCTGACAAGCGCACCTGCATCCTCGACGTCCTCTACAATTACACTATCTGCATCGCGAACAAAAAGCCCAGCATATTTTCCTGCGTCCTCTGTAAACTTTACCTCGTCATTGATAGGATTAAAAATTGGCGCGTTTCTTTTTTTTGCAATATCGTAATCTTCTTCACCGTTTGCTGGTGACAAGTGCACCAACCCACTTCCAGTATTTACATCAACAAAGGACTCTGCAACAGCAACATGGATTGTGGACTCTCTTGCTAAATCCTTTAGCTTTGGAATTTTGTCTAATAATGGATGAATGTACTTTTTACCCTCAAAGGCTGAACCCTTGAGCGTTTTTATTATCTCATAATTTTCAATTTTTATCTCTTTCATGAATTCGTCCAGCCTCTTTTCACCTACGACCCAAGTTTCATTTTCCACTTTGACATAATGATAATTTTCTTCTGGATTTAGGCCTACCATTGCATCTGTTACCAAAGTAAATGGCATTGTGGTCCATACAATTAGAAACACATCGTCTGATTCCAACTTGACCTTATAGTATAATGACGGGTCTTGTACCATGTCATAACCCTGATTTACCTCTGCATGGCTAAGTGATGTCTGACAGCTTGGACAGTATGCGACAACTCTGTACCCCTCAGTGAGAATTCCTGTCTCATGAGCTTTTTTTAGAAACTGCCATTCCCGCTCAATGAATTGGTCCTTGTAAGTCCAATATGCTTTTTCTTGATTAAATGACATGCCAAGCAGCTGGTCAACTTTGATCCATTTTTCATTATACTTGTGAACCAAACGTTTGCATTCATCAACAAGCCTTTCAATTCCAAACGATTTTAGAATCTCTGTTTTTCCACCCGTAATTCCAAGCTCTTTTTCTGCTTGCAGCTCAACTGGGAGCCCCTGTGCATCCCAGCCTGCATTGAAGATAACTCTGTGTCCCTTTAGCGTCATGTAACGATACCAAAAATCTTTTACGACGCGTCCCCGGAGATGGCCTGCATGAGGGATGCCGTTCATCGTGGGCGGGCCTTCAATGAAAACGATTTTTGATTTTTTACCATCCGACTCTGAAATAATTTTTTGAAGGTCTATCTTGGTATGGTATAGTCTAACTTCATCCTCAATGTTTTTTGAATCAAATTCTTTTGCTAAATGCAATATTCATTTGGTATTTGATCTCATTTAATAAAGCTAGATTCGCCCTTTGTATTGATTTTTTTCACTAATCGTATCTATCTA
>JAENJF010000064.1 GCA_016844685.1 Candidatus Nitrosotenuis sp. | reverse complement strand
GGAGAAGGGAAAACAGACACAGAAAAAATTGATTTTGGCAAAAAAGAAATGCAAAACATTTACGATGAACTCAACACGTCCGATCATGGGGATATAATCACACTTGGCAGCCCGCAGCTTGGACTGGAAGAAATAGCTGATCTTTCTTTGATGCTAAGGGGCAGATCATTTAGTAAACGATGTATGGTATTTTGCCCAAGGGTGGTACAAGAGCAGGCAAGAAAGATTGGATACGCAAACGAACTTGAGCGAGCAGGATGTGAAATTCTTTCTGATTGCTGTACATGTCTTACCCCACTGGTTGACAAAAATTATATCGACTCTGTGACAACAAACAGCATAAAGGGTGCATACTATTTGAAAAACTCTAACGGTGTAGACGTCAACCTAAAGCCATTATCACAAATAATAAAAGATGAAACCAAATGACATTCAAAGTCATAGTAAAAGGTAAGGCCTCAGGCAAAGTAATGAAGACTAATATCCCAATAAACTTTCTCGGGGCAGTTGACAAAAAAACAGGTATCATTCATGACAAAAAACACGATCTTGTAGGCAGATCAATTAAAGATTCTATTCTTGCTTTTCCACACGGAGTTGGAAGCAGTGTTGGTGCATATACCATATACTCACTCAAGTCAAACAAGTCTGCACCATATGCAATGATCTGCACAAAGGTAGACCTCAATGTGGCTTCAGGATGTGCACTTGCAAACATACCTCTGATTATTGCAACCGAAGAAGAATTGGAAAAACTAGAAAATGGACAAGAAATCACACTTGACACTGAATCAGACAAACTCATAGCTTTTCGCGAATGACTTTGCCTTTTGGCGTCTCTTCTTTGAAAATAATCCCCTCAAATGAAAATACTAAAGTTTTTTTGTCCATCCAGCAATTACTTGCAAGTCCAGCCTTTTTACATGTATGAGAAAGAAACTCTTCTTCGGTCCAACCATATTCTACTGGAACCTGCGGAAGTAAAAGTCCAGAGTAAAACCCCTGCCTTACTATCAGGCCGTCTCTGCCTACTTTGATGTTTGATGCCAATTTGGAGGGATCATCCACCTTGATTTCCACAGGCGGTGTAAGAATTGTTACCTCAAATGTTATCTTGTCAAGCTCCTCCTTTGTAACTGGAGAAAATCTTGGGTCCTCAGTAGATGCTGCAATCGCAGCATCAACCAATGCGTTATTCAGTTTTCTTGGCATAGGAAATCCAATACAGCCACGAAGATCTGATGAGACACTCAGCGTAACAAATAGGCCTGCATCAAAGGAAAACCTTTCTTTTATTTTTTCATCAAGCTCTAGTCTGCTATGTTTTGTGATATACTCTGTAACAATTTTTCGTGCAGTTTGTACAAGTAATGTACCATCTTCGTCAGTAAGATCATAGTTTTTCATTTATTTCATCAATAAATTTCTGCAAGTTTCTAATATGAGTTCCCTTCCAGTATATGTGATTGCAGGAATCACATAACCAAAACTGTTGCATGTTTTGTGCTACTTTAGCAGGAATGCGATCAATGATTTTTTCCTTATCTATTGATTGAACAACTCCATTACATATGGTACATCTGATACCGGTCATGTCGATTTTACATTTAGTCAAGCTTGTTTTTTTGTAAATTTCGACGATTTGGTCTATTTCATCCTGACCGAATAACTCTATTACAGGAATATCTTGCTTTTTGCAAACGTTTACAAATTCATGATCTTTTGTAATAAGAATACGGTTCTCGTTTTTTGCAATTGATAAGAGTTGATCGTCTTTAATTGCCGCAAAATATTTGCAATCAAACCCAAATAATCGAAGCTTTCTTGCAATGTTTCCAAGCATTGCGTCTGCTAGAAATCTTGGCTTATCGCTCATCCTTTTTTTGAACTACTTCTGTTACGTGACTTGTGCCTGCCGGAAGCGCACGAACAAAATCATCTACAGTAAACCGTGCTACAATGTCTTCTTGCACTCTAACAAAATCAGACCTAATTTTTTTTGCAGTATCGGCCATCTCTGCACCACCCGGCTCAATTACAGCATAACAAATGCATCTTTTCTTTATCGGCTCAAGTGGACCACATGTGATCATGTAATTATTCTCCTTTAGTATCCCAACTGCTAGCTTTAATGTTGAAATTTTCACAAAATTCTTTTGTCCTTCTAGTACAAAGGAGCCCCTTGTTAGAAACTGCCCACTTGGAGCCGCCTTTTTTACCTGATCAGGATTGATCCAGTATGCACTCATTCCGTACATTGCCTCTCTCCAAGCCCTGCTAAAACAAACTGTTGCGTGTGCAACTTCATTTAATGAGTCAAATGGAATTGGATCGGTTGCATCTTTTAGTATGAAAAATGGCGAGCCAAAAATCTCTGCATGAAATACCTTGTCATTTTTTCCAAGATGCTTCCTGATGATTGCGGAATTTGATGAAGAATCCCTTCCGCCTATTGCTAATAGTCCATCTGAAGTGTAAAACCACCTGTATCGCTCATACCAGTTTTTCTTTTGCATCTGAGTGTATGTAACATACTCTTTTGCTGTATCTACCTGTGCTCTGAGTCTTTGGATCTCTTTCTGGTTTTTCCTTTTTAGAAATTCTATTGACTCTGTTGCTGAAGATTGCCGTTTTGATTCGTCAAACAGCGTGGACGCAATTGCAGGAATTGATGAATCTGTTTTTATCTGAATTTTTTCGTCTCTAATTTTTATGAAAGCAAGTCCTTTTTCTTTTACAAGTTCTGCGTTTTGCTCCCTTAGTTTTTCTATTGCATATGGGTCAGTGATTGCCGTTATTCCTCTAGATGGAAACTCAAAGAGTGATTTTGCTATTTTTGTGATACTCTCAGATCTTTCTTTGACAAGTAGTATTGCCTTGTCCTGTTCATCAATTTTGTTTTGAAATTCGTTGATTTTTTTATCTAAAGAGCTGCTCTGGGTAATCTTGCCACCGTCAAGCAGCGTTTCAGAAAATACCTTGTCCAGCCCCTCCATGAAGGTTGGAATTTCAGTGTGTTCTTGGCTTTCCGCGTTGCTTATCTTGATTGGATAAACATCAAAGCCCTTTTCGGTTTTGACTATGAATGGTTGGTGATCACCGCCTGCAACCTTGTGGACTAGACTATTTGTTGCGTCAATTATTGCTGCAATATTTTCATTTGTAAGATTACGTCCGGGCGTGTTCGGATCTATTTTTGCTATTTTTATGATTTCTTCTGCATATTTTGCAGGTAATCCAAGTGTTCTGCCTATCCACTTGATAACCGGAGTTGATACAGAATTAATCTCTTGAAAATCTTTTTCGCTTATTTCAAAAACGTTCAGCCCATTTTGGGGGGGAGGAGTGTATGTTACACCTACACGAAGCTCTCTATGTCTTACCTCAATTGAATGCAGCAATGCTAAAATCTTCATTTGTCTATCGCAAAGTATGATGTTCCCATCTCCAAAAAATTCACAAATTAAAACAAATTCCTTGTCAAATCCACTAAATGTAAGATAAGCTATTCTCTCAACTTCAATCTGCTCTATCTTTGCAATCTTTAATCTTGCAAGATCATCTCGTAGTCGCCTTACCATCTTGTTTTCCTCAATTTGATCAATTTTGATGTTAGTTAGCCACATGCCGATTGTCGAGAGAACCAAGAACAGGTCTGGCCTTTCAGGATGATGAAGCTTGAAAAGTATGCTTTGGCGGTTTATTCCGTAGATATTACTTACATAGTAGCCATCTACTGTTCTTGATATTTCATTTACAAGATAGCGTAATTCGATTCCAGCTAGCGTCACGCAGAATCACTATGCACCCAAAATATACTCCTACTGATGTGATAGACACGTTTCACGACCAAAGATTTTAAACAAGGACAATCGGAGTCAACCTAGAAATTTAATTGACAAAACACCCAAAGAAGAAGGCTCCTGACCCAAACGATCCTACAAATGGCGATATTCCGAATGTAGAGCGAACCGATACGGAAGACGAACTATCGCGACGAAAAAGGCTGCTTGATAGGCTGTTTTGGATTCGTATAGGACTTGCAGCCATAGGCGGCGTTGTTGCAACATTTCTTTTTGAATCAATTGAAGGAGAAGAAAGAAGATGGGCATCAATTGTATTTATGATTGTAATTTTTGTAATCTCTGTAGTAATTGGAAAAGGAATGAAAATAGGACTGCCTTCATCGGATAGGAAAAAATTGGTTACAACGGGAATTGGCACATATGTGTTCATTTATCTTTTCATGTGGATTCTCTCATACACGCTAATCCATCATCCTAGTGTAGATCTCACAGCGATAAAACCACTCTAATATCACAGATATGTGGAAATTTAAAACTCCTGGAATCCCAGACGAATATTTTGAAAGAACAGAGGATGTACCGATAACAAAAGAAGAAGTCAGAACAGTTCAGATAAGCAAGGCACGACTCTGTCCTGGGTATGTAGTCTATGACATAGGATGTGGGAGTGGCTCCATAACTGTTGAAGCAGCCCTGCAAGTCGAACCAAGTGGAAAAATTTATGCAGTTGATATTGATCCAAAGGCAGTAGATCTGACAAGAAAAAATCTTGATAAATTTGGCATATCAAACGTGGAGATCATTTTGTGTGATGCAAAGAAAAAAATTCCTAGCCTGCCTTTGGCCGATGCAATTTTTATTGGTGGTACCGGGGGGGACACAAAAGACATTGTAGGCCTTTGCTATGAGAAGCTAAAACCCGGTGCAAGAATCGTAGTCGGGATAATTCTCATCGAAACACTTTACTCTGTTATGGAGATAATGAACAAATTGAATTTTAATTCTGTTGATATGACACAAATTACCATATCAAAAAGCAAAAAGACATCGACTGGAACAATGATGCTTGCAAGAAACCCAGTCACAATAATATCTGCAACAAAATAGCTCAATCAACTTTTAACTGGGAAAATTTTGATTCAAAACATGCATGATTTGGTTTGCGTGGGATGCGGTCCTGGCGACCCGGAATTACTGACAGTCAAGGCAGTAAAGGCAATAAAAGACGCCGAAGTAATTGCATGTCCGACTGCAAAGGAAGGAAAACCAAGCATTGCGTTATCTGTAGTGGAATCAATACTGGACAAGTCAAAAAATCCTGAAATAGTAAATCTTGTCTTTCCAATGGTAAAAGACAAAGAAACACTAGAGACAACATGGGAGAACAACACCAAAATTTTAGCACATAAAGTACTGGAGGGAAAAAAAGTCGTCTATCTTACAGTTGGGGACCCATATCTTTACAGCACATGGATATATCTGAACAAAGAACTACAAGCCAAATATCCGCAAATAAAAATTTCTGTAATTCCTGGAATTGTTTCAATGTTTACATTTGCAGCAAAAGCTGGAATTAGTCTGGCGGAGGGAGCTGAAACCATGGCAGTAATTCCATCATGTTATGATCTATCAAGAGTAAAGGAAACTGCAAGAAATTGTGATACCATGATTTTTCTCAAAGACGGCAGATACTTTGATCAGGTCATCAAGCTGCTCAAGGAAGCTGGATTTTCTGATGATTCCATTTTTGCAATAGGCCAAGACCTTGGCACCCCAAATGAAATTGTAAGAAAAATGAAACTAGGTGAGGTAAGCGAATCTACAATGACTACAAAATATTTTTCCATCATGGTGGTAAAGCGTGTCTAAGGTTTACTTTGTTGGGTGCGGACCTGGCGATCCTGACCTCATAACAGTAAAGGCAAAAAAACTACTTCAAAAGGCAGACGTTGTAGTGTATTCTGGCTCTTTGATTCCTGAGCAAATACTACAAATGTGCAAAAAAGCCAAACTACACGATGCATCATCTTTGGTGCGCGAAGAAATTTTTGAGATTTTAAAAAATAATGCACGAAAAGGCAAGACCGTAATAAGATTGCACGATGGAGACCCTGCCATATATGGTGCAATTCGAGAACAAACGGACAATCTCCAAA
>JAENJF010000016.1 GCA_016844685.1 Candidatus Nitrosotenuis sp. | reverse complement strand
AATGCGCCAACGATTACGGCAGACAGCAAAATTGTTGCAACGGCCAAACTAATTGCCTTTATGACCATGGAAATTCTTTTGAATTCTTGTTAATTAACTGATCTTTTTTAAATCTTTCAAAATTCGAGTTTAGAAATATTCAATACTTGAGCATAAAGTTTTGGCATCATCTAGAATTTAGTCGGACTTGGCATGTGTCTTTGCATCGGTTATCATTTTTCTATGGTGTGGTACAAGACGTCGCGGTAGGCGCTCAAAGAATCTTAAATCACTACTCTGATAGTCAGTTTTCATCTTCCCTACCGCAGACACTACAAAGCCATGAGATATGTCATGCCGATATTTATCCAGACTTTCGTAAAGTCCAAGAAATTTCATCACCGTTACATCAAGATTGAGCTCTTCTTTTGCAGAACGTTTTACAGTATCAATTATCCTCTCATTTTTGTGTATTATGCTCCCAGGTAGATGCCAGTATCCCTTGTAGGGATTCCTAGTACGTTTTGTCAGCAATACGGATTTTCCATCAAATATTACCAAGTCAGCACATGAAAAAGCAAAGTATTTCCTAAAATTATCATATTCTTTTTTTTGAGCAATTCTTATTTTCTGATTTTTTGGTTGCTTTTTCATATGTTATTGAGTCAAGATATTCATTAATTTGAAGTATTTTGGTTTTTTGTCATTTACTCGTAAAAGCTAAACCCCCGTACAGACAACCCTCAATTACGAATGGGATGATTTTTTCAAGATCAGCCATTTTCCTGGGGGGTTTAACACTTGTTCGTAAGTAATGCAGGCAACCATCAAAACACCCCCATTACCCAGGTAAAGGTGCCCAAACTATTTGTCTCCCGAACAAAAGCTAAAGTTTGATTTTTCGCTGTTTTTGATGCATGTTATGCCAATGAGGAGTCTCATTTTATGTGCAAATTCTAAATTTTTGTGCCCTAGTTTGTGGTAAAAGGAGGGGTCATTTCCCATAAAATAGGGGGCTAAACTTGCTGTATAAAGTAATGAAAATGAATTTTTTATTGAACTGACGGTTTTCTTAGATATGCCATGGTATATGCCAAGCCGCCGCACATTACTCCTAGGGCAAGAAGACCGATGAATAATCCAATTGGAGGAATAAACGAATCCATCACTGCTAGATTTTGCTTGCCAATCTCCCCTGTTGAAAACAAGTCCATTATTCCAGAACCGCTAAGTCCTGCAAATATCATAAGTAAAGTGGTGCCAGTTCCGCCCACATTCATCCCTATCAGATGAATCCAAGCGAGAACTTTGGATTTGCCAGAAAAACTTCGTTTTAGATTAATTTCCAAATGACTGTAAAATACAGCAGTTACTGCTATTGCAACAATTAGTATCAAGTAGAACATCAGTCCAAGAAAGACCCATTTTGCCGGCCCTTCAAAAGACAAGGACAAGAATTGAATCATGTTGACTTTGGTAAAAACAGCTTGGGTACCCACCATACTTAATGCCATAATAGTTATGATTCCGCCCTGCGTTATTGCAGCAATTATGAATCTGTTCCCCCATGTACTTTTGACGTCTTCCACACAGAATTTCGGGTGGGGGTTGGATAAAAAGTTCTATTAACACAGATATCGTAAAACTTGTTCAGGCTGCTGAGGTTTTTTCTAGGATTTTTCTAGCTTCAACTATTTCAATTTCCACAGTTTCAAGTGGATCATCAACCTGGTTTCTTCTAATTGAGAAAAGCTTTGGTTTTTCAAAGTCTACAGTACAGTCAGGGCATCCATATACCAAAACCCTGTGCTCGTTTGGTGCTTTTGGGTTTGAAAGACGTGGGTAATACACCAGCCTTGCCCCACAATCAACACAATATCTGTTGGCCCTTTTAATTCTGGCCATTGTAAACCTCCTGCATTATTCATAATGTGCGATCAGATATTAGATCCATACGGTCTAATAGAGTAAACCAAATGGTTGCATCGATCTATATTTCTAAATTCGAATTTTGAAATAACAAAAAATTAAACTGTCAAACCACCACATCATGATTCACCATATGCAAAAACAAATGTTTCAGAACTCGAATTTAGAAAGATTATGCGCCGCCCGTCAGACTTGAACTGACGACCCCCTGATTAACAGTCAGGCGCTCTACCACGCTGAGCTAGGGCGGCAACAGGTTTTGTCTTAGGCGTATGCGATTTAATCCTTACTAAGTTTGAAAATTAGAAAATTATTTTTCGATTCCTTTTGTTTTGTAGAATTTGTATATTCCATCAAGGAAAACTCGGTGATCCTTGTTTTTGACTTTGGTGTTTGCTTGGATTTCTGCTGCTGTTTGTGTGACATGTTGCAGCACTGGTCCTGATACTACCACCTCATCTCCTTTTGAGGTGACTTTGGTCGTTCCATGGATTTTTGCAGTTCTTGGCGCACGCTCTCCTTGAAAGTTTTCAACCAAAACAAGCTTGTCTTTTGTTTTAACAGTGATTGGAAAGTGCGCATAGACTATTTTCATTTTTATTGTATAGCCTTCGACTACTCCCTCACACAAGGTCCTGATGATTGATAAGGCAGTGTTTGCTATTGCGTGGTATTTTTTCCTTGAATTTATGGCAGTAATTGTAACCTTGTTGTCTTTGACTTCTAGTCCAACCGGGATTTTCTTGAAGTTCTTGTATGTTTTGCCCAGTGGCCCTTCTACGTGCAACATGTGTTTTTTGAGTACAAGCTTTACTTTTGGCGGAACGTCAAATGTGGCTTTGAATATTTCTTCTTGTTTAGTAGACATAGCCAATCAAGAATCCTCCAATTCCCTTGTTTGTAGCCTCGTGGTGTGACATTACTCCCTGGTTTGTAGTTACAAGCATCATTCCCTTGTTGTATGATGGGAGATATTGCTGTTCCCAGTCAACAAATTCACCTTTTTTTACCTTGAATCTAGGTGTGATTGCTCCGCATTTTGTTATGTGAGCCAATAGTTGAATCTTGAATTTTCCTCCTCTTTTGTCATCAATGTGCTCAAATTCGCCAATGTAATTGTGTTTTTGAAGTGTCTTTAATACTTCGATGCCAAGCTTTGATGTCGGCAGGATTATGCATTCGCCCTTTCTTCTAGCCTCATTGTTGTACAAAGTGTTGAATAGATTTGCTACTATATTGGTTGCTGGCATTTATCTCACCTGTATTTTGCAAATCCCAAAGAATTCGCAACCTCCCTAAAACACCGTCTGCAGATATTTAGATCGTACTTTTGAATGACTGCCGTGTAATCGCCACATCGTTTGCACCAACGGGATCCTTTTCCGAACTCGTGCTCTTTTCTGCCAGTGTACTTGTATGATCTATCTTTCATTGTACAATCGCAACTCCAAACTCACGTGATAAAAATTCCTTTGCTTCATCGCTGCTTATGCGGTGGTGTTTTCCAACGCTTGCCTTGTGTCTGCTTCTGAATCTAATGCTAAATCCGGGCCTGGCAAGACTTACTGCTGCCTCTAGGCCTAAAATTCCAATTTGTGGGTCATATTTTATTCCAGGAATGTCAATGTGTTCTCTAATACCAAAAGAAACATTGCCAAAATTATCAAAGGATTTCCCGTTTATCTTCTTGCCCTTTGCATCAAGCAGTCTTTTGAGTAGTTTTCCTGCATCATCGCCCCTAATTGTTACTGCAACACCTATTGGTTCTCCTTTTCTTACTCCCCAGTCTCTTTGTGTTTCCTTTGCATCCCTTGCGCAGGATTTTTTGCCAGCTATTGAGTCAAGTGCTTTTTTTGCAGTCTCGATTGCATCGCCAGATTTGCCAACGCCCATGTTCAAGACGATTTTTTCTAGTCGAATTTTTTTCATTGTACTTTCTTTGTTTGCCATATAATCACGCTACTTGAATAACAGGCTCCTTTTTGCCCACAACCATAACTAGATTTGCTGGAATTTCGATTTCTCGCTGACCAAATGAAAGTAGTGCGCGTTTTGGAAGAACAAATGTGCCCTCTTTGATTTCTTTGACATCCGCCATCTGGCCTACGTTAAGTCCTTTAGTAACAATTACTTTGGCTCCTTTTTCTAGCTTTAACACTTCTTTAATTTTTTGTTCTGGAACTTGCATGACACAGGTATCTCCTACTGAGATTTTGTCATCAGAAAGTAATGACCGTCCATCATGGAATCCAATCTGTGTTTTCCCCTTTGCGACATTTTGTTTGCTTGTAACTTTGACTAGTTTAACAGATTTTTCAGAACTTTTGATTTTAAGCGGGGTTAGTATGTGGCCTTTTCCTGGTACGAGTCTGTAAATATCAGAGATGCCTTCGAGCTCCACTACATCCATCAATCCAATTCCATGATGGAGCGACTTGCGTTCAACGCCGTCGACTTTGACTTTGCCGCCATATATTGCATATTTAGCTTCTCGCAGGGTCTTTACCAGTTTTAGTGTGTCTCGGAGAAATACTGCAGTTGGAATTGAAACGTGTTTTGAGTGAGGGCCGGGTCTTACGGTAACTACAAATCGCGGTTCTTTTCTTGTTATACCCCAGAACATTGGCGACATCTGGCGTTTTAGTTTCTTACTTCCTGCTATTCGTGGCAATTATTTTTCCTCCCCTTTCTTTTCGTTTTTGGTTGGCTTTGATTCTTTGGTTTCTTTTGGTATTGATTCCTTGTTTGGTTTTTTTGCCTCTTTTTGCTCTGTGTTTGTTGTCTCTTTTGGCTTGGATTCTTTTACAGGGGTTTTCTTTCCTTCCAGTTTGTTTTGTCTCCACTTGTCTTCATTATTTAGATCAGTAACGATAAGATTTGATGGATGAATAAAGACGTCAAGGTTTCCGCCCTTTAGTTTTTCTTTTTTAACTCCTTCTACAGAAACGCCATTCTTTTGAATCGATACTTTGGTAATTTTTCCTGCAACTCCTCTGAATTCTCCCCGCAGTACGCGAATAGTGTCGCCTTCAATTACTCGAATGCTTCGCTTGCCATATTTTTTCCATAGGTCTTTTGAGAGATGACTGCAAAGCTGTCTGCTTTTTACTACTGCAGTTGCCTGATAAATCATTTTATTTCGGATTAGTGTTGGCTTCATTTTGTTATACCACCATTGATGCCAGGTTTGCAACTCTTGGCCATTTTTCAGAGGCCTCTGCTGCAACTGGTCCTTTTATGTCAGTTCCTTTGATTTCCCCCTCTGGAGTGACTAGCACTGCTGCATTGTCCTCAAATGAAACACGGATTCCATTTAGTCTTCGAATTGGATATTTTTGTCTAATTATTACTGCGCCAAAGACTTGTTTTCTTAGTTCTGCGGGGCCCTTTTTGACTACTACGTTTACATAGTCTCCGACTGCTGCTGCAGGATACCTTGAGGTTCTTGTCTTTGCTCTCTTTACCATAATAATTTCCAAGATCTTAGCACCGCTGTTATCTGCACAGGTAACTCGTGCTCCAAGTGGAAGCACTCGTGTAACATACGGCCTGAATTCCTGTACACCCTTTGCAGATACTGCACGGCTCTTTCCTCCAGACATGTTATGATTTGACCTCCACTACTACAAATGAAACAGATTTTGCAATTGGTCTGCATTCCGCTGCAACCACCACGTCGCCTTCTTTAATCTCTAGTTTTGCTGGCTTGTATGCGTGAATCGTGCTCCTGCTTCTTGCGTACCGTTTTGTTTTTGACATGTACACTGGAGATTCTTTTTGAATAACAACAGTATTTTTGTTCTTCGCGCTGACTACTTTGCCCTCAAATAATTTTCCGCGAACGCTTAGTGGACTACCATTATCCATGACAATTCCATGATACACGTGTTTTGATTCTGTTTGTCCTTTAGCCATTTTTCTTCACCTTTAGTCTCTCTTCTGGTCGTTTTGAAATCGTCAGGCCATCAATCACGCAGCTCTGAGTTTCGTTTATTGTAAATTTCCATTTTGAGTGTTCTTTTGGAAACATTTTCAAACCATTTTGTGTCTGGATTGTAAATGTTGATCTTGTCTCGTTCACTACTTTACCGCCAAGGCCAACAATTTGATTATTTGTAGATTCTACAATCTGGGTGTCAAGTCCAATCAATTCATGGTTTATGATATTTTCCGGTGTGATCATTGTGTTTTCGTCTCGTTTATTTTTGTGAGCATTCTTGCGATTTCTTTTCTATGTGCACGAATCTTTCCACTTTCCTTTCTCAGTGTTCCTTTTGCTGCCTCCGTTCGTATTTTTGCAAGCTCAACTCTTGATTGTACCAATTTTTCTTTGAGGTCTTGCGCATTTAGCTCTCTAATTGATTTCATTTTTAGTCTTGCCATTTTACTTTAGCTTCTCCTCTACATCTTCCATAAGATCGAGACTTTCAATTTTTTCTGCAATGATTTTTACTGCTTCGCTTTCAGTTTTGGCTTGAAGTAGTGCTGCTGCATCTGTTTCTTCTTTTTGTCTTTGTTCCAAAGTCTTTTCCTCCTTTACTCCCTTGAACTCAAATTCTGGGATGAATCTGTCCTTTTTGGCAATTCTAATTCTCACTCCAATGTATCCCATTGCTGTTGGAATGTGAGTGATGTCTTCGTCTACTATTATCTGTGCCTGGTGTCCTGCGCGTGGCAGTATTCCAGCAGAGTGTTTTTCAAAGCTTGAACGGTCGCCTCTTAGTTTTCCAGATAATGTAATTTGTACGCCCATTGCTCCGGCATTCATGATTTGTTGTAGTGTCCACATGGTCGCTCGTCTAAACGCGGTTCCTCTTTGAATCAATGATGCTACTCTATTACACATCACACTGGATGTGAGCTCTGGTTGAGAAATTTCATTTACTGCAATTTGCGGGCTCTTTAATCCAAAATCTTTTTCAAGTTTTTCAGTCAGTTCTCTAATTCCTGCTCCTTTTCTTCCTATTACAATTCCAGGTCTTGTTACATGTAGCACTACTCTAGTACCAGTGGGGGTCTTTGAGATTTCAACGTGTGAGAATCCTGCATCCTTGATTGCCTCCCTTAGGTAATCTTTGAGAAGCATCATGTTGTAGTTGTCCTTGATTACGTTTTTTACTGCTGTCAATTCTATGCTTCCTGAGCTACTAGCTCAATATGTGTTAGGACGTTGTTTTTAGGAGTGGCTCGGCCCTGTGCACGAGGTATGAATCTTTTCACTATTACTCCTTTGTGGGTGTTTGCACCGACGATTTTTAGTCTATCAAGATCCATTCCCTTGTATTCGGCGTTTGCCTCCAAGTTATCTAAAAGTTTGATAAATTCCCTTGCGGTTTTTTCTGGGTAACGACCGGACATTACTCCAGGGTCTGATCTGTGACCGACTTCATTTTTGAATCTTCTAAATGGTACTGCGCGTTTTGCTGCAACCACATCTTGCAAGTAATCACGGGCTTTCTCAATTGATAATCCCTTTATTGCCTTGGCGACTTCGCGTGCATGTTTGTGTGAGATGCTTTTTTCTCGTACTGCGGCACGGACGTGTTTTGTCGAATCAAAGTTTTGAAAAGCGTAATCAAAGTTTCCCATGGCAAAATCACTTTAATGGCACGTACAGACTGGATCTTGATGCACCGACTCCCGGTGCGCCATGTACGACTCGCTTGTTGGTTCTGACGTATTCTCCTATGTGATGTCCAATCATTTGGGTGGTAATTATGACTGGGACGAACTCTTTGCCTGAAAAGACGCTAACTGTAACTCCGACCATGTATGGAAGTATTATCAAGTCTCGAATGTGAGTCTTGATTGGATTTTTTAGTTTTCCAGTTTTATCTAGTTTAATTTCTTCAATAAGTTTTCTTTTACCGTCAGTAATGCCTCTGGTAAGTGATCTTCTTGATCTTGCCGGGAATATCTCAAATAATTTTTCTAAAGACATGTTCTGTAGTTCTGCCAGTGGGATTCCCCTATAATCAAATTCTTTAACCATGTATTGACACCTTTATGATTGAAATTCTGCAGTCCATATTATAGCATTCCTATCTTTGTTGCCAGGTCTCTTGCTTTTTCGACTGATTCAAATTTGACAAAAGCCTTTTTACCAGAAATTGTCCTTGCAGTATTGACATCAAGTACGTTTGCCTCATACAAGATCTTGATTGCTTCTTTGATTGTTTTTTTGTTTGCATCAACATCTACAATAAAGCAAATTCTGTGGTCTTTTTCAATTAACGTGAAAGTTTTTTCAGTGATGTGCGGTCTTAGGATGACTTTTATTGCCTGAGTTGTATTCATTGTAATACCTCCATTAATCCAAGATGTGGTGACTTGATCTTTGCAATTTCACCTATTGCTGATTTTGTGTATACTGTAAACCTGATTGGCTGAGAGCCAGGAGCTAAATCAAGAATTGATAGATTATTTGCAGATACTACATCTACTCCTAAAAATCCACCGCATGCCTTTGTAAGATTTTTTGCGTCTTTTGTTACAAACAGGATGCTTTTTCCTGTCTTTGTTTTTCTTCCTCTAATTACTGCTCGTCCAGAACGCGCCTTTCGCTTTTCTAGTCTCTTGATATCTTGTGTCAAATGTAATGCCTCAAGCACTTTGAGTATGTCTTTTGCCTTTGAGATGTTTTCAATATCGTCAGAAACAACCAGTGGGAATGACTCGACTTTGTCAACTAGGTGTCCTCGTGATTCTACTATTTCCTTTGAGGCAGTGGCCGCAATTGCCGAGCAAAGGGCAAATTTGTTTTCTTTTTTGTTTAGTTTCTTGTAGATTACTTTTTGAGAGGTTGGCGGGTGTGCTTGTCGTCCGCCTCTTGTTTGTGAAACGCCTGCCCCCTCACCCTGTCTTGGCCCGCCACCGCGAATTCTTGCAATTCTTGCCTTACCGTGTCCTGTTGGTGGATCGTTTGACGTTGCAACCACATCCATACCTGCAGTTGGATGTCGTCCCTGAGATTGGTAATGGTGAGAATCTAAGTTGACAAAGGCCTTGTGAATTATATCTTTTCGGAATGGAGTCAAAAACACTTGAGGCAGGTCAATTTCTTCCTGCATTGTTCCAGTTAATGAAAATGTTTTGGCCTTCATACCACAATCTCCAATATGTTTGGTTTGAGAACCTTTGATGGGATGTTTCTGATTTGTGTCCTAAGCTTGACAAGACGTCTGTATGTTCCAGGAACCGAGCCCTTCAAAACAACAAAGTCGCCATTTACCACACCATAATGTTTGAAGCCACCTGATGGATTTATTTTGAATTCGTTTTTGCCAGTGTTACTCATTATCATAATTCTTTTGTTGTATTCAACTCTTTGATGGAAACCCCGTTGTCCTGCACGTGGTACGGTATACATGATGCTTGCTGGAGAGATTGGGCCAAGGGAGCCTACCGCTCTTACAGTCTTTCTTGATTTGTGTTGCTTTTTCTTGACACCCCACCTGGTTATAGGGCCTTCAATACCCTTTCCTTTTGTTACTGATGCAACATCAACAGTCGTACCAAGCTCAAAGACTTCTTCTACTTTGACTTGTTTTCCAAAAAGATTTTTTAGAAAATCGAATTGTTTTTTGAGATCTCCGCCTTTTACTGCAACTTCAAACACATATGGTTTCTTTTGTTCAAGTCCTGCAGTGTTTGGGAATACCGCAACAACTGCAAACAATTCACTTATTTTGTTGAGTAGTTTTTCTGCTTTATCCAGGCTTCCTTCTTTTGGTTTTACTGTAAATAATCGAGATACTTCTTTTGGCATGTCACTGCTGTACACATCAAACAACGCATGTGCGCCATCATTGTCATCATGATAACCTCTGATTCCAATTATTGAGATTGGAGGCGTCGCGACAACAGTTCCAAGACTTACAAGCTGTTTTCCATGGTTTGGTGTTTTTTCCCTGTCGTCAATACTAACAATTTGGATGCATCCTACTTTGAATCCGGCATAGCCCAGCAGTTTTGGCTGCTCTGAATTTATTTCAGGCCAGTTTCGAATTCTTGCCTCCATGCTTTTGGCACGCCCCCTTGGGGAATATGCAAGACTACCACGACGTGGCTGACTATGTTTTCGGTGACCCATAGATAATCGAAAACCTCGTTAACCCCATTATATATCTAGGGATAACGAATGTTACGGTTTTGCCAGATTGGCAAGTGAAAGATAAAGTGTCACGCCGCCAATTATAATTCCGACAATTCCTACCAAGATTATAAATCTAAGAAAATCTTTTGGTTTTGCCATTTGAATGATTCATTAATTAGAGTTTGCAAAATTAAGAATTGACAGTGTTCCAAGTAATGCCTCCTCCATCCTAACGGTTTCTGTTGCCTGGTTTGGGAAAAAGTTGAGCACCTTGGAATTTGAAATATCGTTTATTCTTTGGCCAAGTATGTCGTATAGTCCTCGATCCGGCCCCCCAAAAACCAAAAGTACTGGCTTTTCAGATCCCATATAATGCTCAAGGTGTTTTTGTGTTGCATTTTTTCCCTTACGCGACGTCATGATGATGTCTCCTTTCCATTCAGTCAGAAGCTTTAGAAGGTTTGATCGCTCCTTTACTTTGTAGCCCCAGTATTGCTTTATTTCATTTTCAGAAATTTCTTTTGCGGTTACGGTTGGGACAAGCGTTTTGATTTGTACTGTGATTCGTTTCTTTTCGTGTTCTTTGCCAAAGTATATGACAGGATCAAAAGTCCCAATGTCCAAGAATTTTTTTCCCTTGTGGTGCAGTACCACTCCTTCCCTGATGTCGCCAACCTTGAGATATTTTGGATTTGCCAAAAGTGAGTGATGTGGGATTTGCAGCGGGTGTAGAATTCCAGCATACTTGAGTTCGTCTATTTTTGGAAAGAGTGCCTTTCGCAGGTATTGCGGAGTTTCAAGATAGCGCAAAATCAGGGATAAAAGAAATCTGTCTGCTTCACTGCCACCACTTTCTTCATACAGGTATATCGTATCAATTTTAAAAATTGCACACGCTCGTGCAATTATAGAAGCCTTACGGGACTTGTCAAGCTGTGTTGATTCATCCTTGAGAGCAGAGTCGGGAATCGCGATTGAGATTTTCAATATTGGGAGATTTATGCGGATGGGATTGGGAATTTCTGCTTTGCAGTTTTTGCATAGTTTGCAATTTGTTCTTGTGCTACTTTATCAAATTGCCTCGTTGATGATTTTACAATTGACATTTTGATGTGGTCCGTTCCATCCTTTTGGTCACTTGCGATATAAATGCAAGATATAGCTAGTGCAGATGCGTCTTCAAGTGACATGTCGGGTTTGTAATTTTTTTCAAGAAAGTCATTTGCCTGATCAGAGCCGGCACCAATTGCAACTGCATCATATGCAATGTATGTACCGCTAGGATCAGTCAAAAACAGCGAATTGCCATTAGAGTCAACTCCGCCTATAATCAATGCAACGCCAAACGGTCTTGCCCCCCCAAACTGGGTGAATTGCTGGCATTGATCTGCAAGATGCTTTGCTACGGTTTCTACATCAACTGGTTCGTCATAGATCATCCTGCTGCTCTGTGAAAAGAATCTTGCTGAGTCTGCCTGACTTCTTGCATCAGGAATGTATCCCGCAGCTGCAAATCCAATGTGATCATCAATTTGAAATATTTTATGTGCTGATTCTGAAATTTGTAATTTTCGCGGTTTTTCCTCTACTGCTATAACAACTCCTTCCTTGCTTTTGATTCCAACTGCAATTGCGCCACGTCGAACAGTTTCAATCGCATATTCAACTTGGTACAGTCTTCCATCTGGAGAAAATATTGTAATGGCTCGGTCATAACCTTGTTGAGAAGGAAGCAATTCAGTTTTCAATGCTTTGAAAGTTTAATTTAAGTCTAGTCATGTTGTGCAGCGTGCGATTTGAGATTTCATTTTACGGCCACGAAAACGTCAGAGCACTCCATCCAAGAACAATTGAGATCACAACTGAGCCTGACCTAACAATACAGGGGGATTGCATTATTGGAGTTTCTGCAGAATGCGGTTGCAAAGACATTCCAAAAAAACTAAAGGAAAAACTTCGCAATAAGCGATCTAAAATTACACTGTAAATCCAGGTAAATGATGAAATTTTTCAAGTGAGTGGAAATGGAAATCAAGACCTGATACTAGAGCATCCACACGATATTGTGATTAGAAAAAGCAAATTTTTGTGTCCAAGAACTTTGGCAATAAATTGCGACAAGGCATCAAATGAGATTCCGCGTAAAATGATAAAGATGTTGCAAAGCCCCCAAACAAGGGGGCTCTTTGTAATTGAAGTCACTTGATCTTTTGTGGTGTAAAGTCCTTTGTTTCTAGAGCCTTCGCTGTTGCGCGATTGACAATTTCCATTAGGAGAAATTCATTGTAACCTTGCTTGTCTGACTTTTTTTGCAATGCTGGTTTTTTTGCTATTCCTTCAAGAATTTTTTCAATTTTTGCAGATGTGTTTTCTATAATTGAGGAATATTTTGTGTCAAAATCTTTTGAGGAATGATTCCCAAGAAACTTGGTTGACGTTCCATAAAATTTTGCAACTGCTCCCCTCACTTCTTCGATTTTTACGATTTCAATTAGGCCTGCTTCTTTTAGTATGTCTATGTGATGCCGAATAGTGGTGATTGCTTTGTTATGCCCCATTTTTTGTAACTCCTTTGTGATTTGTTCCGCTGTCAGTCTTTTGTGATACAAAATTTCCACAATTTTTGCTCGCGCTGGATCTTCTAGTGCACGGGCATGTTCGACTGATATCGTCATTATACGACTAATTTTGATTGGTTTTTCAAGTAATATGGACATGATATTGCTGAATGATTGGATTAGCTAAAAGATCCGCATATCACATTTTTTTGCCTAGTCGCACTATTTTTTTTATGTTATCAGAAATTTCGTACTAAAACTAATATGATCTCTTTTGTTACCAATAATCTTGTATTGGTGTTATAGTTATGATAGTGTTTTAATAAATTTGGTAACAATATGAATAATTTTAGAAAATGTAAAATTTTTGAAAATCTGAAAATCCACTTGCCAAACAGGTGCAAAATACCATAAAATAGGGTTTGAAAAATGTATGATTAGAGTTGAAAACTACGATTACGGGTTAAAGTGCCTTGCCAGTAAGCTTTTCGTATGAAACAATGTATCTCTGAGACATTTTGCGAATTATATCTGCAGGTATTGAGGGGGCCACCGGTTCCCTTGCTTGTTTTCGAAAATCCTCAAACTGTTTTTGATAACCGTTTGCAGTAAGCCAGTCACGAAGAATTTGCTTGTCGTAAGATTCTTGGATTTTGCCAACCACATAAGTGTCCTTTGGCCATAATCTATATTCGTCAGGGCCAATGGAATCGCCAAGTAGAATTTCGTTACCCAGCTTACCAAACTCTAGCTTCAAGTCTGCAAGAATGAATCCTGCAGAGGCGGCAATCTTTGACATTAAATTGTAGATTTCGATTGATTTTGATTCAAGCCACTCAAATTCTTGTTTTGTTACCAATTTTCGCATTATGGCAGACTCTTTTGTTACTGACTCGTCATGCTCTGCCTTTGTAGTAGGATCAAATATTGGAGTAGGTAGTTTTGCCGCCATTTCAGTTATTGCTCCAGGCAATTGTATTTCACCACTTTTCCATCTTGATATCAAGCTTCCATAGAAATAACCTCGAACCACACATTCCATTGGAATCATTTTCATTTTTTTTACAATTATTTCGTTTTTTGATATTGTTTTGACATAATGATTTTTTACTGGCAACTTGTTGAACCAAAACTCGGCAAACTTGCACAAGGCCTCACCTTTTAGTGGTATTGGGTCATGGAACTTGACATCGTACGCAGAAACCCTGTCACTGAATTTGAAAAGTAGCGTCCCATCCTCGTTATCATATACGTCTTTTACCTTGCCAGAGCCGATAAATTTCAAGTATTTTCTGATTTTTTATAATAACCTAGTCATTATAACAATTTAGAGTGGACTTTTAATCCAGTAGTTGTCATTTAGGTATAATGCTGATTATACTTGTGTTATGTTTGTCTTTAGGAGTTTTACCAGTATTTGCCGAACATTTGGCGCAGGCCGGACCAAAAATCAATGATGATAGTTTGGTAGTAGAGGTGTATGTAAAAGGAATTCCAAACAATCCAACCAGTATGACTTTTGTTGGAAACGACATTTTGGTACTACAGCGATATGATGGTTTGGTGCGACTAATACGAGACGGGTCTTTGCAAGACAGACCTGTTTTGGATGTTGCAGTTGCAAGGGATGGTGAGCGAGGCATGCTTGGAATAACATCGATTGGAACAACAGTTTATGTGTATTTTACCGCATCCGATGTAGATTCCGGAAAGGCAATAGAGAATCGCATTTACAAATACGAGTGGAATGGAAAAGATCTAGTCAGTCCAATTTTGTTAAAGACGCTCCCAAGCGATAACTATTATCATAATGGTGGAGCAATGACTAACTTTGATGGCCAGGTGTATG
The DNA here is from genome assembly GCA_016844685.1 of Candidatus Nitrosotenuis sp. Lineage (GTDB taxonomy): Archaea > Thermoproteota > Nitrososphaeria > Nitrososphaerales > Nitrosopumilaceae > Nitrosotenuis. The sequence continues at coordinate 1,795 of JAENJF010000016.1, read as the reverse complement.
CAGTAATTGGCGACAATGGAAACTATGGAAGATTACAAAATAGGGCAACAGACTGGAAAAATGATACCAGTGTGATTTTGCGAGTCGACCCCCCAGGGCCATACTATGCGATGGGAATCAGGAATAGCTTTGGAATAACATTTGATCCCCAGACAGGAAATCTCTGGGATACAGAAAACGGTGATGATGATAACGACGAGATCAACATGGTTCCAGAAAACTTTAACAGTGGGTGGATTGAGATAATGGGGCCTGCAAAAAATCAAACGCAGACTGATTTGTTACCAAAATATGGAAATTTTGTTTACAGCGACCCAGAATTTACCTGGCAAAAACCAGTTGCCCCAACTGGAATTTCTTTTGTAAAATCCGACATACTAAAAGATTATTCAGATGACGTATTTGTTGGAGATTGCAATAACGGTAATTTGTATAGGTTCAAGCTTAATTCAGATAGAACTGGTTTTGTCTTTGAATCCCCTGAATTATCAGACAAGGTTCTCAATACTGATGAATCAATGGATGAGATTCTCTTTGGCACAGGATTTGGCTGCATGACTGATATCGAGGTAGGTCCGGATGGACTAGTCTATATTGTGTCTCTTTCAGATGAAAAAATCTACAGGTTGGTTCCAAAGGTAATGGCAGAACAATCTCAATCAGACAAAGGCGGATGCCTGATTGCAATGGTTCCAAAGGTAATGGCAGAACAATCTAATCACAAATCAGTCACGGGTGGCGGATGTCTGATTGCAACTGCAGCGTATGGGACAGAGTTATCCGCCCAAGTGCAGCTGTTAAGAGAAATACGAGATAATGTTTTGCTCAATACCGAATCTGGGACAACTTTCATGGCAGGATTCAACCAATTTTACTATTCATTTAGTCCAGAAATAGCTGACCTGGAACGACAAAGCCCAGTTTTTAGGGAAATTATCAAGACTGCAATCACCCCAATGCTTTCTACTTTGTCAATTCTGAATTATGCAAATGTTGATTCAGAATATGAAATCCTAGGATATGGGATTGGAATCATTTTACTAAATGTTGCAATGTACTTTGTTGTACCTGCAATACTAATCATAAAGATACGACAGCATTCTAGTAAAAGAAATAATTAATTGCCAGATAGCCCCCTAGTAATTTTCATTAAATTGATTTGATATGGTGATCAAAAGTGACTTCGAGTTACCAAGCCTCAATTAGTTAAAATAAAGAAAATTAATCTTCCGATTCGTCAGAGTCTTCATCCATTGATTTGATTACACAGTTTATGATATTGTTAGTTCCTTGCCCACCATTGCACTGGTTAATGCCAGTACCTCCGTTGATATTGTCATTTCCTTTACCACCATGAATCTTGTCATCATTTTCATTGCCATTTAGTATGTCGTCTCCCTCATGCCCTTGTAGATTATCATTGCCTGCACCGCCAGAGATAACATCATTTCCTTTACCGCTGTGAATCTTGTCATTACCATCTCTTGCAAAGATTTGGTCATTTCCTTTACCAGTGTAGATTTTATCATTATCGCTTCCACCAATTACACAGTCATTGCCGTCTTTTGCCTGGATGTCATTACCAGAGTTTGAGGCCAAAATCAAGTCAGCGTTATTAGTTCCTTTAATCTTATTACCCAAGTGGCCATCCCTATTATCAATTAGATTGTAAGCATTACCTGAAATTAATTGGTCGATCGTCTTACCATCACAGTATAGATCTGCTACTGGTAGTGGAGTATCTACTCCATCACAGTTTTGGTCAATTCCATCGTTTGGAATTTCTGTTGCGCCT
>JAENJF010000144.1 GCA_016844685.1 Candidatus Nitrosotenuis sp. | reverse complement strand
AATGTAGATGCCGATACAGATTCTCTTTCTTTATTTCTCTTAAAAGTTGATTTACGAATCTGAGTCTAGGCTTCAAGATTTATTTTTTTAATCATTTCCAAGTCTTTTTTCATCTCATTTCCATCCATAGTCAAATAGCCAGAACTGATAATGCCGTTTGCACCGCTTAGGAGTAGTTCTTCACCACTGTCCTTTAGGTGGACCTCACGGCCTCCGGAAATTTTGATTATTGCTTTTGGTAGTGCAAATCTTGTAACTGCAAACATGCGTAATATTTCTTCAAATGGTAACGGTGTTTGTAATTCTAGTGGAGTGCCAGGCATTGCAACAAGTAAATTAATTGTGACCTCTTCTGGGTTCATCTTTGCCAAATCAACAATCAGTTCTAATCTTTGATTCCTTGTTTCGCCCATTCCAATTATTCCACCAGTGCATAATTCCAGCCCTGCTTGGCGCGCTATTAGAAGAGTGTCGATTCTGTCCTGGTATGTATGGGTTGTGCAAATCTGAGGAAATTTTGATCTTGCAGTTTCTAAATTGTGGTTGTATCTGCGTACCCCTAGGGATTTTAGCTGCCTTGCCTGATTCATTGTAAGAAAGCCCAAACTGCACTCTATGCTAATTCCTACTTTGTTGTTGATTTGCTCAATTATGTTGCAAACCTTTTGAAAATCTGAATCAGACGGCTCTCGCCAAGCTGCCACAAGGCAATATGATTCGGCGCCTTCGTCTAGTGCTTTTTTTGCCTTTTCTACTATTTCCTCTGCCGGAAGCAGTTGATAGCTGTCAATTCCTGTATTGAAAAATGCCGATTGGCTGCAAAATGCGCAATCCTCACTGCAATAGTTTTTCTTGATGTTTGCAAGCTGCTCAACATCTACTTTGTCTCCGCCGAACCTGCGCGTTATTTTGTTTGCAGCATCTGAGAGTGTTTTTAGATCTGATTTTGGTATGTTGATTAGTCCTTCTAGGTCAGAATCGGAAAGACTGATGCCGTCTGTGGCCTTTTGCTGGCAATCCAAAACAAATTGATGATGAGGAATCATCAAACATTAGCAATTTTTCACGATTAATTAAGATTTCACTGTTAACTGGTTGTACTGTGTGCCGGTTTACAATTATTTTGAAACATTTTTGATGGTACGGATTGTTCCATCTATTAGATAGTTTAACTCGGATTCAGAAATTGCAAGCGGTGGAACAAGCATGACTATATTTCCAAGGGTTCTAAGATAAATGCCGTTTTTCTTTGCCTCCTCAAAAATCACCTTGTTTGTGGATTTTTTAAAGGAAATTGGTGTCTTTTTGTCTCTGTCTTGGACTAGTTCTATTCCCATGAGCATGCCTTTGTGCCGTATGTCGCCTACTATACTCAAGTCGCTAATTTCCTGCATTCTTTTTTCAAAAACCTTGGAGGTTTTCTGTATTTTTTTTATCAGACTAGTCTTTTCATATAGATTCAAATTTTCATTTGCAACCGCACATGATAGGGGATTTCCAGTAAACGTATGTCCGTGGTAAATGTGCCTCATATCGGAATATTTTCCCAAAAATGAATCATAGATTTTTTTTGATACAAGCGTTGTAGCCATTGTAATGTATCCTCCTGTTAACATCTTTCCATACGAAACAATGTCTGGCATACTATTCTGAGACACGTATTCAACAAGTGATCCGAGTCTTCCAAAACCAGTTGCAATTTCATCTAGTATAAACAGGACTCCATGTTTTTTGCACAATCTGCTAATTTTACCCTGGAACCCGTCCTGGTAAATGTTCACGCCTCCAGCAATCTGTGCTCCGCTCTCCATTACAAAGGCGGCAATTTTGTCATTATTTGAAAACAATTTTTCAATTTTTCCTAAACACTTATTTTGATATTCCTTAGGCGTTGTGTTATTTGGCAATCTGTAACTGTTTGCAAAAGGAATCTGAATTGTTTTGTACAATTGGCTTTTGAACTTGGAAAAAAACCCAGGTACATATCCGACAGACATTGCGCCAAATGTATCTCCATGATATCCGTTTTGTAGAGTTGCAAACTGGGACTTGTTTTTCTCGCCTTCGTTTTGCCAGTATTGTAGGGCCATTTTGAATGAAATTTCCATCGCAGTAGAGCCGTCATCTGAATAGGTGAAATCCCAACCAGTCTTTTGGCAAGTAACTCTGCCTGTTCGTTTGTTAGATTAAAAAGCGATGAATGTACTATCTTTTCTGACTGTTTTTTTATTGCGTAAATTAGCTCTTTTTTAGAATGACCCCACACGTTGCACCACATGCTTGCCACCCCGTCAAGAATCTTGTTTCCATTCGAGTCCACAAGCCACATTCCTTGGCCTTTTACAATTTTTGTAAACGAATCCCATTCTGCCATCTGGGTATACGGATGCCAAACGTAGCTTTGCGGCCTCATCATTTGTATAACTAAATTTCATTTTAATAACCAAGCGGTGAAAAGGTTAATGAGGCAAATAGCGGGATTTTTTTTGTTGAAATCATATTTTATTACGGGAACTGACACTGGAATTGGAAAAACCTATCTTACTGCAGGCCTTGCACTGGCAATGAAAAATTCTGGAATCGATGTGGGTGTAATGAAGCCGTTTGCCACTGGAACTCCACAAAAGACTGGCTACAAATCAGAAGATGTAAAAATTCTAGTTGAGG
>JAENJF010000143.1 GCA_016844685.1 Candidatus Nitrosotenuis sp. | reverse complement strand
CTAGTTTTGCCATGATGTCACCTTTGTTTCCTTGTCATAGTAAATGTGGTCCAAGTTATACCCAGAACGGCCAAGATACCCAAGATGATACGCACGTTCTGCAAACATGCTAATTGAGTTTGGAATTGGATCGGATGTAATCATAATATTTGAAAATGCCCCATGGATAATATCTTTAGATAATTTTTTCCCAGTGTGTTTTTTGTAAAAATCAATAAAGATGGATTCTGTTTGGTTTGGATTTTCTTTAATCCATCTTACAGTATTTGTATTAGCGTCAATCCATTTTGCAGCCAAGTCAGGATGCTTGTCCAAAAATTCAGTCCTTCCAACAAGCAAGACGGAAGAGAATTTCTTATCAGGCCAAGTATCCTCTTCTTTGAATAATCGTTTTCCGCCAAGCTGTTCAACTAGCATTGTGGCAGTTGGTTCTGGCACCCATGCCGCATCTATATCGCCTTTGGCAAACAAAGTATAGATTTCAGGATTTGCGATGTTGTATACCGTAACTGTTCCGCCCTTTTCCAATGATTTTAGGTTATTTTGTTTCAGATAATGGCGCAACGAGACATCTTGCGTGTTTCCAATGAATGGTGCTGCGATCTTTTTTCCATCCAGATCAGTGGCAGTAGATATTTTCGAGTCCTTTTGTATGACAAAGCTTGCGCCTCCACTTGTAGCGCCTGCCAAAATTTTGATATCGTCACTTTTTGATTTTACGTATCCTATTACAAACGGGGCGGGTCCCAAGGGTCCCAAGTATGCCAGATCAGCAGACTTTGTAAAAAGTGCCTCCACTACCTCTGGTCCGCTGTCTACTATTCTTGTTTTGATTGCAGTGTCACCCAATTCATGTGCAAATTCGCCATTTTCCAGTCCTACTATAGGTACTGCATGATTGACGTTTGCCAAAAACACCACACGGACTTGGTTCTTGTCTGATTCTAACGGTCCTAGACTCAAAGTAGCAACAGCTATTACAATTACTGTTACTATTATGCCAGAATAGACTAGAATTTTCATAAAACAGCGTTATGAAACTTTGGTTAAATAGTGATCGGATTTTAGCTAAAGCTAGTTCCAATTTTTGCCATGATAATTTTTTCAAAAAAACAGAAAACAAAAATTTTTGGAGATCAGCATAAAAGATAAATGCAAAGCATTTTCACGAAAAATCTCGATGAAACAAAAAGCAGTGCTTGCTTTTTCCGGCGGATTGGATACTTCAGTTGTTATAAAATATTTACAAGAAAAACACAACATGGATGTAATTACCGTAACAGTCGATGTTGGGGAGGGAGCCGACCAAAAGAAAATTGCAGTAAAGGCAAAAAAGCTTGGAGTCGTCAAACATTACAATATAGATGCAAAATTAGAGTTTGTCCAAAAATTCATCCATCCTGCAATTAAGGCAAACGCACTATACCAAAAAAAATACTGCCTGGCAACGTCCTTGGCAAGACCGTTAATTGCGCAAAAAGTAGTAGACATTGCAAAAAAGGAAAAAGTTGATGCGCTAGCACACGGGTGCACGGGAAAGGGAAACGACCAGGTCCGATTTGACATAACAATGCGCTCAGGCTCCAACTTGCCAATCATTGCACCAATTCGCGACCTAAATTTGGACAGAATAACTGAACTTGCATTTGCAGAAAAGCACGGAATATCAATTGATTCAGTATCAAAAAAATTCAGCGTTGATCAAAACTTGTGGGGCCGGGCAATCGAAGGCGGACGCCTAGAGGACCCATACAGTGAGCCTCCTGATGATGCGTTCATCTGGGTTAGGACAAAGAATCTTCCTGACAAGGCAAGATATTTGGAAATAGAATTTGAAAATGGAATCCCAATTGCAGTTGACAAAAAAAGAATGAATCCAATCAGATTAATCCAATACACAAACAAAGTGGCAGGGGATTATGGAGTGGGAATAATAGACCACATTGAGGACAGAGTGGTCGGAATAAAATCTCGCGAAGTGTACGAGACCCCAGCCGCACTGTGTATCATAGAGGCACACTCTGACCTCGAAAAAATGGTGCACACAAAACACGAAACCAAGTTCAAGGAGATGGTTGATTCGGAATGGGCATTTTTGACATATTCAGGATTGTGGCAGGACCCGCTAAAGCGAGACTTGGATAAATTCATTGATGAATCCCAAAAGACGGTAACTGGGACGGTCCGACTCAAGCTATACAAAGGAGCATTCAGAGTAGTTGGAAGAAAGTCAAAGTACTCTTTATACAACCGCGACATTGCCACCTATGGAAAAGGCTCTGCATTTGATCAGAGAAAGGCAACAGGCTTTGTTGAACTCTGGGGATTGCAGACAACAGAAGCTAATAAATTACTAAACAAGAGGTGGAAAAAATCATAATGAATTGTTCAGAATGTGACGCAAAAATCAACATCCCAGACGACGCGGCTGTAGGGGAGATAGTTTCATGTCCAGAATGTGGAGCCGATTTTGAAATCGCAAAGAAAAACGGTCCGAGTGTGGAGCTAAAACCAGCAGAAAGCGTCGGAGAAGACTGGGGAGAGTAGTTGTCCAAGATTTGTATTGTATTTGACAGACTCAGATTTGAGGAAAAGATGCTGCAAGAGCAAGCATCCAAGATGGGTTGTGATACAACAGTAGTGGATGCAAAGACTAGCCAGCTTAGCACAGAAAGCAAAAGGGATGATTTTGACTTTGGCGATGTCGTCCTGGAAAGGTGTGTCAGTTATTTTAGGGGCTTGCATTTTACTGCGTGTCTTGAATTCCTAGATGTTCCTGTAATCAACAGCTATGACGTGGCAGATAGGTGCGGCAACAAGATGGTAACCTCGTTATTGCTAAAAAAACACGGTGTTCCAACACCAAAGACCTATTTTGCGTTTTCGTCAGAAGAGGCTGCAAATTTAATCAACAAAGTCGGCTTTCCCATTGTGATAAAGCCAATCATTGGAAGCTGGGGAAGGGGAATTTTGCCCTTGCGAGACTACGACACTACAGAGGCAATAATAGAAATGCGCAACATTTCAGATGGCTCACACGACAGGATTTACTA
>JAENJF010000142.1 GCA_016844685.1 Candidatus Nitrosotenuis sp. | reverse complement strand
TCGATGTATATTTAGACAAGGATAGCCGAATTATTCTTTATAATCTGAGATCACCAATGACAATAACAGAAATTGTGAAAAAGTCAAAACTTCCTCAGTCATCAGTATATAGGAAAGTAGAAGCACTTGTTGAACAGGGATTAATTTTGTTCTCGGGTTTTAATAATGATGCAAAGAATGGAAAAGGAAATCACAAAAGATCATTATATGAAAAAACAATTCATTCAATTAGCTTTAACCTAAAGTCAAATACACATACAACTGAACTTGTAATTAAAAGACATGCCCTGCAAAAATGCAAGCCATTGTATTTATTGGTAACTAGATCATGTTAGGAATAGACGTGCTTTTGGCACAATATTTTGAGCATCATATAGATACTCATTTAGGTACGGCGATACGAAGAAAAATTAAAGACAGGCTATTTGAGAGATATGGCCTTTCATTACAGCAATCATTACGACAATTCGACATCTTTGAAAAAGTACTAAAAGAATTTTTTGGGGATGCTTCAGAAGGCGTCCTGAAAAACCTGTTTGAAAGTGTCTGTGTTGTTAAAAAACAAAAATTAAACAAAAAACAAAAATCAAGTTTTATTGAAGTTCGAGACGAAACACTTGCAAAGTTCATTTTAGAGTCATATGGGGATGAAAACAAAAAAGCGATTCTTTTAGCGGCAACTGATACCGCACTAACTCTTCCCGAAATATTAAAAAAATCTGGGCTTCCAACAAGCAGCGGATATAGAGTTTTCAACAGCTTGCTAAAGGATGGTTTAATTTCGGAGATTATGATTAATTCAGAAAAAAATCAAAAGACCAAGTTCAAAACCACAATCAAAGAGATTAAAGTTAACCTTGCAGGTGCAAAATTGGAAATTTCCATTTTCTTTTCTACAGAAGCGCTCAAAAGCAGTCGCGTTTTGGCAACAGTTGCCCCCAAATTGACAATATGAAAATACATTTTGACCACCTAAATATTTTCAACTTGGACTAATTGTAATTTACGCACAAAATAGGTCCAAAATCTAGTATGATATTGTTGGCAATCCCATTACACCTGCTCTATTCTAGAGTTGGAATTTTAGAATAATTATTTATTGATATAATTCATGAAAATTTTTCATGGTTGACTTGAACATGAAAGTCTTTGAAAATTTTACCTTTAAAGAAATAATTGGCGAAGTACCTCCTTTAGGCTCTGAAATGAAAATAAAACTCGAAAACGAGTTTTCAATACTGAAAAAAAATCTTGAAAACAAAAATCAAACAGAACTGCAAGAAATTCTACAAGAGCAAATCAAAATAAAACTGGAACTAGATAGGCTTTCAGGTGCCATGGCCCTATCCCAACCAAAAATGCAAATGTTTACTGAATTTTTAACAAAATACATTGATACTATTGAATCTAGACTAAAACAAATCTGATTTTGATTCTTACGATAGGGCAACTCTTGTTGAGTCCATGTTACAACCATGATACATTGGCAAGGTTCTTTTTCCACAACAAAGACAAACGTATTGCATTGTAATTCTGCATTCCATACATTTTGAATAAAAATATAGGAGTTTTCCACAATTTCTGCAAGATTCATCAGGCATGATATCCTAAAATCAAAAATAAATGAAAAGATATTCTCAATAGATTCTATACAAACCCAATTACAACGTAGTCTCGATATTTTTCTATACTTACACCAAGTTTTGCTTTGGAAGCTTGTGCTTACCTGTGACGATATAATTTATTGCATCACTCATAAACATGGCATGATCCGCTATTCTCTCAAGATATCTTAATACTAATGCCTCTGCCAAGGCGCACTTGGTATTTTTTGAATTAATGAGCATGGGCAATCGTTCTTTATACAGCATATCAACAAAATTTTCATTTTCCTGCATCGTAACAGCCTTTCTGATATCCAGTTCTGCAAAATACATCACTGCATCTTTAATCATTGTTTTTACTTTTTCTGAAGCCTCAATTAGCCAATTTTTATCGCATTCTGATATGTCGCCAAATACCTCTCTTACAAGAGTTATGTCATACGCATATCTTCCAAACCTTGAAAAACCATAAGAAATCTCAATCGCAGAACGTATCAGTCTAAAATCATCAGCAACTGGTTGATATTTTAACAAAATCTCAAATGTCAAGTCAGCTACATGGTAATACTTTTTTGTGATTTCATCAGATATGTCATGAACCTGTTTTATACTGTTTTTTCCATAGATATACGAATCTATTGCAAGCATGATTCCCTGAATTGAAAGTTCACCCATCTCTGACATCAATAAAGAAAGATCTTTCAGTGAAGGATCGATAAGACGTGTCATTTACCCAAACTGTCCTTTTACGTATTTTGCAGTTAACTCGTTTTTTGGTTGAGTAAAAATTTTCTTTGTTTCGTCAAATTCTATCAAATCTCCAAGATACATGAATGCAGTATAATTTGAAACACGAACAGCCTGTTGCATGTTATGTGTTACAATAATTATTGTGAATTCTTTTGCAAGCTCTGTTATTGTTTCTTCAATTTTCTGCGTAGCTATTGGGTCTAGTGCAGATGCCGGTTCGTCCATTAGCAATACCTCTGGCTGAATCGCAAGCGCACGTGCAATACAAAGACGTTGCTGTTGGCCACCAGACAGCTCAATTGCAGGCTTTTTGAGATTGTCCTTTACCTCATCCCAGACATATGCCATCTTTAGCGAGTCTTCTACTATCTCGTCTAGAATTTTTTTGTCTTTTACTCCGTTTAGACGAAGCCCTGCTGCAACATTGTCATAAATTGACATTGTTGGGAATGGGTTTGGTTTTTGAAACACCATGCCAACTTTACGCCTATGATATATTGGGTCCTTGTCATTTGCATACAGATCCTCACCATCTAATAGAATCCTTCCCCGCACTCTGGCATTTTTTGTCATGTCGTGCATTCTGTTTAGACAACGCAGAAATGTGGTCTTGCCGCATCCTGAAGGGCCAATTAGAGACGTTACTGATTTCTCCTTGAATTTCATTGTAACGTTTTTGACTGCTTCAATATCGTCATAAAATACAGAAACATTTTCTGCTATCATTTTGTACCTTTTTTCGCTAATTGAAGAATTATCCTGTGAAATTTCAACACTGTCTTGTTTACTGTCCATGATAGTAGTCACTTTTTGCTCATACTCCTCAATCTACTTAGGAATCTACCTTTCTTGTTATTTCTTGTAAAATAGTATCTTACAGTAATGTTGATCGCAAGAATTATGATTATCAAGACAAGTGCAGCCCCCCACCCCTGCAATTGAGCACTATCATATGG
>JAENJF010000063.1 GCA_016844685.1 Candidatus Nitrosotenuis sp. | reverse complement strand
GACTTTCTTCACACCGGTGGAAAAGAAACCATTGGTATTCCACACTTTGCCGTTAAGATATGTTTTAAATGGTCTTCCTACGAGTTCCTTAACCATCCTTGGCCCCTCGTCTGTGGCCACCCATGTATCTGCGGTAACGCATGGGTTTGTTGCCCTAAGTGGCATTCCTCTTGCCTTTGCAAACACGTTGTACTTGTTGATGTTGTCAAAGAAAATAAGTCCTGGTTCTGCACTCTTCCATGCAGAAAGTGCAATCAAGTCGATTAGTTGATGTGCATTTATCTCGCGGATTGGTAGTCTGTCTCGTGAGCTTCTCAGAGTGTATTTGCCATCCTGGCTGTCCACCACTGCAGTCCAAAAGTCTTCCCAAATTCCAACACTGACATTAAAGTTCTCAAGTACTCCGGCTTCTGTTTTGTTTGTGATGAATTTTTCAATGTCTGGGTGCCATACCTCAAGAATCCCCATGTTTGCGCCCCTCCTTTTGCCACCCTGTTTGACTACTTCGGTTACTGTGTTGATTATGTTCATAAAGGAAACTGGGCCTGATGCCACACCTGATGTGGATGCAACAATATCTCCTTCATGTCTTAGGTCAGAATAGTTGATTCCAACGCCTCCTCCTGATTTGAATATGAGTGCTGCATCAGATGTTGACTTCATTATATCGCCCATGTCATCAGGCATGCCAAGCACAAAGCATGCAGACAGTTGGCCTAGTCGCCCGCCTGCATTCATCATGGTTGGCGAGTTTGGCAAAAAGTCTTGCTCTGTCATGAGAGTATAGTATTCTTGTATCCTGTCTGCATAGTTGTCAAACTTTTTGGCTGCAATCAATGTAAGTACTTCTTTGAAGCTCTTCTTCATTTGTCCTCTGCTTGCAAGATAGACATAATGGTTAATGAGTCCTCTAAAGTGCCACTTGTTCAGATAATAACTTCCAATCTTGAATTTGTAATCAAAGTCATCAAGCTTTGTAAGATATTTTTTTGCTTCTTCTGTGTCCTGTGTTATTTCTCCTTCTCTTGAGAATATTTCGTTATCATACAGAATGTCACCAAGTGCAATAAGAACTGCTACTCGCTCAAACATTTGGCTTGGGCTTTCAGTGATTTCATTTTTGTTGTTTCTCATTAGATATCTTGATGCCAAAACTCGAAGGCAATTAAGATCAAATGCCTTTGAAACATGATCAAGTGCTTTAGTGTTTAGGACTTTCATCTTGTCCTCTCTCACTTTTCTTCGCTCATGTCTGTACAAAATGTAGGATTTTGCAATTTCACCGTAGCCCTTTTCAATTAAGGTAGATTCAACCATATCCTGCACATCCTCGACTGACGGCGGATGTGATGCTGAAAATCCTTGCTGTATTAGCTTGTTTAATACACCATTTGTAAGCTCTTCTGCAATTTTGCGGTCTGGCTTACCTGTTGCGACTAGTGCTTTATAGATCGCATTTGTAATTTTTTCTTTATTAAAGTTGGTTATTCGGCCATCTCTTTTCTTAACATCAATGATCGAACTCTCTATTTGTGAAAAATCTGTTGTCATATCGTCTCCCCTCACTAGGTGATATCAATTCGAATATAACTGTGATTACCAAAAATTTCAGATTTTAGCTCAACAATGTTTACACCGTTACGAGAAATTTCACAAGAGTCAGTCGTGGATGTGAAAACGAAATCAGTTAATTTTATACAAGATCGTTTTGCCAACTATGATTAGCTTTTATCTCATAAAGATAGGTCTTGCGGATTTCAGATTCAGCTTACAATGTACGGAGACTTGCATAAAGGACACTTGTCAAAGAGTTTTTCGTCTTTGAACCCACAGTTTCCGCAGATTGGGACCTCTTTGAGCGGTCTAAACGAACCTACAAGCTCGCCTGCTTTTTCTATGGATTTTTTGATCTCCTCTATTTTGGCGTCCTTTTCAAATTTGAGTCGCACGAGTAGTCCTCCGTTTAGGATTTTGGCCATCTTGTTGGCCTCTACAATTTTGTCCGTTTTTGCACTCATAGAACCAAGTTCTGATGCATCAAGAACTACTCCCTCTGAATAAGTCTCCCCGTCAAGGGATCTGTTAACTGACATCTTGCCATATTTTTCGCCGTCAAGTGATCCAAATCTTGGAGTTCCGTCACTTTCAGTCATTGTGACTACTACTAGATCTCCCATTTCTTTGCCCTTCTTTTCTGCTACATCTACTGCAGTTTGGATTATTTTGTAGATGATTTCTTGGCCTTCCTTTTGATCGTTGTATCCAAGTATGTTAAAGACGGCTTCGTGTAATCCTACTAAATTCACAACTAGGCATACAGAGCTCCTCTGCATGTACTGTGTGTTTGCCGCAAGTACTGGATTTAGTCCTCGTCTTGTAAGATCAGAAATGTCTTTTTTACGAAGTGACATTGCGGAAAGTGCAGGCTTCATCATCAGTGCAAGGCGTGCTCTAAAGTAAGTTTCGTCTTTGTTTGATTCAAACGCAAGTCTTGGCAGATTAATTGTAAGGGATTGTAAGTTAATAGATGAGGTACTGTTTTTTGCTTTGACTCGTATTATTCCGCTGTATGAGGTTTCATCCTTTGAGAATTGTACTTTGCCGCCAAGGGAAATTATTTCTGCAGCAATATCTGAAACGTCTGCAACTTTGTTGTTTGTATAATCAATTATGAGGCCAATCTGTGGAACTGGGGTCATCTTGATATAATTTTTGTATGCTAAAAGAATTGCTTGCACGATTTTTGGTTCAAAGCCAAGCTGAATTCTAAAAGATACCAATGTTGGTTCTTTTGTGTATTTGGAAGAAACAGATGATGTTGCAAATGCGCCTACCAGTTTTTCTTCAAGTTCAGTTATGTTTTTTGCATGCTTTGTGCAAATTTGTACTAGGCCGTCCATGATTACTTCCTTTGATGCCTCTCTTGAAGCAAGAGATATCATCATGGATAAAGACGACATGAGGTTTTCTAGTGTTTTGATTGTAGATATTCTTGTTACGCCTAGGAATTTTCCTTTGAGGTCAATACCGTCCTCAATTAGTTCTTTCAAGTTAAAGAATATCGTATCTGGGAGTAATGACCATATTCCAGGATTTGATATGTGTATGTCGCCAGAAAGGTGAGAATCTGCAACATCCTTTGGCAGGGTGTTTAGGATTAGGTTTTCTGCAAATACTGTCTGTCCTGCTTTGAAGAACAGTCCTTGGGCACCGTTGTCAACGTTATCTACATTAGTTATCATCTCGTGCACATCAAAAACAGGCATTCCAAGCCTTGCTAGCTTGTTCCGGTATTCTTCATGACCGTGTTCAAGTAGTACAGAATTGACCATTTCGCGGATCAATGAACCTGTAAGATAGGTAGTTTGGTACTTGTAAATTCGATTTTCTACCTCTTCGGTGATTTTTTGTGCCAACTCTAATGGAAGACTTCCTTCTCGGACTAGTGACTGGATGATTTTGTGTGAATTGAATTCTTCAATTGAGTCATGAGATGTTCGAACATACATCTTGCCGCTTTCTATAATGGAGCGTTCTTCTATTTGTCTTGCAAGACTTAGGACAAGTTTTCCCAGATTTGTTATGGTATAACGTCTTTCAGATTTATTGAGTGCTACAAGTGATTGTCGCAGTAATTTTCTTAGATGGTAAGCAAATTTTCCACTTTCTTTTTTTGATTTGAATCCGGCAAGTGATTTTAATTCTGAATATGTCAGTGGGCCTTTTGAGTTTAAAATTCGCAAAATGTCAATTCTGTTAGGACTTGCCATGACAGAGAAGATCATTCTTACACGCTTTGATGTAGATTGTAAAATACCGCCACCTTTCTTTGGATCCATTGCATCAGTGGTCAATTCTATGCTCATGATAATGGCTAGAGATCGGGACTAAATAAGATTTATGACGGGATCCTCACAGACATTTTTGATCAGTTTTTCTGGACATCCATGGAAAATTCCGATGTTGAAAGTGTCTGGCCACATGAAGGGCACTTGTTGTTGTAGTGTTTCATAACGTCTTTTATAGATTTGAGCATTTTCATATTAGAGATCTTGTTTCCGCATTTACCACAAATAACATCGACTGACAATGAAAACCAAGTTTTTTTGAAACTATTAAGAATCCTTTTTGAAATTTGTTAATTACTCGGTAAATTTGATTTACTGCTTTCCTAGAAGAATACCACGATCGTCATATCCGACAATCTTTATTTTTGATCCAATTGGGAGCTGAGCTGGTGAGGCAATTCCCCCAAAAAATCCTGAAATTCTAAGATCATAGTTGTCTATTTTCATTATAACCCATGCGTATGGCGTATATTTTTCAAAGCCTGCTGGAGGGACAGTAATTATGGTATACGTTGAAACTGTGCCTGTGCCATCGAGTAACTTGCCTTCAAACTCCTTATGCCCACATTGTTGGCAAAAGTAGATTGTTGCCAAATGCAGGTTGCCGCACTTTGTGCATTTTCTTGTAAGCACTTTACCTGCATTAACTGCGTCTATGAATTCTCGCTTATTTGACAAGGTCCTACACGCTCTTGAATAAATGAACCGCGCAGCTTGCTCCGGTTGCGCCAAAATTATGGGTTAATCCTATATGTGCATCTTTGACTGTGCGTTCTCCTGCTTTTCCTGTTAATTGCTCAAAAACCTCAACTACTTGTCCTACTCCGGTGGCTCCAATTGGGTGGCCTTTTGACTTTAGTCCACCAGATGGGTTAATTGAAATCTCACCATTAAGTGATGTTCTGCCCTCACGAATTGCTTGTATTCCTTGGCCTTTCTCAAAGAATCCAAGATCTTCTGTATCTACAATTTCAGCAATGGTAAAGCAGTCGTGTACCTCAGCAAAGTCAACATCCTTTGGTTTTATTCCTGCCATCTTGTATGCTGCCTGTGCTGCTATTTTTGTACTTGGGATAGTAGTCATATGTTCACGGCCTTGTAGTGTTGCAGGTGACCCACCCCTACCTGATCCTATCACTTTTACATAGTTTTTTGAATGAGCCTTTGCGAATTTTTCATTGCATATTATTACTGAACTTGCGCCATCGGAAAACGGGCAGCAGTCATACAGCTTGAGCGGGCTTGCAACCACTGCTGATTTCATTACATCATCAATTGTTATTTTCTTTCGGAGGTGAGCCTTTGGATTTAGAAAGCCATTTGCGTGGTTTTTTACTGCAACCATTGCAAAGTCTTCTTCTGTTGCCTTGAATTCTGTCAGATAGGCACGAGCCATTGATGCAAACAATCCAGGGAATGATGCACCTGCACCACCCTCATAAAAGAAATCAGAGCAATATGAAAAATAAGTAGTAGTCCACTCTGTACCAGTATGTGTTACTTTTTCTACTCCCGCGACCAAGACTGCATCATAAAATCCCGCTGCAACATTTGCATATGCTTCCCGGAATGATACAGAGCCGCTCCCACATGCGGATTCTATAGAAAGGGACGGCTTTTCGGAAATTCCCAAGTTGCTCATGATTACAGGTCCAAGATGAACTTGTTTGTCGGCTACACCAAAAACGTTTGATATATAGCCTGCGTCAATCTCTTTTGGCTCAATTCCCGCGCTTTCAATTGCGGCAACTGATGCCTGAATAGTAATATCGGTAATGCTATCGTCTAATTTTCCATACTTTGTGCTTCCAGCACCAAGAACACAAACCTTTTCCACAACACTAACTGACCCAAGTCCATATAAAAATTCTTCAACAATTTTTAGTGTGGACATCTTGAACAATATGATTTTGATGGAAAAATCTATTCGAAAAACAAGTCGGCGAAACATCACCAAGCCCACAAAACGCCGAATAGCATCACTAAAAACCGAGATCATGCAATATTTTGACAGTAACAGCTATCTTTCATGGTCTGCAAGCAAAAAAAAGTATATCATTTTGGGTTCAAACCAACCAAAAGACGGTCTTGTGCAATGTCCGTCATGTCATGTTGGAAAATTAATGGTTATACGATCAAGAAAAACAAGAAAGCGCTTCATTGGTTGTTCCAATTATTACAATGGCTGCAAAGCATCATCGCCATTACTACAAAAGGCAATGTTACGTGCAACTAAAATTCCATGCGAATCGTGTTCATGGCCACTAGTAGTTTTTCGATATTCTAGAAAACAAAAATGGACAAAACAGTGCTCCAACATTAATTGTTCTAGCAGAAAACCTACCAACATTAATTGTTCTAGCAGAAAACCTAAAGCTTAAGATCAGAATAGATATCGGTTCTTCTGTTTTGCAAAAGCGGAAGTACTTTTCTTGTCTCTTTTACTTTGGGAATAGAAATTTCCACGATTCCTATTCCTTGCTTCTTTTTCATATCAAGTAAAATTTTTCCATAGGGATCTACAACTAGACTTCTTCCACAGTAGATGTTTCCAACTTGGTCTGGTGCAATGACATAACACCCATTTTCTATTGCTCGCGTCTTGTTAATTGTAAGCCAATGTTCTTCTTTCATTTTTCCCTTGATCCATGCAGAGGGAACAACTAAAATCTCAGAGCCAGATGATGCCAAAGCACGTGACACTTCAGGAAATCGTAAATCATAGCAAATTAGCATGCCTAATTTACCAACTGAGGTTTTTGTCGGGATTGAGATTTTGGAGCCAGGTTCCAATTTTTTTGATTCCTTGAATCCAAGTGCGTCATAGAGATGAATTTTTCTGTATGTTGATTGTGTTATTCCGGATTTATCAACTAGAAATGATGTATCATATACTCTGTTCTTCTTTTTGCTTTTTTCATATATTGTGCCTATAACTTCAATTTCGTTTTTCTTTGCAGCATCTGCAATTGTTCTAACAAAATTTCCATTAATTGTTTCAGCTTGTGATGCCAGCTCCCTTGATGATTGATGTGAAGTTGTATAAAACATCATAAATTCCGGAAATGCACAAAGATCCGCTCCACGGTTTGCTGCTTTGTTAATGAAATCAACAATTCGCTTGAGGTTTTGGTTTTTGTCTGTGGATGCCTTGAATTGCACCACAGCTATTTTTGCCATAGATTTACTACAATTAATGAAAATAAAAAGAGTGTTACCTAAAGTGGGCTTCCTGCCATGTACCAATTTTCTTTAGGATTATCCTCAAAGACTACAATTACGTGACTTTCCTTTGTTTTTAGAATTTCTACTGCCGATTTTGTAATTGCCTTTGCAAATTCTTCTTTTTGTTGCTGCGTTCTGCCAGGATACATTGATACAGTAATTATTGGCATGACTTGGTTCTTCTGATGTTTGATTTATTCCTAGGCTCTGCCAAATCTACGGTTGATTGATTTGACAGAGCCTATTCCTATGATTTTAGTAGTTGTCTCCCTTCCAGCCATATCTTGATGGGTTTCTTGAGCCATACATGAACTCTGATCCGTGTGTCTTTTTGTACAAAAATCCAGTTGCGAGTCCTATTACAAATCCACCTATGTGTGCAAGATATGCAACACCGCCAGCACCATATCCAAATCCCCCAACAAAAAGCGGCAGAAGGTTTTGAAAGACGAGCCAGAATGGCAAAAACCACTTTGCTGGAATATGCGACATTCTCGTAAAGAATCCCATTATAACAATGGTCATTATTTTGGCCCTTGGAAACATTATGAGATATGCTCCAAGTACTCCTGAAATTGCCCCAGATGCTCCAACTGCCGGAATTGAGCTGTTTAGGTCTCCTACAATATGGACAAGTCCTGCAACTATTCCCCACATGAGATAGATTCCAAGATATTTGAGTCTGCCAAATTTTAGCTCAATATTGTCTCCAAATATCCATAAAAACAACATGTTACCGCCCAGGTGCATTATTCCACCATGTAGAAAGGTAGAGCTCAACAATCCAACCATTGACATACTAGGACAAGATATCCGTGTGGCTTCTATCGAAATGCTACTCTCCCCTGCAATACATGCCGGAACTGCACCCCAGTTGTAGAACAGCGTTACAGCACGTTGATTACTAAATTCAAAGAATTGGCCGGTATATGCCACCTCAAAAAAGAACACTATCACATTTACTGCAATAAGGGCATACGTCATTTTCGGTTTGAAGCCGGGTGGTTTTGGATTTTCGTCCCTTATTGGAAGCATAGATTAGTGGAAAGAAGAGATTGTATAATAATGTAAATCTAGTTCGGGCTCTGTTACCTCTTCGGTTGGTGCCAATGTTTTCCATTGTCAGCACACCTCAGATAGCTTTGACACATCGACTCTGAGGATTACTGGCCCTTCCAGGTTCCCCCTCATCGCTTCACTTGTGTCACCTTGAGGATTGGTCAGCCTTGCCAACCCCTTGTAAGCGATATTCATTGCGGCAACGACATCTCTGTCGCGCCATCGCTTGCAATTACCGCACCACAAATCCCGACGTTTCTGCCTGTCCCCTTGGAGTCTCCCCCCGCATGCAGGACAAAGCGTGCTGGTGCATCTTGGGTCTACCTTGCAAAATGGGATTCCATCCCATGCTGCCTTGTATGATACCTGCCTTTCCAGTTCGTAAAAAGACCACGAGTTTAGTTTTCTTCTGAATCTGTTTCCCTGACCGTTTCCTTTTCTGTATAATTTTCTGATTCCTTTCAGATCCTCAAATATTATTGCCGCTTTGTGTTTCCTGGCGTATTTTACGAGGTTTTTTGAAATTACGTGCAGTCTTTGCTTTATCCTTTCTGTCTGTCTTTTTCCAAGTTTACCGTAGACCTTTTTCCTGATTCTGTGGTCATTTCTTTGAACGGTGGACTTGACATGAGTGTAGTTTTCCTTGATTTTGAGCAGTTCAGACGTGTTTACCTGGATTATTTTTTCATTATTTCCAAAGGTGACGTTTCTCAGGTTCCTGTCAATCCCTATTGTGGATTCAGCCTTGATCAATTCCACATACTTGGCAATCGATATTGACAGGGATTGTGGTGTTATAGTAAATGATCTCGGTATGATTGACGGATCTGATAAAATTCTGGCGACATGATCATTTAGCAAAATATTTGCAAATTCTCTGTTACGTACAGGAAATGAAAGCAACATTCCATTGATTTTGAATCCGTAGCAGGAGACAAGGTATGACTTTTGTACAAATGGTGATTTTGGTCTTCTGCCTTTTTTGATATCTCTTTTCATCTGGGCTAGTCTTCCACATGCTTGGGAGATTGCAGTCAGTTTGTAGTACGACATGATGTTGTAATCTTGTAGTTTGTGGTATGCAAAGTTTGATAATTTTTTTAATGTTGAGCAGTTGTTTTCCAGTCCTATCATTATGCAATGATTCACCATCTGACGGAATGTCTTCATCATGGATAGTAGTTCTGAGTTGGGAGCAAAGTTTTGCAGTACTGATTTGACAGGCAATGGGATCTATGGTCAATTTTGATATTAAAACAAACCGATGCGTTAGGTGTTGACCTGTACTTGACGGAAAACACTGGCACCAACCTAAGAGGTAACAGAGCCTCTAATTCGTATATTTTCTGAGATTATACTTTGATTATTCCTTGTGTGATCAAATATTGGAGCCCTGAAATAAAGTCAGAGTCGCCAATTGTACCTTCTGCCCACCATTTTGCGTTGTTTTTGATCCAGGACGGAATTACATTAGAACCAGTGCCAGAACTGGTAGTTGGCGGAATCTTGATTATCTTTTGGCTTATCAAGTATTGGATTCCTGAAATAAAGTCAGAGTCACCAATTT
Organism: Candidatus Nitrosotenuis sp.; assembly: GCA_016844685.1. Classification (GTDB taxonomy): domain Archaea; phylum Thermoproteota; class Nitrososphaeria; order Nitrososphaerales; family Nitrosopumilaceae; genus Nitrosotenuis. Next base: position 6,222 of record JAENJF010000063.1, on the reverse strand, counting down.
TTCCTTCTGCCCACCATTTTGCGTTGTTTTTGATCCAGGACGGAATTTGATAGTCTGATGGTTGGTCTGTCTGACCTGACTTGCCTATTGGAAAGGTCGAACTTCCAATTCCTTGGTATGTTGTAAGTTCGTCCAATCCATGATCATATATGACAAGTGTAAGTTTGTAGATGCCTTGAGAAGGAAACTTGAATTCTTGAATGTCTATTCCCTCTGTAGAAAGTATTCCTGGCTTTTGCTGATCATCACCGGAATTTTCCACTAGAACTTTGCCTGAGCTGTCCTCTATTCTAAACTTTGCCTGAGCTGTCCTCTATTCTAAATCCGTGTCTGACAAACTTCAAGAGCTGACCGTTTGGATCAAAGAAGGAAATCTGCAGTGGTATTGTGTCCCCAGCACCAAGGTCAGAGTCATATGATACCTTGGCAGTTACGCCAGAATCAAGTTTTACATCAAAAGTATTTTTTGCAACGGTAGATGCTGGTGCTACTGTAAAGTCCATTGTTTTTGTGCCAACCGGAATTGTTTTTGCTATTTTGAGAATGTCGTCCTTGTTTACCAGAAAGTGCAGAATGGATGTTCCCTCGATGGAATATGGATCTAAAATCAGCATCCTTCCTATTGCTGGTAGGCCATTTACTTTACCATCATATGCTGTGGTATCGGTAAATTCCTTGAAGGCCTTTGGTACTCTTACTTCCTCATGCACAAATATGGGTTGATCTGCAATTCTTTTTGTATCCCAGCTAAATGGCATTGAAAATGAAATGGATTTTTTTGATTCATCAAATTTGAAATTGTTTATTTTGTCGTAATATGAGACAACTGATGTATCATATGATTTTCCGCCAAATGTGATTTTTTGGTTGGAGATATCGCCAACACTAAGCCACGAATTGAATGTCTTAACAGCACTTTCTGCAAATATGTTCTGGTCGTAATCAATTCCAAAAATCTTGATTTCAAAATGATACAGCCCGGAATCAAGCAATACTGGTGCATGTACATCAACTCGGTCATTGAATCCAGTCCATGCGCCCGGGATTTGAGGTACCTCATCACCATACACCACCACGTCATTTACATCCACTTTAGTCGGTACTATTTTTAGCGTTAGTTCTCCAGAATGTGCATGAAATAGGTTTCTCAGTAAAAGTTTGTCATCCTTCCAGACCGAAATGAAATACGATGTGTGAGGTACAGGTTTAGTTGTTTTTGCATCAAATAGTCTAAGTTGTAGATAGGTATCTCCAACTGTTTCCTTGGTTAGAATTGGCGGGCTGATTTTGATGAAAAGAGCAGCTTGTCTGTCCCCAAAGCTTGCAGGAGGTAGGTTTTCTTGTGTTAGTCCATCTCCATATGCATTAAACGATACAGAAAACACTTGAGACAGTAACAATGTAGCAAAAATTGATGCGACTGTTCTTTTAAAATTCAATGCACTGAAGCAAATTTGTATATATTTAACTTTTAAGAAGATTTGAAATGTTGAAAATTATGAATTAATTTGCGGTTTTACAACATGTAGTGATATGGCATGATCATCCAATAACGCGCCTACACCTATTGATATGCTCTTTATGCGAACTATAATTTTTTCAAGATCTTTGTTGTCAAGATCATATTTTTTAGCTAATGCAAATTTTACTTTCTGTTCAGTGTCAAAGATTTCATTTAATACAGAAGGTAATGTTACATCAAGTAGTTTTCGAAATGATTCTTTTGGAATTTTGTTTGTGAAATCGTGAATTATATAAAATGAAATTTTTTCTTGGGCCACTTCATGCGGTAGCGTAGATAATGCATTTGCCGTATAGAATACCTGTACGTCAAGCAGATTCAGTGCATCTTGTGAGTAATCGGATACGATTTGCTCATTGTCAAAGCCGCGCAATGAATCAACTGGTACTCTTATTATAATGAATCCTTCAACAATTTCTTTTGTTGTGATTCCAGATATGTCCTTGATGTTTCTACATGTTATTCCAGTTGATTTTTCTGCGTCAAGGGTCTTTAGAATTGCATTTGATGTAGAACCATCATTTATTGCTGCATTCCACAAAATATTGAGTTCGTAATTTTTCTTGTTTAGTATGCTAATTGCAGTATCATAGTGGCCAGGTCGTAGAGGGCCGTTGTCATCTGAAATTGAGCCGCAAACAAATTTTGCAGTATACGTTATGTCTTGTATGCCAGATTTTGTATTAGTCATGTTTTGCCCAAATGCGTCATTCGTTGTTTGTAAAATTGAAAAAAACGAAAGCAGTCCCAAAATGATAAAAAGTTTATTCAGATTCATTTTATCATATTACAAATAGTCAATCATTATAATGTTAGGATTGGATGATTTACAGCCAAGACTTTAGTAAATTATTAATACATTCACGAGTTAATTTGTTTATTGAAATACTTCTTTGTGTTATTTTTGTTACCTATTTTTGTGCTGCCTGCATTTGCTGATCAGTTTCAATCACCAACTGACAAGGGAACATTACTAGTGTCAATATCCACAGAACCCACTAAACCACTACTTGGTGATCTAACAAAATTAAAAATTGATTTCATAAATCCAAAAACAAACAAGATTCAGCAACACATTGACTACAAGGTAACAGTAACAAAGGACGGAACTCCAGTATTTGGGCCAATACCGCTAACTCATACATCTGAAGGCGCAGTAACAATTCCAGTAGAGTTTAAAGAAAACGGAGAGCACAAGATATCAGTCGATATTGAAGGAATATTGTTTCAACCAATACCTCCAGAAACAGTAACCTTTACTGAGGTAATTGGTGATGCATCAGCTCAGACTTCACCAGGTACGGACGGAGATTCTAAGAAAATTGGGTCATGTATAATTGCAACTGCGGCATTTGGATCAGAACTTGCACCGCAGGTCCAGCTACTAAGAGAAGTAAGAGATAATGTGTTATTCAGTACTAGTTCTGGAACAAGTTTCATGAGTGCGTTCAACGCATTCTATTATTCATTTAGTCCGACAGTTGCGGATTTGGAACGACAAAGTCCCATTTTCAAAGAAACTGTAAAAATGGCAATAACACCAATGTTGTCTACACTTTATTGCACCAGCCATAATAATATCAAAAATACGAAATTTTAGGAAATAAAATTCACGTTCTATTGTTAATTTAGATAAGGATTTTTATGGATCCCTGACCACACCCAGTTCAATGAAGACAATAGTCATAGGCTCTATCTTTGCAATATTTGCCTTAATGACAGCCGCACCAGCAGTTTTTGCTGACCATGTAGAAGAGAATGTAAGCATCACTCAGGGCTCATCTTCCCCAGGATGTGAGACAACCAACAGCTGTTACGATCCAAGTGAAGTAACTATTGATGTTGGTAGTGAAGTTACTTGGTCAAACGATGACTCTGCTGCTCATACTGTCACAAGTGGTGATATCAGACAAGATGGACCAGACGGACATTTTGACAGTGGTCTCTTCATGGCAGGAAAAAGCTTCTCACAGAAATTTGAAGAGTCTGGAGAATTTCCATACTTTTGCCAAGTGCATCCTTGGATGACAGGTAAAGTGATTGTTCAAGAAGCTCATGCTGAAGGTGAGGAATCTGAAGGAAATTATGTGACAGCAATGTCAGCTGATGGTTCAGTCAGTGTAAAGATCGGTTCTGGTGTACCAACAGAAGGTGAAGAGCTATCTCTTGAGGTAGAATTCACCGATGCAGATGGAAATGCGATTTCACATGTCAATTATGACATTACTGCGACACAAGATGGAACTCAAGTCCTTTCTGAATCAGCTCAACACACCCATGATGGATTAGCTGACTTTACAACAAGCGGATTGAGCTCTGATAGTCCAGTAGACGTTCAGATCAAGATTCTAGGAATCGGACTTCCAGATGATCAAGCAAACTGGACCGGTCCAATGGGCGAGACAATATCAGTCAACGTTGTTCCAGAATTTGGACCAATTGCCATGATGATTCTGGCAGTTTCCATAGTAAGTATTGTTGCTGTCACTGCAAGATCTAAAGTAATTCCAAGACTTTAGAATTCTTATTTTCTTTTTACCATTGCAATTACTGCAAGTATTACTCCTGCTGCCCCAAGTGCCAGACCAAAAACTCCAAAGTCATATGCTTTAGAAAGATCAATACTAGTTCCGCCTGCAACGTTACCTATTTTTGATTTGATTTCTATGATATCTTTTTGTAATGATGACATGGCATTCTTTAATGCACCCACATCCTGGCCTGAGGAGGAACCTGAAGGAGGAAATGCAAGAACATCAGTGCTTTCCACATCTTCAATTGGGATTTCTTGGTTTACTGGCACCCCATTTAGAGTTCCTTTAAGCTCAACTAAAAGGGAGCCGATTTTGGTTGGAATAATTTTTGCATAATAATTTCCAGGCTTTACGTCAGAGAGTATATCTAATGTTTTTGTGATACTACCTGATTTTACAGTAGCCTCCAAGTCTTTGAATGAATTCGTTACAGGAGTTTTGACTCAATTTCCTTCATCTTGGTTGAATTCAAAGGTTATTGCATTTTGAATTCCAGCTAGTGGCGGCTCATCCTTCCATCCTATTTCAATCTTGTATTGTTCTGCAGTAATTGTCGTGTGCGCGTATGCAGAGTAAAAGCCAAATCCTAAAAGAAATATGATAAGTACTGCAAAATAATTTTTCATAATAATCATTAGTCCAAATCATGTTATTATCTTTATGCAAGAGTGGTAGAACTACCAAAGTGGTAATTTGTTTAAATTAGCAAAAGCACTATCAAAAGTAAATTGAAAAAATTTCTAATCATTCCATTTTTGATTATAGTTTCCAGTATACCTCTTGCATACGCACATCCATTCATTGTCAATTCAGATCCTGCACAATCCTCAAGTGTTTCAGCTGGAATTAATCAAATTGTAATCCATTATTCAGAAACAGTAGAAATCGAATTTAGTGCAATCAAAGTATTGGACAGTAGTGGAAATCAGATAGACAACAAGGATACAAAATACATTAGTAACGAGTCTACACTTGTAGTCACCACCCCTCCATTAGAAGATGGAATCTACACTGTTACAAGCAAGACTCTCTCTAAAATTGATGGACATTTAGTAGATGAGGCATTTGTATTTGGTATCGGTGACGTATCTGTTCCGCCCCCAAAACCGCGAGACATAACAGAATCAACATATTTTCCAGAAGCGGGAGCACGATTTCCAGGGCTTGTAGGACAGGTCATAGTGCTTGGATCCGTAATATCTTCTGTTGTAATATGGGGCGCAATGCGAAAAAAGAATCTCATAAAGGAAAATCTTTCTGAGTTACAGAAATTCTATCAGTCCAAGTTTTCTTCTGTTACCGGAATTGGCTTGTTCTTGGTTTTTGCATCAAACATTTTGATGCTTGTTGTACAAACAATACGCCTTCAGACATCTGCTTCTGCAGTATTGCAGACATCATTTGGCTCAGTATGGATAATGAGGATGGCAATAACAGTGGTTTTGCTTGCAGTCTGGTTTTTGATGGAAAATAAATCAAATGTTTCAAACAAAAAACAGATCTTGATGCTAGGATTGTCGTTGATATTGATTAGCACGACAACGGTAATTGGTCATGGTGCTGCAAGTGAGCAATTTTCTGCAATCATAATTGATTATGTACACAATTTGATTGCATCGGTTTGGATTGGGGGTGTGATCTTTTTTGGATTCATTTTGCTTCCCGCTTTATCAAAATTGGGTGGTAACAAGAAAGAGTTAATCACATTATTGGCTATTCCAAGATTTTCATCAATGATAGTCATCTCACTTGGAGTCTTGGTAATTACAGGACCTACCCTTTTGTGGTTAATGGAAGACGATGTGACGTTGCTTAGTCAGTCTCCTTATGGGTTTTTGATAATGGGAAAAATTGTAGTAGCTTCCATCATGGCAGCACTTGGAGGATATAATCAGTTCAAAATACAAAAGTCTGCAGAAAGAGACATCACATCAAATACAATTAATGTTCACAGAAAACTTGGAAGGTCATTAAAAACAGAAGCAGTACTTGGCGTAATTTTGCTTGGTCTAGTAGCACTCTTGACTAACTCGTCACTTCCTACCAGTCAAGCTCAACAAGCACAAGTACAACAGATTACCTATTGTTTTCAAACATCAGAGTTTTCTGAAAATGCAAGGTTTGACATAAATATTGATCCATTCACAAGTGGTTCCAATACAATTA
>JAENJF010000141.1 GCA_016844685.1 Candidatus Nitrosotenuis sp. | reverse complement strand
ATTTCCCTCCTTGATTTGCGCATTGTGGCTATTTTCTCTTCCATTTTAGGCTTCAAAACAAGCACATATGATGCTGCTACCAGATATACTCCAAGCATTATGATTTGAGCAATTAATGTCTCTAGTGTGGGATAGATTCCAGTCATCTTTGCCATATTGATATCAAGCCTCGGTATGATTCCAAGGAGGCTGGTAAATGGCAAAATATCCAGTGTTTGCAATTCCCTGACGGCGTTGCCCAAAAATGCAATTGATAGGTATGCACCAACGCCCATCGTAAGACCGAACAACATCTTGAGCGGCAGTCTCTTTCCTAACTTTCTCATTACAAAATATACTCCAAGCAAAGTTCCAATTCCCAGGACAAATCCCAATCCAACGTACAGTTCCATATATTTTGCAAATCCAAACATTGCCTCGTAGAATAGGATAGTTTCAAATCCCTCACGATATACGGTAAAGAACGACAACATAACAAACACTATTGTGCCACCAGTAGTTGATGCTTGCCAGACTTTAGCTTTAACAAACTCCATCCATTTTTTGTGTTCAATTTTGTTCAGAATCCAGAAACTAACATAGAACAATACACCAGTTGCAGACAGGGCAGCTATCGCTTCAATTAATTCCCTGTTTGCACCAGAGATGTTTATCAGATATGACGCTACTATCCAAGTGATTGCAGTTGCAACAATTGCAATAATTATTCCATAATACACATATCGCTTGAATTTTGTATTTCTTGATGCTTCAAGATATGTGATAATTGCACCCAAAATCAAAACGGATTCTAATCCTTCTCTGAATATTACTGCAAATGACGATGTGAATGCAATTGTTGGAGCAAGCTGACCAGTCCCAGTAACCAGTCTTTCTGACTCGTCAAGGCTACGTCGTACTGTAATTGCTGCCTCTTGGATCTTGTCATAATCTGCTTTTTGCTTTATCAAATTTCTAAGCTCGGCAAACTGTAGCTCAACTTGTAGCGTAAAGTCTGGATCAATTGCACGTAACGGAATTTCTACGTGCTCATAGCTGTCCAAATATGCAGTTCTTGCGGAGGTAAACGCAGCCTGATGATTGCCAGATTGCCAGAGTTGTATTGATTCAGCATGGTTTGAAGGGTTGTTCGGATAAAGTCAATCTGGCTTCTTACGCCAGATTTTTGGCCTTCGGTGGTAGACCCCATTTCTTTTGTTGCTTTTTTGGACTCTATTCCTGTTATCTGTTGATTGTTATGCGGTAGTTTTGAGATTAGGCTTTCTGTATTGCCAAGGTCTAAAAGTATTGGATCTTTAATAAATGACTGTATTTCATCAAATGATTTTTCTTCTTGTACCATGGTTCGTAATTTTTCTCTCATGTTTAGTTCCATTATGTACAAAAGATTTTCATCTACCTTGCCGATGTCTGCTTCAAGATATTCAAAGTTGTCAAGATATGCAGCAATTACATGTTCTTCTGCTTTTTCATAATTGTTATCTTTGATTTCTGATAATGCCTGCTCATAATGTTGTCTTATTGTAGCATACAAATCACTTTGATCAGATGATATGGCGTCTGTCCCTGTAAGGTCACGCTGTATTGTTGTGATTAGTTTTCCAACAGAAACAAAACCTTGTTTTTGTACAATTTGTGATTTTAGCTCATTAAAAAATGATCTTAGTTCTTCTGTCTGTCTTTCATCAAATGAAGAATCTGAATTAAATAATTGAATTGCTTTGTCTACAAGAGATGTAGTTATAGAATAATACTCGTTATTGTTTTTTGAAATTGCAATTTGATAACTTTCATCTGCTGTTGCAAGTAAATTAGATATTACAAATGGAATGTGTTGTGATTTGGGAAATTTAGCAAGATGTTGTTCTGCTACGAAAATATATTCCAATATTTCGCTTGATTGGGCCTTGTTTTCAATTTTAGAGTGGATATCAAGAAGCAGCAAGTGCAAATCATCAGATGTTTCAACGTTTGACTCTCTTAGCAAATTAATTTGCTGGCTGTAAAAATCAGTAGTAAATTTGGAATATTTTGATGCTTGATCAAAATCACTGTTCATAATACTTGTTTTTGTAAGGCTTGTTCCCGTTTGCACTACTTCATTTACCGATTGTATTGTGGAGTCATTCATAGACTGTGCAAGAGATACTTGATTACCTGATATTGATACTGTGACAAACATTGCAAATAGCGATAACAAAATTTGTATACTATTCAATATTTGATTAGGACTAGCTAACTGTATTTAAAGCAGGGATTTATTCTAAAAACATAGAATGAGATTTCAAAAAACTAGTTTGATTGTAAATTCAATGTCGGGGTGGTTCCGCCAACTATGATTTCTGCTTTTTTAATTCTGCTTTTGTAATATTTGATTTTTTTCCCGGCATTTGAGATTTCAAATTTATCGACATAGACAAGAGTTAGTACTTCAAGATTGGATAAAATTTTGTAGACAGTGGAAATTGACATTTTTTGCTCGTCTGCAATTTTCTGTGCATCCTTTGCTTTTATCGTAATTGAAAACAAGACGGCACGTGAATACACATTTGTCAGTGTTTCTATGATTTGCTGTGTTACATCATACTGGCTCAGCTGAAAAACGGTATTTTTCTTCATGATTGTTCCCATATGGTTAATTTGGAGCCAAAACCAGAGTGGGCTCTGGTTTTTTAATGCTAATGTCTGCCTTGCTTATTCTACTTCGATAAACCTTGAATTTTCTTCCCTTATCAGATATCATCCAACGTTCCACGTGAATTAATGTCAAATTCTCAAGATCTGCTAGTTTTTTGTAAACTGAGCTTAGTGGAATCTTGTACTTGTCTGAAACCTCTGCAGCGGTGCGACCCTGTTTGATTAATGAAAATAGAATGGTTCTTGATTCGGCATCGGCCAGTGCCTCAATTACTTTTTGTGTTACATCGTATTTTTTTAATTGTGGAAGTGTAAATCGACGAGTCAAGTTATTGTTCTAGTTTGTATTGTTATTTAAATAAAATGTTATCCTTCTCATTCTATAAAATGAGAACAAAATAATAACAAAATCGAGAGTTATGAACTGTAATTACTGAAATTTTGACTGTTTTACTCTATCTGGTTGTATCTTTTGCCACAACACGCCGAGAATCAATCCAACAGATAGCCAAAATGCAGATACCCCAACTAGCGATACTGTTCTAAAATCATTCACCAAATCCATTGGGGCGGTTATCACATCTGGATTTTGAGGCATCATAGCAAATACGGTTGTAATAAATCCCGCATATCCTAAAAATGCAACAAACTTTCTGTTTTTTAGTCGCTTGTAAACTTGATAAAACCCAAGTGCGCCAAATCCGGAAATCGCAATAAATGAAACGTACAATATCTCTCTTAGAAGGATTGTCTCTGGGTCACCTACAGTC
>JAENJF010000062.1 GCA_016844685.1 Candidatus Nitrosotenuis sp. | reverse complement strand
CAGCAAAGAAATCAAATTGGGCAGGCCAAGAATACAAGGAATTTCAAAAGGAAAAAATGAAACTTGCAGGCGACATAGCTTTGGCAAGCTCCAAGGGAACAGGCACAGTCCATCTTGGCAAAATGCTAGAAACGCAAATTCCATCTACAAAGGGGCACCTACTCTGTACCTCTAGAGGTACTGGTATCCGACTTGGTTAAGCGGAACCAGTAATTTTTATTTTTTACCGTCTTTTTTTGTGTGAACTACCGGACAAGTCTGGTAGCCTCTTCCCGCTTCTTTGACCGAGCTTTTGATCTCCCGCAGGCGTGAATCCCCGCAGTTCCTGCGGTAATCTGTCTGAACACATCCAGTTTCGGCTTTACGTGGTGACTGGTAGAGGTTCATATTTTTAGCACGACCTTTTTCAATTTTGCCTGGCTCTGACATTAGGAGTTTTGTGTATTCATTATATTTAGCAAGTTGGTTATTATGTAATTACCGGCGATTCATCCACCGGACAGGTCCGGTGGTCTTCTTGCTACAATATGATAAAATTACGAAAAATTGAACTGGTAGCAACGGTCCCTCAAGGGATTATTCGCTACAAATATTGGATCAAGCTTATTTAATTCTCAATGTACTCAACATCATGCCAGATAAAAAAAAGAAAATGAACACAACCAAAGATGATTACGACAAAGCTTTAGCTTCTGATGATCCTACAAAAATCACAACCGCTGATTTGGAAAATCTAGCTAAAGAAGCCATGAAAAAGTTCAAATCGTTATGAACCTTGAGTGGGTTGTTACTGGAATCATACTTTTAGGAGGAATGACTGCTGGCGGAATCAGCTTGTATCTTAAAAGAAGAAATGCAACTCAAATTTCTGATTCATTTGAGGATACTGAAATCCCGCCAGATTTAACTGAGCATGAAAAAGACAAAAAAAGATTTTCCCCTAAACTTGAGGGGATCAGACTAATTTAGATCAACTCTCGGCAGACACTCTTTCGAATTTGTGCATAGCTGAGTAAAACAATATTTCCGGTGTTTTTCTCTGATCGAGGATTCATTTTAGCAAATAATGGGTAATATCTGACAAGACTATTCTAATGCGCTATTGAAATGATGCGTATATGAGTTGCAAATCAGGATACATTCATGTTTTTACGTGGTTTCCACTGCAGGGCAAACGACTCTGCACCAGATGCATGGAAGAAGAAGTTCCTAAAAATTCAAAAGATAAGCAAAAGTTAGAAAATTAGTATTTTGGGACAAACTTCATCGTGTTTGGATATGGCTACTAATCCAACACTTGGCTGTCCTTGAATTTTATTGGTCTCTTCACGTGAACGCTCAGACAAGCATAAAACTCGAGTTTGCACGTCGCGTAAAAAAGGCATGAAAGTACTATGACATACTTGCGATAAAATTGAATTCATTGAATAACAGCTATGTTGAAGCTAGCTTCTTTTTCTTTAGCTGAGATATGGCATCCGCCTTGTAGAGCAACGCATCAGTGTTATCCGGCTCTAATTCCAGGGCTTTATCAAAAAACCTCATGGCCACTTTGAAATTTCCAATGTTGAGCGACTCCATTCCTTTGGCAATCAGCCTATCTACCGATTCCTCTTTTTTTACTCCGGGATTTTTCTTCCTAGTATAGAATGGACTCATGCTATTGCTTTTGTCAACTCCAGTTAAGTATTGTGAGGTCCAATCACAATATGCCTGCAAAACCTCATCTGTCCATCAAAGGTCTCTTAGCTTGCTTAATCGTTCCTTTTTTTTCTCACTCTTTTCCCAGTCCTTGAGTATTTCTGCCCTAAATTCGGTTTCGTTTTTGTAAAGGTCTGGCCACTTGTCCATTGGGACCAAATATGGTTCTGAGCCGTTTTCAGTAGAAAACAGATATGGTTTTACCCGTTTTGATTTTAATAGCTTTGATATGAGTTCGGATGCCTCTTGTTTTGTTGCTGGTTTAATGCCAACATAGCCCAGCTTGTAAAGCTGTGCCAATTGCTCTGAGGTAGCATGACCCATGTCTGAACTCTCGTCTGACAACCAATGATGTCATGTTTTTTCGCAATTAATCTCTTTTCAACAGCTAATCAAAATGCCATATGTAATGATGGATTTGGTTTTCTATGCCTGATTTCTCAGCACCAAAAAGGATGATCTTTTATCAAACGATGATCAATCCAAATCATGTCTAAAGATATCAAAGCAAAAAATTGGGACAATATGTGGGATGAATACATGGAGCTGCTAAGAAAATGGACGCAGGGATTCCAGGCGTTACAAAAGGTCAGCGCCGAAGTGCAAGCAAAATACAACGAGGTAGCTACCAAGGCAATGAATGAGTCAAGTGAAAAGACACTCAAAGAATTCTATGAAAACTGGCAAAAAACAATGAACGAGGCAGGTCTAAACGCCTTCAAAGAATTTGGACAAAACTGGCAAAAGATAACAAATCAGCCTGGAATTGACCAGATGAAAACATATGGCGAATTGATGAATGCGTTTGCAGAAACATGGCAAAAAATGTGGAAAAAATAATTCCCAAAAATCCCCTTTTCTAGTTTAGCGTTTTTTTCCAATAATCAAGTCCACTTTGTATTGGAGTGTGGCCCTCTTGTGCAATTTGAGATTCCATGAAAGAAACGCTGGCTTTTTTGTTTCTTTTGATATTGAAAGTCCAAGCTGTACCAGTTTGTCCCGTATTGATTCTTCGTATAATGGTTCTTTGACTGATTTTTCTCCCCGCTCAAAATCATATGGATCAGACAGGACGAGAAATCCGCCTTTCTTTACTTGTCTTGAGAGGGATTCTAAGAGAATCTTTGGCTCTATTATTTCAAATAGATTCAGTCCTACCACAGAATCAAACTTTGCCTTGCCAAACGGAGACGATATGGAATCCGCGACAAAATAATCCAAGTTTTCAGAATCTGATTTTTTGGCAATTTCAATTGCATGGTATGACTTGTCGATTCCAAAAACAAGCGAATGTGATTCTGATAGATGTTGCGTTATGATGCCTATGGAGCACCCATGTTCTAGGGCGGTTCCGGAATTTGATATTGAATCTAGCGATTTTTTTATCATGCCATAAAAGGGGGATTTTTTGTTTTTCTCATATATTGATGACCATCTTTTTTCTACCAACGATATGTCGGTGTGGTTCTTGGCTATGGCGCCCAGACTTTTTTTGATGTAGTGCTTTAGCTTTGGTGTGACTGCCTTTGTGTACAATATTCCGCCAAGTCTTGGCCTGTTTGACAGGTAATTTGTAAAATCATCCCATATGATTGGGATTTTGTCAATTATTGGAAAATGCAGATTACATCGTACACAAAACAAAAATCCTTCCCGAATTTCCGTGTCTTTTTTTAGGATTTCAAGTGCTAGTTTTTTTCCGCATTTCACACAAAAGATGTATCCTACACTAGATTCATGCAAACCATCTTTACTCAAAACGGGTTTTGGATTAATACTTATTTTGAACCCAGTTAATGTTAAATGGGCACCATCCAAAGTCACTATCGATGACTGAGCAAGAAGAGTTTGCAGACGCACTACTTGATCAGATTTCAGTTGAGATAAACGAGGAACACGACATTGCAACCCTGTCCTCAAGGATTAAAGAAGATCCAGACTTTAAGGCAAGGTTTGATTCCCCAAGGCAAATTGCAGACCAAATCACTCCGGATCTGCGACAAAGGGTTGGCGAGTTTATTGGGATCAAAGTATCGCCAGATGTTAAAATCGAGTTTCCCGAATTAGAGGAGCTAAAGGGAATAAAAGGAAAAAAGGTCTTTGCCACCCAAGACGCAAGAGAGTTTGTCGACAAGCTGTTTTTGGCAGTTGCAAAACAGAGCCGACAGGGGATTGCTGACCTAGTAAAACTAGATACTGCAAAATTTCTAGTCTACTCCACATATGCAAAATCCTACATTTCAAAAATTTCTACCACCTATGGCGATTACCTGGATTCAAAAATATACATCAATAATTTTGTCCTGTCTAATTATCCGCAAATAGTTCTTTACAAGCAAGGTTCTCCATACGAGCCAGGATACGAAATGATAAAATCAGGATATGTTGGTGCCCTGAAAATGACCATACTGGAAGAGATGGTCCACTCTATCCAAAATAACCTGTATGAGGAAAACAAAAAGGCAGTAACCGAGGTAAACAAGATAAACGAAGACTTGGCAAAAATAATTCTGACTCTTGATGACGGTATAGTGACCAAGCTGTCTGATTATTTGCAGTTGCCTGCAGTTCCAGACGAATTTCCAATTGCAAAAAGGGCAAACCTGTTTTTCATGCTAAATCCTGACAACTTTATCGTAAACGTTCTAGGGCCAGATGTGATGACATTTACCAAGGTGGAAATAGACCCGACAATTCAGCAAATGATCCCACAAATCCTGGAAACATACCAAAGGTGGCTGCTCCCAATTCAGAGGCACCATGCGGCGTTTTCCACAATGGAGGGAATGGCCGAGTTTTCAGTCCAAAACATACTCAAAGACGATGAGGATTTTCACCAGTATCTTGCGACATTCATGGGAACGGACATTTCGTCATACCAGGTCAGAAAGAACATAGGCAAGGACTTTACCGGAGTGGTATTTGGCAAATATGGAAAAGAAACATTTCAGATTTTGATAAAAAACCCCCCAACCACAAGGGAGCTAAAAGACCCGCAGCTATATCTGAAAAGAGTTTTTTGATTATTCCAAATGAACGACAAGTTCGATCCGTTTGTTGCAGAGTGGATTTCCTTTTCTTCAGATTCCAGGTATAATTTGGTGGAAAAATGCCTCAAGCTTGCACAGATACTTGAATATCCAGACCTCAACATACAGGAGCAAATAGAAAAGATAAACGAAATTGCAAAATCCCTCAAGGTCTTGCTGTCAGATGTGAAAAATCCCACATATCTAATATCAATGCTAAACGAGTATCTCTTTGGAACACTTGGGTTCAAGGGCGACACAGACGATTATTACAATCCAAAAAATAATTTTCTAAACGAGGTATTAGATAAAAAAAGCGGCATCCCAATTACTATGTCAATAATTTATGTCGAGGTTGCAAAAAGGATTGGCTTAAAACTTACCATTACGGGATTTCCAAGCCATGTTGTGGTGAAATATAATGAAGAAATGATACTTGATCCATTTGAAGGTGGCAGACTACTAGACATGGAGGATCTAAATGAAATTTTGTACCAAAACTTTGAAGAGGAAATTGAATTCTCTCCAGAATTCCTAGACGAGCTGCCGCAAGACAAGATGCTAGTCAGAATACTGCGAAATTTGAAAAGCTCGTACGCTCAATCATACGCGTATGAGAAGGCAATGAGATGCACAAACATGATTCTTGCAGTAGAGCCCGATTCTCCAGATGAAATTCGCGACAAGGGAATGCTAGAAGAAAGATTGTTAAATTATGAAAAGGCCCTGATATACCTAAACAGGTATCTTGAAATTGCGCCAGAGGCGCCTGATGTGGACTTTATTTTGGAACTGATAAGAAATGTAAGAGATAAGGTTAATCTATAATTGATGTAATGTCTTTACCCCTTTTGACTTGGGAGATTTCGTGTCTTGCTAGCTTGTTGCGTAGTGCCTTTTTTAGGACATCCACTTCGTTTCTGAGAGCAGCAATTTCGTCTTCTAATTTGGCGACGCGCTCATAGATTGTCTCGCCTTCTGTTGAACTCATACGATACACTCAGAAAAAGAGCTTAAAAATTTATGGGTGAATTTTTCTATATCTTGGTTAGTTTTTTGTTACAAATCAAATTCTTGATTGCAAGAAGCGCATTTTGCGTGCTCAGCGCCGACCTGACCTATTAGGAAGATTCGGCCAACCGTTTGACATTTCGGACACATGCCCGTAGTTACATTTTTTGGGGCTGTCCTGATTATTTTCTGAGTCTTTCGGCGTCCCATATTGAAGCAAATTATGGATGCCCTATTAAATTTAAGGATTCAAAAAAAGCTCGCGTACCATAGATAATACGGATTCTGCACATTAGTCTAAAAATTGCTCATACTATGTGAATGACGTCCTTTAGCTTCCTCCTTGAGCGGGGGCCGCGTTTTTGTGCAGGATAGCCAATACAGAGTAATGATGACGGGACGAGGTTTGTTCCAATTGCCTCCATGACCTTTCCCTCATCAAGCATCCCTATCCAAATTGAGCTCAAACCAAGCGCGTGTGATGGATTGCAAACTTTGCTAAAATTTCCGGCGGAAGGTCCAGCTTTACTCTGGATGGGTTTTTACAGAAAACTAAGACTAGCGGCGTATTTGCATGCGGCTGGTTGTTTGCCGCCTCGACTAGTTTTTCTTTAATTTTTGGATCTTTAACGTAGAATATTTCAAAACCCTGAAAGTTTCCAGCAGTTGGTGCAGTGTCTGCAGCGGCCAGTATTTTGTCAATTTTCCACTCTTCGACCATCCTTTTGTTGTCAAATTTTCTAGTAGAACGCCTTGCCGCCATGACCTTGAACAAATTTGTGTCTTGGATGATTTTCTTTGGCTTTGATGTAAGAATTGCATTTAAAAGATTATTTCGCACGGTTATGTCCTGAGTAGAGACGTCAGACGGGGCGTACTCTTTTGGATAGGTCTTGCCTGATTTCATTTCCTAAATTCCTCTAGCTGTTTTTTCAGAACCTGGGTTTTTACCTCAAATGATTTATTTTCGCTTAATCGGAATTGCGTGGTATCGGAATTTACCAGTATGGCACTGAATTCGTCCTCAAGCTCGACTTTGCCAGTTGTGTTTTTTGAAAGGATGTCATACAGACGGTCTATTTCGTTTTTGTTCAAAAATACAACATGTTCTTCGTCTTCGTCGCTTCCTTTCCAGACAAGGCGGCAAGCGTCCTTTGATGAATACGACGATTCAATTCTTGAAAACTCCATGTCTCTCAAGATTTTTAGATGGTTTA
>JAENJF010000061.1 GCA_016844685.1 Candidatus Nitrosotenuis sp. | reverse complement strand
TGAACGCCATTTTCCAACACCCATTCTGTCGAGCCTGCAACTTGATTAAAAATGAGTCATCTTTGTCTTGATTATCAGCTATTTGGCCTGCAAGACAGGTTGCGTCCCAATTTTTTGACTCATCCTTTTGTATGATGATGAACTCACGGCATAAACTAGGCCTTTGGGATTCTCTTTCATTACAGTCTATGACGTGAAGGCTCATTACCACTTTTGGAAATGATATAATTGTATTAAACTGTTGTGTTATTTTTTGTAAATAAAATATGCCATGATTGAAAAACATTCGGTTTTAAGGGAATTCTTTGGCGCCGGTGCGGAAGGACTTGAAAAAAGATTTCTTGAAAACCCATGTGCTGTTAAAACTTCAAATAACAACAATTGAATTTCAATCGATAATCCAGCACTAACAAAAATCATTCGATTCGTTTGAAGACGATACAGGAAGAAAATTTTGATGTGTGCTCAGTATTACCGTATTTGCAAGCACGAGTCCATAAAATCAAGTATTCGCATCATCATGGTTGGAAATTATGGGTTACCTAATGTCATGTTTAGAAGACAGAGTTCTGCAAAAAGTTCTTGTCACCATGACTTCTCAATGTAAAGAATTCAAACATTTAATCAAAAAACAGCAATGGAGAAAACTAATTCAGTACATTCAGAAAATTAGGGGGCATTACAGAAATAAGAACAGAGAGTATTATGAGTTGATTGTTAGTTTTGAAACGACGCTAATCAGATTCTGATATATCCAATCACAGTAATGACAATGATGTAATTTTTGGTCCTATAAGACTAGTTTTGGGAGCACACAGTTAAGATTGAACTGGTATTGAAATCAGCTTCCGGAAGATAGAGAGAGACGTTTATCTTGTTTTTGATAATCTCAATGTGGATATTGTTGAAGATTGATCTGTATTTTGTGACTTTTTTACCGTCTGTTGTAGAAACATAACCTGATGGGACGAGCAATCCATCATCAATTAAAGAGTTTATTTTCCTATATCCTGAAGTTTGTGCAATATTGCATTTTTCGATGATTTCTGAGATGATTAACGCTTCTCCGTTTATGACGCCTAGGATTTTCTTTTTGTCGTCATCTCCAAAAGATTCCAATATTATTTTGGTCAATGACGAGTTTTCAATGTAAATGTGTTTTTCTCCATTCATCAGTTTGATTTCACACACATTCTTGAGGAACTTGTTCTCAAGGCCATCCGCACCGGCTCCAAAGAATTCCCTTAAAACAGAATCTAATTTTTGAAATTGCTCTATCGACTCAGTTAATGTTATGCCATATTTTTCAACTAGTCTATTTTCAATTTTTTGGGAGGTTCTAGCGCCAAGGTTTTCTCGAATTATAGTATCAAGAGATTTTGCTAAAAGCCTATCAATACCCACCATGGCTAGTCAACACCATAATAGTATATTACTATTTCCAAAAAACGGCACAAGAATGTAACATAATCATCATGTTTCCAAATTTGAAAATCTATTCATGTCAGAGTGAAATCTCCAAACAAATTGCAAAATAATTAGAAAATAACAGGCGCAGATGGTTAACAAATAAGGTATTTTTGGATCTATCGACATCAGATCATGCGGCTAATTTGTATCTAAGACGATATAATCCCATTGTAACTATAACAAGGGATGAAACGGTAAATGGGTTAACCAGTTCCAATAAATAAATTGCAGAATAAATAACACCAAAAACGGTAGCTGACGAAAAAATCAAAATGGTACGAACGGCACCTATCAATCTAACTGCCATTACAAAAAACAAAACACTGCCGCCTATTCCCGCGATGCCAACAAAAGAGAGGATGGAAAAATTAGACAGATCAATCGTAAATGGAGTTTGAAAGACTAACATCAGAATAAAGGAAAATATAGCACCAGATAACGACATGATTTGAACTACACGAGTGATTTTCACCTGGCCAGCATGTTTTGCGATGAAAGTACACAGACAGTAAATGAATCCAGAGATTACAATCATGATGTCGCCAAATACAAATTCTGAAAATGCAAATTTGTGTTCATATATATCAGAACCGATTGGAAGAAAAATTGCACCTGCAGCTATAAGCACAAACGGTAAAATTTCTTTTTTTGCCAGATATTCTTTGAAAATTATCATTCCAATCAATACCGTAAAAACTATCTCACTGTTGGCTAGAATGGATGCATTTGTTGCACTTGTTTCTTTTAATCCAAAAGAAAATGCCAGAGTTGAACAAGCTGAAGCTACGCCATAAAGTATGAGAGCTAAATAGGACGATTTTTTAATTGGAGTGGTAGATTTTTGCATCTTTGTAATGGGGGTGAAAAATAGGCCAGTCATCAAGTACATTATGAAGACAACTACGAGTGGTTCAATTGGAGCAATTCCATCAACGCTTGGATCAACTATTGGTTTTGAGATTACATCAGGTAAAGAAGACAAAGCGGCAGCAAGAATGGCGACAGCAAATCCAACAGTGGTAGAAGTTTTGATTTTAGGAAGTCTAGAAAAGACAGAGTTTGTCTTTGCATATTGTAACGGGCTTGTCAGATTAATTCACCAATTCCACATTTGGAAATAGGGATCCATAGATTTAAGATGATCATTTGATAGCAATGGAATTTATCAAGACGCATTCTTGGATGGTGCAAGATCAAAAAATAGTCATTTGGGAAACCGGCACAAGGCGCACATTATTAAACAGATTTAGCTGAGCATGGTTATGGGTTTGTCAGAATTAAATCCGATTCCAAAACTTGGAGGAGGGATTGACTATAAAATACTGGTAATAATCTTTTGTTTGACTTTAACATATCATGTTGTAAATAATGCAATCAAGGGCATGACAGAGGAATTCAACGCCATTGACATAGTTGAATTATCCCTACAATCCGTGGTTTTAATATCCGCTTTTATTATTTCAAAATTATACTGGCCTGGCAAAATCTTTGGAAGGGCGTACTTTGCACTGGGCATTGCATTTGGAATGTGGCTTACCGCCGAAATCATGTGGCAAATTTATGAGAATGTTTTGTTTATAGAGCCATACCCGTCTTTTGCCGACATTTTCTACTTTTCATTTTATCCATTCACGTTATACCACATGATAACAAACATTAGAGGTTTTGAAATCAAAATAACCAGAAAAACAAAAATCTGGATGGTCGTGATCCCGGTTTTTATCGTTAGCGCTTATTCGTATTTGGCAATTACGGAGTGGGGAGGTACTAGTTTTGATTATTACTACAGTTTGATCTTTGTCACAATAGCTTCGGCATCAATCTCATTTGCCATTTTAGGTGCCCAGGCGTTCAGGCATAGTGCATTAGCCGTAGTTTGGTCACTTCTTGCCGTTGGGGTATTTCTCCACATATTTGCAGATATCTGGTATTATTATCTTGAAATATTCAGCCAGTACACCGATACGCACATTGTAAACGCGATTTGGCAGGCAGGATGGATGATCATCATTTATTCATTATACAGACATCAAAAAGTTTTGTGAGTGTTTGTGAGTGTTATTACATTGGAATGCTGAGACAAATCCACCATATTTACATAATTTTCGAAATTATGTGATTCTAATATTTCTGGCACAAATATTTCATCTCGAGTTTGAAGAGAATCTGTCAAAATGTGGCCTTTCTCGTCCAAAATCTTTCTCAATTTTTTATCAATCGAGAATATACGTTGGTGAGTGATTCCATCGTAAAAATTCAACCCATTACATCCGTTTTCCACAAGTTTCTTGTTTACCTCGTGAGGTTTTAGTTCAGAGGGATCAGACATATTTGATGCAAATACAAATGCCCATTCTTGGCCGAAAAGTGGCGTGTACGCAATGTATGGTTTTACAAAAGTAAAGACTTGTTGCAATGTTTTGACCACTGATGCAAATCTTGACGAATACCTAAAATCTGCAGAATTTGCAGCGGTGGCAAATATTCCATCAGGGTTTAATTTTTGACTGGCTATTTCAAAAAATTCTTTTCTGTACAAGGGGGCAGCAATATCATCATGATGAGGCATTGTTGTATCTAGAAATATACAATCATAACTTGAGTCGGTTTTTGAAAGAAATTGCCTTGCATCTTCATGGTATAATTTTGTACGGGGATCTGAAAAAGACTCAGCTGCGTAATTATAGAACTTTTTACAAGTATCTACCACTTCTTTATCTATATCCACTATGTCTACTCTTTCAACTGTATTATAGCGCAGGACCTCTCGTAATGTTAAACCAGTACCGCCGCCACCGATAAAAACAGTTTTTGGTTTGGAATGTGTTATCATGGATGGATGAACTAGACATTCATTGAAAACATGCTCGTCTAGCTCTGAAGATTGAGGATCACCATCCAAAAACAATACATTCCCAAAATCACTTGTTTTAACTATTTCCAGTAATTGATATTTTGTATTTTTTGAAAATATGAATTCATCTACTTTATGAAAGATTTTTTCTCCGTTTCCGGTATCCACATATTTCCACATTTGAAAATATGTGGGTGTCTATATTTATTAAAGTTCTCCATATGGTCGTAAATTATGGATTTTATCTGGAAAAATTTCATTTCCAGGCAGTTTTCAAACAGTTATTACCATTAATGGTTATGTGTTAGTGAACCACTACCGGACAAGTCCGGTAGCCTCTTCCTGCTTCTTTGACCTAGCTTTTGATCCCCGCAGGCGTAAATTCCCGCAGTTCCTGCGGTAGTATGTCTGAACCTAATCCAGTTTCGGCTTTACGTGGTGACTGGTAGAGGTTCATATTTTTAGCACGACCTTCTTCCATTTTGCCTAGCTCAAACATTAGGAGTTTTGTGTACTCATTATATTTAGCAAGTTGGTTATTATGTAATTACCGGCAATTCATCCACCGGACAAGTCCGGTGGTCTTCTTGCTACAATATGATAAATACAGCTAAGCGTATTGGTTTACAAGTAATTTGGATACATTGGGTATGATTAGGCAAGAATGGCCAAGTTATCTATGTTGAGCAGTATTTTGCTTTGATCTTTGAAATAATTTCAGATGACCATATATGCCAAAAGTAAGAAGAATGTAATTCCAGTAAAACATGATTTCCATTGGGTTTCCAGTATAGTACGAGTCTTTGTTTTGTTCAAACAAAAAGGCAGTATCAGCTACAAAAAGCGAAATTGTTCCTAGACATATGAGTGTCCATATGAAATTCACTTGGCCTTTGAAAAACAATATGACGCCAAGCAATGCCGGAATCATCACCATTACATCAAAGATTGGATAAATTATGGACAGCACACATTGTAGCAGATCAGCACTTTTACCGGGCGCGATGGCAAAATACAAACTTGGAATCAAAATTCCTATTGCAAATGCAGATACGGCAACAAGCATTTTTTTTGTTATTGCGCTCCGCACCGGTTGCAAATATGCAATAAAGAACATTAGTAAAAATGGATATCCTGTAAGATAGAATATGTCTGCAGCGGATGGAAATGGATCAATTTTAAGATATAACTCTTGAATAATCCACAGCATCTCTGCAATAAACCACGATACTGCATAACCGCCAAACGAAATCCAGGCAAGGCCGTTATTCCCAGACATGCCAAATCTTGATACAATTAACATCGACATAATCAAGAAGGCTCCGGATGTTGGAATATACATCATATTACCCACAAAAATTGCAGCATCGTTACCGATAAGATTAGAAACGAGGTTTACGGATGCACAGATAATTAATGCTAAGATAAGATATTTTTTTGTTATGATGGTGTCAAGGCCAGTTTGCATCTTCTATTCTAAGACTGAAATGAATTTATTAATTGATTCCTGTTCGGAGAAATCGCGTAAGCCATTTTTTATAGAATCAATTATCGCAATATGGGCATTACCATACAGATCGGACAGTATTCTTTTTAGATATTCAGGATGTTCATAGCAATCAGGAATATAGCAATTATAATCATCTTTGAGTGTCTTTGCGACTCTTTGGAATATTGGCTCCCCCATGTCAATGAGTGCCTTTTCGATTGCAAAAGCAACAAGCGCCTTTTTTATCTGGGTATCGGTTGCATCCATTGTTATTCAAGATACCGTACGGCATATAAAAAATGGATTGTTTTAGGTATGGAGTTATAGATATTGGAGTTGAGATTGTGAGTATGTTGTTTGTAGATAACAAACTAACTCAAATAGGATATGAATGGCGTAATTAATTATGCATGGGTATGTTGAATCAAGCCTAAGGATTGGAAAATGAGTGCGCGTGATGATGCGGCAAGGCTGCTAAGGAATGCGCAGGAGGATGCGGCAAGGCTGCTAAGGAATG
>JAENJF010000060.1 GCA_016844685.1 Candidatus Nitrosotenuis sp. | reverse complement strand
GATTTGTTGATTCAGTTATTCTAAAGATGTTATGTTTTTAGTATACAATAGGTTATCAAAATTGCAAAACTATTTTTTAATTTAGAAATTGAATTTATTTTTTTATGATTGTAATTATTATTAAATCAACAAATTTGTAATACTATTTCTAAGACAATTTTATTTTACACTTAATTTTTAATAATTCATTTATTTTTTTCTAATTTTATTTTTTAAAAAATTATTGAAATAGGTTTAGCAAAAAATCTATAAGGCAAATACCACCTTACTAAAGGTGGTATGAAAGGTGGTGAATTCTATCCATTATCGGTATCAAAAACATATCAAAATCGTGGAAAAAACATACGACACAGAAAGAATACAAAGAAAATTAATGTTGTCTATGGCATTCTTCAAGATTCGGATGGTGTTTTACATTTTAAAAGTTTTAGAGTGACCTCATTCCAAGCATTATATTTTAAATTACATTTAGCAAAAAAGAAAGAATTCACTTGTTCTTACTGTAATAGCACCTTTAAAGCATATGTGAATAATAAAAAAGATAAGCCTAAAGAATGTTATTTTTGTGGCAAAGATTGGGATTAACATAAAAATGGACTGAATCTATCAATTAAAAATCAAGAAAATTGTCGGATTTTTTCAAAAAATTGAGGTTTTTTACGATGATTAAAATAGAAAAATTACGAGTTCAAATTGAATCGGGACACAACGCGCGGGGTATATAGACAGAGACAAAGAAATGTCACTAAATTTTGTTAAAACTGATTAAATTCTAAATTTTAAAATCATTTTTCAGTTCTCAAAGAGAGAAATGTCACAACTTTACCCAAAAAATGTAAAATCTTTGAAAATCCAAATTAGATTAGATTGTTAGAGGGAGAAATGTCACTAATTTTGTTGGAATGGAATGAAATTCCTATAAATCAAATTCATATTTTTTCTCCAAATAATTCTAGACATTTAGGGCAGTAATCACTAGTATCACCATTTGAAAGTACCGTGGTTATTAATTCCACATACTTGTGAAGTGGGCAGGTATTCTTCATTTAAGATAATCAATATTGAAACTCGTATATGGAATTATATGCAACCTGAGACTAAATTTGACATGGTAAGTCAGATCATATTAATTGGAATTATAGCAGGTGTCTTTTTTGCAGGACTTGGAATAGGTTATGCAGTATTCCAGTCATACAATCAACCTAATTTTGCAATGATGACTCCACAACAGATGACGCAAATGATGAATAATCCGCAACAGATGACACGATGGCATCAAGTCATGATAAATAATCCGCAGGCAATGACCCAGTGGATGAACACTATGATGAGTGATCCACAAATAATGCAACAGATGCATGATGTGATGATAAATAATCCTCAACACATGAACCAAATGATGGGTCCAATGATGAACACAATGATGAGTGATCCACAGATGCAACAACAGATGATGACTATGATGATGAATAATCCAACAATGATGAATTCAATGATGAGTGACATGTCAATGATGAATATGCTAGCCAATCAAACTATGGGAATTAACATGCATACTCCAAAACTCATACAGGAAGTATTAGACCAAATGAAACAAGACCATCAATTTACACAAGACGTGATACTTGCAATGCTAAATGATCCTGCCATAAGATTACAAATGATTGGACACATGACTGAAAATCAAGAGGCAATGCAACAAATGCAGATGATACTTAATGGTACAAATTCCACAGGTGGACATATGGGCCAAATGAGTCCATGATTCTTTTTTATTCTAACAAATTATTTAATATATGAACTGAGAGAGTTTCAGTCTATTCAAGTCTGGAATAATTTTGTTTATGACTTGCCAGTGTCAGACTAAAAGTCTAGTTGACCCTTAAAATATTTTCTTTCTCAATGATGATACACCCGCAATAATTCCAAGGATGGCTCCACCAACTCCAAATCCACTTGCACAGAATGCTCCAACTATGGATACTACTAATACGACAAGTCCCCATTCACTGATTTTTTCAGGTTCTTTGTGAATCTTGTAGGAATAAACAATCACAATTAATCCAGCAATTAGAGACAGTGCCGCCATTGTCCACATGACGTGGATATATGTTTGAGGCATGATCAATTGCCACCAACTAATCATCATCGCATCTTTCATGAATTGTCCGCTTGGCATTGATTGGTTCCAACTAATCATTAAAAGAGAAGTGATTCCACCAATGGACATGAACAGACCAGCTGTTATTGCCAAGACTTCTTGTAATGCAACACTGTCATGAGGTGTGTTTTTCATTTTTGATTTCCAGTCAACAACAGCCACCACGACGCGGATGGCTCTTTCTGTATTCTTCTTGCTGTTTTTCCACCTCTGCTTTTTTTGCAACAAACTGATTGGCATGTTCGTCATTACAAAAGTACTTGCCAAATATTTTACTGGCTGATTCTTTTTTAACTTCAATGCCACATATTTGACAATGTTTTTCAAACATGAATCATCAATCTCCAATTCTTACTTTTAAACGTCTTTGCAAAATTCAAGGTTGAAAGTTTATGCAGATTTCATTATACTTAAAGATGCATCTTTACATTTGTAAAATTCAGTGTCTCATTATCATCTTCGAGTATCTCGCGTTTGTTTAATTATGCAAAACAATTTTCAAATTGTAAATGGCAAAAGATCCTGTATGCGGAATGATAGTAGATGAAAAGAAAGCGTTTCATTTCGAAATTGGATCAAGAGACTTTTATTTTTGCAGTCCTGTGTGCCAACAGACATTTGTAAATCCAGAAAAAGAACTTGCCAAGCTTAAAAAAAGAATGTATGTAGCCGCATCTGGTGCGCTCATTTTAGCAATACTTCGAGCCAGCTTGTATCTGGGATTGGCATTTGGAGCCGTAGCAGTCACATGGGTTCCAATCCCGCAAATTCCGTTTCTTTCATGGGGAATGCTTTTGTTTCTTATCGTTACACCTGTGCAGTTCATTGGTGGTTGGACATTCTATGTTGGGGCGTATCACTCCATAAAGAGAAAAACTGCCAACATGGATCTTTTGATTTCAATTGGGACCCTTGTGGCATACTTTTACAGTGTGGCTGTTTTGTTCTTTCCTGATGCACTTCCTGTAAAGGAACGGGATGTCTACTTTGAGGTATCTGCAGTAATCATTGCTTTTGTTCTGCTAGGAAAATACATGGAAGAGGCAATCAAAAAGAAAAGTTCTGCGGCTGTAAGAAAATTATTAGATCTTAGGCCAGCCATGGCAAGAATAATCAAAGATGGAAACGAAGTAGAAATTCCAGCAAACCAAGTTCAGGTAGGAGATATTTTAATAATAAAGCCTGGCGAAAAAATCCCAACTGACGGAGTAATAATTGAGGGAAGCTCCGCAGTTGATGAAAAAATGATAACTGGTGAAAGTCTACCCGTTGACAAGTTTGTAGGTGATCAAGTCATTGGTGCCACAATCAACAAACAAGGATTGCTAAAAGTCAAGGCCACCAAAGTGGGAAAGGATACTGCACTGTCACAAATTATCCATATAGTTGAGGAAGCGCAAGCATCTACAGGTCATATACAAAGACTTGTTGACTCGATATCTGCAAAGTTTGTTCCAGCTGTTGTGTTAGTAGCGGTTGGATCTTTTCTGGTATGGTATTTTGTTTTTGATAATTTCATTATTGGTTTACTTTCATTTGTGGCAGTATTGATAATTGCATGTCCATGTGCTATGGGAATTGCAACACCAGCTGCATTAATGGTTGGAGTTGGAAAAGGTGCCGAAGCAGGCATTTTGATACGAGGTGCTGAATATCTTGAACGCTCTGAAAAAATAAAAACCATAGTGTTTGACAAGACTGGCACTATAACAAAAGGAGAACCATCCGTAACTGATGTAGTTTCTTTTGGTTTGCATTCTAGAGAAAATTTGATAGAATTTGCTGGCTCTGTAGAAATGGGCTCAGAGCACCCACTGGCACAAGCAATAGTAAGTGAGGCAAGACAAAATGGAATAAATCTGAAAAATCCTTCAGAGTTTGAAGCCGTTTCAGGCATGGGTGTAAAGGCAATTGTAAACGGCAAGCAGATCTTGTTTGGGAATAGAAAATTGATGCAAAAATTTGGAATTACAACTGACAAAATCGAGCAAGAAATGGGAAATTTAGAATCTCAAGGAAAGACAGTAATGATTATTTCAGTTGATCAAAACATGTCTGGACTAGTAGCCGTTGCCGACACCATAAAGGAATCATCAAAAGATGCAATCGCTGATCTAAAAAAGCTTGGAATTGAAACAATAATGCTTACGGGGGACAATGAAAAAACTGCCAATTCTGTTGCAAAATTAGTTGGAATTGACAAAGTAATTGCAAATGTTTTACCGGCTGAAAAGGCAAATGTCATAAAAAAACTACAATCTGAGGGAAAGGTCGTTGCAATGGTTGGGGATGGAATCAATGATGCACCGGCTCTAGCACAAGCAGATATCGGTATTGCAATTGGCAGTGGTTCAGACATTGCAAAAGAGACTGGCGGAATCATACTAATCAAAGATGACATTATGGATGTTGCACGAGCCATTAGGTTGAGTCGCGCTACAATGAAGAAAATAAAGCAAAACTTGTTTTGGGCTTTGGCTTACAACACCGGTGCAATTCCAATAGCTGCGATTGGCTTACTTAGTCCAATAATTGCTGCAGCCGCAATGGCACTAAGTTCCATTTCTGTAATTGCAAATTCTACATTACTAAAAAGATTCAAGCTTCCACAAAAGGATGTAATAAAAAATGAGTGAGTCAGAGCAAGAGGTAATCAATACAGTCTCTTCAATATTTGAAGTAAAAAGTATTAATCAAAATCTTGATGCACTTCAGTTTGAAATAGAACAAGAAGGATTCAAACAAAAGTTTGTTGAACTTGCACGAGTACTAGAGTCAAAAAATTTGGTTGCAAGACTAGAGAGATTTGAAGGTAGGATAATTCTTCTAGTCGGTAAATTTACTCCTCCAAAGTCAAAGCGAACTTGGATCCCAAGAGTACTTTTTGCTGCAACCCTATCAATGGTGATGATTGATGGATATTACAAGACAGTTGCAGCAAACTCGTTAACTTTCATAGGTGATCCTATCGATATGGCCATACTTTACACTATTTCCTTGATTGGAATTCTTGGCATACATGAGCTTGGTCACATGATAGCATCAAAATGGCACAAGCTAAAAACAAGTTGGCCATATTTTATTCCAGGAATACCTGTCTTTGGTATTCCAACATTTGGAGCTCTTATCTCTGCACGGTCGTTTATGACAAACAGAGATACATTATTTGATGTTGGAATTTCGGGACCAATTGCAGGATTAATCATAGCAATCATAGTTTCAACATATGGTGCATATATTTCCCCAATGGTGCCAGTTGAACAAGCTCAATCACTTTTTTCTAAATCGGATATGATTCAGGTGCATCCAAGCATAATCATGAGTGGCACAATAGCATTAGCAGGCAAGACAGTTGAGGGAATGGAATTGATCATGTCGCCTGTACTGTATGCTGCGTGGCTTGGGTTTTTGATCACCTTTTTGAACTTGCTTCCTGCATGGCAGCTTGATGGTGGACATATTGCAAGGGCTACATTAGGAAGAAAGTGGCACAAAATAACAACCTATGTTGCAATTGCTGTATTGTTTGGACTTGGATATTGGTTTATGGCAGTTTTTGTACTGATGTTCAGTATGAGAAACTTTGATGCAAGACCACTCGATGATATCTCACCATTATCTAAAAGAAGAAAACTAGTGTTTGTAATTGCGATGGCACTTGCTGTGTTGACAGCGCCACATCCATTTTCATCAATGCACTAAATGTTTTTTAGCTTCTCTAGTATTTTGTCATAAATTTTTATTTTATCTTTAGATGATACATTCTTTTTGAGATACCATAAAGTAGACTTGTTTATCCCCAGTTTCTTTCTATCATAAGGACTCAATGCAAGAATCTTTTCTCGTAACAACAAATTATCATCTCGATTAATTTCAACATGTGGTACAACAAACTCTATTGTCTTTTTCTTGTCTGCAATATACAGAGCCAACTGTTGTATGTTATCATACAAAATATTTTGATATGCAAAATTCTTTTTCTTACATGGGATCTTGGAATTAAATTTTTATCACATGAATATGTCTAATTTCTTTTAATTTCATTTAAAGCACACTCAATTATATCTAATTTTGAATGATTCGAAATTAAATCAGAGCAAACTGGACATACCTTTTGATTTTCTTGGTTTGGTGGATACATTTCTAAATTGCAAATGTAATATTTATTAGATAAAGGTTAGTGACATTAGTGATACTAAGTTGGAACAAATAGATGGCCAAATTTTACTTTTTTTGTCAACCGTAGATA
>JAENJF010000059.1 GCA_016844685.1 Candidatus Nitrosotenuis sp. | reverse complement strand
CTCTTTTTCAGACAGTGTTGTTCGTTTTGTTCTTTGCCTTATCAAATGTATTAGATGAATAAATTGTATAAATATATTCCTAACATAGGGTATTAAAATACATAATAAATAAATAACAGTTTTGAATTATCATATGTAATGCAGTTGGACAGTCATGCTGTTCATGTGCTAAGTAAAATGTATCATTACGGGTGGAAGGCATACATCAATTGAATCTATCAAAAAGAGTTTTGCGTCTCATGAAAAAGGAATGGTGGATAAGGCAATCAAAAAGCTGGTCAAAACAGGCCTGATAACATTTCATCCCACAAGCTATGGTCATTAATATTCACTAAATTCAAACAGAATCAAAGAAATTGAAAACATAATCCAGTCCTTTATGTAGGAAAATTTTGAACTGGATTAATCCACGACATCCATTACGCCTAAGCGTAAGCAGAAATCCAGCGGTCGATAAACCTTTGATTATTCTGCAATACGACTATTCTTGATACCTGGCTGTCATCCATTATGGAATAGATTTGGCTTTGCCTTGCCAATTCTGACGAAAAATGCATCACCTCTTCGTATTCCAACATGTCTGATCTTTCCAGTCGATTAGTTGAGCGGCCGATATGCATGTATGATTTTATCTCTATAAAGTGTGCGTTTGCTTTTTTTACCATTTCGGAAAAAGCTGGAATCATTTCATCTGAATTGTTATAGTTTCTAATCAGAGTCACCCTAAGAACGGTTCGTGTGTCAAGATTTGATAGCATCTCAAGGGAACGATTCCATCGCTCCCAGGAGTCCTTGTATTTTGGCTTGTTTATTTTGATAAATGAGTTATAGTCTGCGGCATTTGTTGAAAGGTATAGCTGGGTTGGCAGTGCGCCCTCATCTGATAATCTTTGCAGCATATCTGGTTCCTGGCCGTTTGTTACAAGGAAAATTGATTTTGTTGCCTTGAGGCTTTTTAGATATTTTATCAAGTCTGGCAGTTTAGGATACATTGTCGGCTCGCCAGAAAGTGATATTGCATAATGGCTTGGGAGTAACGACTCGTCAAGCTTTTTTATATCTGACTTTGGGTCCCCATAGTGGCCCATGATGAGCTTTTCTCTTTCTTTCATTAGCTTTGCAAGTATTTCCTCTGGTGAAGCAACTTTGGATGCATCCATTTCTAGTGAATCATAAAATTCCATTGGCCTCCAGCAGTATACACATCTGTTTTCACAGTGCATTCCAGCTGGTGAGAACTCCATACACTGATGAGTTGATATTCCATAGAACTTGTGCTTGTAGCAGCTGCCCTCGTTTTTGAATGACTTTTTTGTCCAGTGGCACAATTCCACTGTGGAATGATCTGACACACCATACTTTGCCTTTTTTAGCTGCTCTCGAATGGATGATTTTATTTGTATGATGTCATTTTCTGGCTCTACTGTTTCGCCTGAGCAGCTCATCAATGAATGATAATTGCCATGGAATATGAAATCTTTGCTGGGAATGGCCAAGTGAAAAATTACATGTTATTCTATGTTTATTCAAAAAATTTGAATTAAATCTTAAATATGATGATTTCTTATACAAAATGATGCGTAAGGACGCAAATCCTAACAAATAAACTGCGCGTGACCCAGTAGAACGAATTGGTGAACCATGAACGCATCTGCGTTATGGGCATGAGAGGGAATCTCTCAAGTTCTGCGCTTGGGGTCACGCCATTTTTCAATTTCCTGAAAATTGTATTTTGTCTGAACCACATAATCAAAAATTTAAATTTATAGTGAAAGGCTAGTAGCTGATTTGAGAAAAGAGATATTCACAAGCAAGCTGCCGCATCTTCGAAAGCAACCGCAGCCAGATGCTGTAGTTCAGAGCCATGTTGAAACTGTA
The DNA here is from genome assembly GCA_016844685.1 of Candidatus Nitrosotenuis sp. Classification (GTDB taxonomy): domain Archaea; phylum Thermoproteota; class Nitrososphaeria; order Nitrososphaerales; family Nitrosopumilaceae; genus Nitrosotenuis. The sequence goes on along the minus strand of JAENJF010000059.1, from coordinate 4,554 downwards.
CAAGGAAATGGATTTTCCTGGATTGACATTCAAAATCCTGACAGGACAGAAATTGAGAAACTGGGCCAAACATACAGCTTTAATGATTTAAACCTGGATGATTCCATTTCAAAAATCCAGCTTCCAAAAATAGACAATTATGATGCTCATTCATTTATCATTTTACATTTTCCTCCAATGGTTCTAAAAAGAGGACTGCCGCGATTCAACCAATTAGCCATATTCATCGGAAAGGACTTTCTGGTTACCATTCACTATGGCGAGCTAAAGCCTCTAGTTGAAATGTTTTCCCAGTGCAAGGAAAATGTCCAGCACAGAAATGATTTGCTTGGAAAGTCCCCAGGGTTTCTCTTGTACAAAATTGTAGATGTACTGGTTGATGACCTGTTGCATACTCTGCGAAGAATTGTGGCAAACTTGGACGAAATTGAAGACGACGTATTTGATGAAAATAAATCCACTCCTAAAAAAATCTCAATGCTGAGACGGGAAATTACCATCCTTCGACGGGTGGTTCATCCGTTGCGAAGAATCGTTCTGGAAACATCAAAGAACACGCAACGATTCTCAAACATGGAGGATGATCTGGTCATTCACTTTGATGACGTAATTGATCATATTGACAAAGTAGCTGAAACACTAGATGAGGCAAAGGAAACAATGGAAATCTACAAGGACACTGACTTTATGCTTAGTACTGAAAAGGCAAACAAAATACTTGGTGTGTTGACAATCATATTTACACTGACCATTCCGCCTTCTGTAATTGCTGCCATATATGGAATGAACGTAAACCTTCCAGGCGGAATAGAAACCGGCCATTGGATGTTTTTGGGACCATACACTACACTCATTTTCGTGTTGATTATATCTGGAATACCTGCACTTTTGATGCTACTGCACTTTTACAAGCGTGGATGGCTCATAGACTAGACTATTGCCATGGGAACAGATAGTTTACGCCTGCCCAGACCACGGCTACTGTTATTGCCATTCCAATAAACCAGCCTTTTCCTTGCATGATCTTACAACTCTAGCAGATGATATTAAACTTTCAAAATGGAGTTAGGTTAATACTTGATGTGTAATGACCTTTTTTAGGTGGCCTTCGTAGTACAGTGGCTAGTATAGGGGACTGTGGATCCCCGGACAGGGGTTCGATTCCCCTCGAGGGCCTTTAAAAATAAATTCTACTGGTAACTCGCAGAAGAACTATGCATCATGAATCTCATTATCTCCATACCAAAATTACAAAAAATTGCCTGTTAGCTTAACATTTTGATACATCATTAATCTTACTATCTGTTCTGTGGGTTGAATCAAGCTGCATGTTTGACTAAAAGTTATATGTAAGAAAAATCTTCCATATGTAAGAAAAATCTTCCATAATATGAAGCTGCATAAATATATAGAACAAGTGCTTGGGAATAAGGGATCGATTAGTGTACTTCGTACTCTGGTTGATCATAAAGGCAGAATTTTCACCATCAGACGGTTAGCGGAAGATGCAGGTATTTCACATACAGAAGCAGCTGCAACTGTAGGGGATTTAGAAAAGCTTGGCATAGTTCAAGTCCAACCTGTAGGCAAAGCCTATCAGATATCTTTAAACAAGAAAAGCTATGTCCTGAACAAAATAATAGAGCCAATTTTTAAAGTAGAACAAAATTCACTTCAAGAAGTAATCTCAATTCTTAAAAAAAACCTGATCTCTAAAAAAATCGTCTCAGCAGCAATTTTTGGAAGTGTAGCAAGAGGTGAAGAAAATGAAGATAGTGACATTGATCTCCTAATAATATCAAATGACCATGACCTGGCAATTGAAATTGTTTCAAAAATCATGGAAGAAACATCTTTGATGTTTCATACAAAAGTCTCTCACATAATATTCTCTGAAAAACAACTTCGCTCAAAAAGAAACAGCGATCTGATAAATTCAATTATCAAAGATCATATTCTAATCGCTGGCAAAGAATTGGTGGACATGACCAAATGACAAAACCTGTAGATCGCAAAAAATCACAAAACTACCTTACCAAGGCAGAAAACCTGTTGGAAGTAGCTAGGTACGCCTTGTCACAGAAAAAATATGATGCTACAGTAATTAATGCTGTTCACAGTGCGATTAACACGCTAGATGCATTTACCACGTATGAAAAAGGATTAAGGGCATCAGGTGAGCACGACGAGATCCTATATCTAATCAAGAGTATTCTTACTCCAAAGGAATACGATGATATCAAAAAGCAGTTTTCTTCATTGCTTGACCTAAAAAATGCTGCAGAATATCAACCCGATTTTATGAGTTCCGAGGAAGCCAAAAACTCGATAAAATGGGCAGAACGAATACTTGCAAAAGTCAAAACTAAATTACAAAAGCGGGCATAAACTTTCTGATTAAGTCTAACAAAATCTGGGGGAACCAAACTAATTACACGCGGCCCCTCGAGGGCCTACACTACATTTTAGCCCCTTAAATTCAGTCCCAGTTTATTATTCTGACAATGAATCTGTCTAACAAAAACAGAACATACGACGTAACAAAAGACAAAATTCCAAACCTGTATGAGACTGACAGCACACCTTTTGAAAAAAAGATCATCTATCAAAAGTGGGAGATTCCGCAAATTGGGTTCTATTGGTTCATAGCTGAACTTGACAAGAAGAAGAATCTTGCCTACGGTTATGCTAACCTCAATGATGATCTGTTTGCCGAATGGGGATACATCAGCATCGAGGAGCTTATAGATAACAACGCAACACTTTGCTGGGACTGGGCGCCCTGTTCATTTGAGGATGCTCAGAAACTGATGCAACAGCACATGAGGGAGAGACATCTCAGATAACAATCTGGACTATCTTGTAGATGATGCACATGATGGATGTGTAATGGGGAGACAAGACGATACGATCATACTCAGTTTGAGCCAAAACTAAGTTATCTGACGTGCAAATTTTGTGATTATTAAAGCATTTGTGACGCAAAGGGACGGTAGAATAGAAGATGGTAAAGATACAAGTTAAAGGTAGACCACCAAAACATGAGTACCTTTGCCAAATGCAGTTGTTATGATGGTGAAAATTATAATATAATAATGCGGAAGGCTCTATTTTGCAATTCTTAGATAACTTTTTTCTAGTTTTTACAAGTTTGTACTTTTATTTTCAATTAATTCCAACTTTTGCAGCAAAAGTTTGAACGGTGTACACACCGTGAACAAGCAACAAGTTTCACCTAAATGCCAAAATCAACAAATATTGTTTGGATTTTTGCTAGGAATTGTTGAGCGGCGTTCCTTTTTCCCGAGCTTCTTCCTTTAATTCCACTATTTGCTGGTTTACATCCTCTATTTCTGCAATTAGCTCGCCTCTCCGTCTTATCAGGGTCTCATAGTGTGAATGGTAAAGCATATAGAGTGATGCTGGCTCGGCTGACTTTTTCATTTCATCTTGAAGATGATTTTTCCACATCTTAACGTTGGGAATGGGCCAAAATTGACACATTAGTAGTAAAATGTGCTGTTTTTACCATGAGTTGGGAACGTCAGAAACTCAAAAATACAAAACAAAAACAACTATTCCATGAAAGCCCTTTACTTTGACGGCAAAAAGCTTACACTGCATACTGATTATCCAAAGCCAAAACCAGGTGAGGTCCTAGTCAAAGTTACCATGTCAGGAATATGTGGAACAGACCTTGAGATCCTAAAAGGATACATGTCTTATTGCGGTGTTCTGGGACACGAATTTGTAGGAATAGTTGAGGATTCACACAAAAAAGAACTGGTCGGAAAAAGAATAGTGGGGGAAATCAATGCAGGATGCAAAAAATGCCAGTCCTGCCTTTCAGGACTGGGAAGGCACTGCCAGAATAGGACAGTTCTTGGAATATACAAAAGGGATGGCGCATTTGCAGAATACGTTTCTCTTCCAGAGGGGAACATTCACGTAATGCCAGATTCTGTATCAGACAAGCAGGCAGTGTTTGTAGAGCCGCTTGCCGCAGCATTTGAAATAACCGAACAACTACACATAGAGCCAAACTGGAAAATTGCCATTCTGGGGGACGGAAGACTTGCGCAGCTCGTTGCACGGGTTTTGAGGCTTTCATGTCATGACGTGACATGCTTTGGGCATCATGAGAGAAAGACTGGGCTTTTGCAAAAAATTGGAATCAAGACAAAGATAGCAATAGAAAATTCCGACGAACACTCGTTTGATGTTGTAGTGGAGGCAACTGGAAGAGAATCTGGATTCTTGGATACGATAAGACTGGTAAAGCCAAGAGGAACAGTGGTACTAAAATCAACAATTGCATCACAAAACAAGATTGACTTGTCCCCAGCTGTAGTAAACGAGATAACCCTTGTTGGTTCCAGGTGCGGACCATTCAGACCTGCCATAAACGCACTAGCAACTGGTTTGGTATCGGTTGATGAACTGATTGACGCCGTATATCCATTGGACAGCTATGCCCAGGCCTTTGAGCATGCTGGAAAACCAGGCGCTCTTAAAATTCTACTGCAATCGTAGAATCAAAAAATACCGTACTTG
>JAENJF010000015.1 GCA_016844685.1 Candidatus Nitrosotenuis sp. | reverse complement strand
GGCACTATCAAATATCATCAATTAAAGACTTGGAAACGTCTAAAAAATCTATAAAACTATTCCAGTACTTCTCTTGAGCCGATCTCATTTGATATTCCATACAGACTGACAAGCTTACCCAAATCTGCACTGCTTATCTTGCAGTTGTTGTGTGCAAGCTTTAACGCGTATGGGTATCCACCAACACTGTTCTTGTATAGTTTGTCCAGTAATGATTTGACTTCATCTTCTGAATGGCTGCCTCCAAGCATCTCAATTTTGATTAAAGGAGTAGAATCACTTAGCCTTGCATAAATTGATGATATTGCCCTGTCCTTTCCAAATTTACTATCAACAAAAACCCTACTAAATCCAGGAGTATTGGTCGCATGATTGTAATAAAATATGTCGCCAGCCAGTGATTTTAGATCCAAAAACTGCATTCTAGTGTTTGAGGTCTTGGCTACAAAAATCACATTTTGTTTTTTTGTCATTATTTTTAAAATAGCGTGAGTCAGTCCTGACTGCCTTGTCATAAACTGCGAGTACAGTGAACCATCCATCATTGCAATATCCACCAGATCAACTGTTTCCTTGCACGCATCAATTTCCATCCTGCTTGCAATGGATGACAAATCAGAGACGTTACTGCCGAGTCCTTGCTTGTGATTGTCAGAAATTATTTTGCCGTCAGTTCTTATGGATACTGCAGTAACTACCCAAAGCTCCATTCCCTGAAATTTTGTGCTGTTAAAACTGCTGTCAATTCCCGCCATGACGGAATCCTGCTTTTTTGGCTTGTACTCGATCCAGTTTTGCCTTGCACGCTCTATAATTTGCTCAAATTTTGGCCCTTTTAGGATATCTAGTACGCTATCTCTATTCCTGATTGCCTCCCTGTAAACCGTGTTTAGCATGAAATACGTTTATTTCATAAAATAAAATCTTTGAGATGTAAAGATCATTTACACCAGACTAGTATACGGTGAACCCTCAAAAGTTTACTTTTTCCGCCAATTACGCGCTGCTTTCTGATCTGCTGACCTTTGATGCTTTCCTTTTTTTCGCAGTGGCATGTATTTGAGTGAAAAACTAGGCTAGTTATGTCTTCCCATTTTGATCTATCTGAATCTGGAACTGTACTCATAATTCATTTAGGACAATATTTCATTCATATCTATTGAAGAAAATAGGGCTCCTGGGATGTGGCGCAATTGGAACAGAGATTGCACTGGCAATTGATTCTGGAAAAATCAACGCCCAACTTACCCACATTTATGATTCTGACAAAAGCAAATCAGAAATCCTTGCATCAAAACTTGCAAAAAAACCAGTAATAGTTGAAAATCCACACATGCTATCTTCAAATCCTGTGGATGTTGTGGTGGAGGCAGCATCCCAGGATGCTATTCGGAATCATGCACTGAGCATTCTGCAAAATCGTAGAGACCTAATGATAATGAGCGTCGGTGCACTACTTGATGAATCAGTCCTGGATGTACTGCTTGAGGCATGTGGAGAATTTAAGAAAAACATCTATTTGCCTTCTGGCGCAATTGCGGGCCTTGACGCAATAAAGTCTGTAAAAAACGAAATTGATTCTGATATTTGATGGAAATGCAAAAGAAGCAGTAAGAATGTTTCCTGCAAACATAAATGTCGCAGCACTTCTCAGCCTTGCAGGATTTGGCAGCGAAAAAACCAAGGTAAGAATAGTCGCCGACCCAAATACTGACAAAAACACACATGTCATTGAAGTTAAAGGTAAATTTGGTAGAATTACCATAACCGTAGAAAACGTACCTGACCAAAACAATCCAAAAACAAGTAGGCTTGCAATACTGTCCGCAATAGAATGTCTTAGGGGCATTTGCTCAGATGATGTGCGAATAGGCACATAATGTTGGCAAAAATTGCCGCAATTGTCTAGATTTCAGAAAAATAACACTCTGATCTTATTCTTTAAATGAATAATCCACTCATGACTATAGTCGTATGCTGAGCGAACAAATCTTGAATCTAAAAAAGGAAAAAGACGTAGTCATTTTAGCCCATAACTACCAGCTTCCAGCAATCCAAGATGTAGCGGATTTTGTTGGCGATTCCCTTAGTTTAGCAAGGCAGGCTGCAAAGACACCACACAAGACAATTCTGTTCTGTGGTGTCCATTTTATGGCAGAAACTGCGGCAATAATTTGTCCTGACAAAAAGGTACTCATACCTGATCTGGCCGCAGGATGCTCGCTTTCTGATTCCATTACTATTGATCAATTAAAAAATTGGAAAAAGGAACATCCAAATGCAATAGCAGTAGGATACGTCAACACCACTGCTGAAATCAAAGCAGAGCTTGATTATTGCTGTACATCATCAAATGCGATCAATGTGGTAAAATCGATTCCTGAAAACAGGGAAGTCTTGTTTTTGCCTGACATGTTTTTGGGATCTTATGTTGCAAAAGTGACTGGAAGAAAAAACATGTACATCTGGGCAGGTGAATGTCACGTCCACGCTGGAATTAGATCAGAAGACATTCATAAAAAATTAGACTCACTTACAAATTCAGAGTTATTGGTTCACCCAGAATGCAGCTGCACATCACAGATAATGTATGAGGTGGCAGTTGGTGACTACAAAAACAGGCAGGTCCAGATTCTTTCAACTGAAGGAATGATGAACTATGCAAAACAATCCAGTGCAAAACAATTCGTTGTTGCAACGGAGACTGGAATTTTGTATAGGATGCGGCAACAAAATCCTGATAAAAAATTCATCCCAGCATCGGATAATGCGGTATGTCAGTACATGAAAATGATTACACTTGACAAAGTCTTTGCATCTTTAGTAGAAGACAAGTACGAAGTCAGGGTTCAGAAAAACGTGGCAGACAAGGCAAGGCTTGCAATAGAGCGTATGCTTGCAATAAGCTAATTTTTCACATTTCACCAAAAACAGTTCGTGTCTTAACAGACCCAAGTCTTCGTGGAAGTTATTTTCAGACTCGGTTTGAATCTAGTGGAATCCAGACACCTATGGGCTAATTTTAGGCCACTATTGTGCTTAATTTGAAAAGATTCCTATTTTGATAATTTATCATGATAACTCATCTATATTCATCCCCACAATCGCCAATAGAAGAAAACAAATCCTGTGATCTTGAGGTTACTGATCTTATCTTTTCATTGTCTTCTCTATCTAAATTTAATGAAAACACTCTAGCATTGTCTGACTTGTGCTCTGCGATGCCAAGTCTTACACCAATTATCACACCTGCAACAGCAGGTTTGTCTAAGAGATATTTTGTAGCAACATTTGCAATGCTGGCTTGGTGCTTTTTTGCTATATCATCAAGTACTGCAAGCAGCTCTTGAAATAGAGCCCATCCGCCCCAGGCATCAATCATGTTCTTGTATTTCTGTAAACTCGATGTGTATAGCTGAGACCTCATGGGCTCTGGTTTTTCTCGATAATTTTCAGACAAGAATCCTCCAAGAAGAGTTCCATAAGCGAGTAGTTTGATGTCATGTTTTTGGCAAAATGGAGTCATCATGACTTCGGGTCTCTGGTCTATGATAGAATACTGCACCTGATTTGATATTAACTTGAATCCATTTTCTAGCATAATCTCAATTCTTTCCGTATCAAAATTTGTCAGTCCAACATGTCGTATCTTTCCATCATCTTGAAGCTTTGAGAGATGATGTAATGCATCAAGGTAGCTCGTATCGTTATAATCCCACCAGTGAAACTGAACCACATCAATTGCTTTTACATTCATTCTGCGAATGGACTTGTCAATGTAATGTTCCACAATTGATCTAGTCATTGGACCTGAATTGGGGACAAATTTTGTAAGAGCCTGTATTTTGTCAAGTTCGTCTTGTCCCTTTTTCTTTGCAATTCTTCTTCGAAATTCACCGATGTATTCTTCGGCGGGTCCATAAATGTCTGCCATGTCCCACGTTGTAAAACCAGAATCATGGTACGTAAGCATCTCAGAAATGGCAGATTCTGGGTCAATTTGACCATGGCCTCCTGCTACCTGCCACATGCCGTTTAGAATTCGGCAGATTTGCAAGTCAGATGTTAACTGGTAAGTTTTTTGTGATTGTGACATGTTTGATTATGATTTTCTGAAAACTTTGTGTTATTTCTCTTTTTAATCTTTTGATCCTCACCACCTGTGATTAATCAAAACCTTAACAGAATCAAAATCCTAGTTCATTTCATTGAAACTATTATTTGATGTTCATGTTTGGTAAATGCATAATCTTTAGCTCGTACAGGAAGTGTTGACTATGTGCGGACATCAGTTTTAAGTGAGTAAAATGGAAATAAAACATGGAGTTTTTTCAAACAGAAGAGCCAGATATTGAAAAACCGATAGTTATTGCGGCAATGCAAGATATGGGGAATGTTGGAAGCATTGTTGTGAATTTTATCAACAATAGTTTAAGAACAAAAAAATTTAGAATTGCAAAAGCACCATTTCCAACATATGTTTTAGACCAAGGAGGATACATCGATTTACCAAATGAAAGCTGGGAATACAAATACACTGATGGTTTGATTGTTTTTGGAGGAGATACAAGCCAACCACAAAGTAATCAAGAATTACACTCACTTTGTCAAGACGTTATAGATATTTCCAAAAAATATTCAGCTAAATTCATCTATACCCTTGGAGGTTTTCATACTAACCGAGTATTAGATAAAAATCCTAAAACTTTTGTCACCACAACATCAATTGAATTAACAAAACAAATGGAAAGATTAGAAATTAAAACAACCCCGCAAACATCAATAATTACGGGATTTAATGGATTAATTCTAGGTTTTGCAAAACAAAATGGCATTCAAGGAATTGGAATGTATGGTGAATTAAATGAACCACAAATTCCGCAATACAGAGCCGCCATCAGCATAATCAAAACTCTAGAGAAATTAACATATAGAAAATTAGGAAACACTAGCCAACTAGAATCAATGGCACAGGAGATCGAAAAGAATTTTGACAATTAATCACGAAATGACAGTTTCTAAACTTTTTTTATTTTCCTAAATAGGTTTTTGTAGTTATTTTCTAAACCTAACAGATTCGAACTTAAGCAAAATGTGGAGGAATTAAACTTCTAGACTAAAGTCAATTGCCTTTGTAGAATTTGTAATGCTTCCAATTGAAATCATATCTACTTTGGTTTTTGCAAATTTGCGTATGTTTTTTGCACTGATTCCACCTGATGCCTCAAGTCTTGTCTTGTTTCGTAGCCCGAGTTTTTTTAGAGCTAAAATAGTACTTGTGATTTTTTGCGGCGTAAAATTGTCTAGCATTATTATTGGAACGCCAAGAGATGCAGCCGTGATTGCATCTGATTTAGTATCTACTTCGACTTCAAATGTATTTGATTTTTTCTTTGCCCGTTTAATCAGTTCAACCATTGAGCCTTCTGAGGCAATGTGATTGTCCTTGATCATTATCATGTCCGAAAGTGTGACTCGGTGTTTCTTTCCACCGCCTATCATTACTGCCTCTTTGTCAAAAAATCGAAGGCCTGGCGCAGTTTTTCTTGTGGAATACATGTCTGTTTTTGGGTTTACACTTTTTACTATTTTGACTAGCTTATTTGTGGTACTGGCAATTCCACTCATTCTTGAGAGAAGATTTAGAACGGTTCTCTCGCATCTAAGAATTGATCTTGCGGGACCGGCAATTTCCATTATGATTTGGTTTGGTTTTGCGTGAGCGCCGTCTTTTCTTAGAATTTTTACTCTACATCCATTCATCGTAAAAATTTCTTTTGCAAATTGTACTCCTGCAACAATGCACACTTGGCGTGTAATTATTTTTGCAACAATTTTCTTGTTTGTAATTATATTTGATGTGACATCGCCATTCCCAATGTCTTCTTGCAAAAATCTAACTAGTTCTTTTTTTGGACTAAAGCCCAAACCTACGTTACCTTTAAAGCAAATTTTCCTTTTTGAGTAATTCCTAAAGTTTTTGCGACGTGGGAATTTTCAGGATCCGAAACTAGGACCACTCCGGTCCAATCTGGTGTCAAATCAGATGACTTGCATAATGGACAAACCTTACCTACAAAAACATGCTTACACTTTCTGCATGCCATCTCTCGTACCATTTCTTATCTCTCCTTCTTTTCTTTTTTCTCTACTTTGACTTCTTTAACTTCTTTTTTATCACTAGCACCGTCTTTGCCTGATTTTTTTATTTCCTCTTCAATCCATTCATCTGCACCCAAAAATGGCTGTCTGCATGTGATTCCAATTTTGCCCATTGTCGCTGCCTTGCCAAGTGAGACTGCAGTAATTCTTGAGCGAATTGTAGAGCCAACCCTTAGTGTGCGATTGCTCTGCTTTGCAATTATCATTCCGGATTTTACATCGCTTTGCAAATAATCATCCATTACCTGGGACAAGTGCAATAATGCATCAGTTGGGCCAATTCTTACAAATGCCCCAAAGTCTGTAATGTCGACAATCTCGCCCAAAACGATTTCTTGGAGCTTTGGGGTAAATGTAAGGGCCTCAAACTCTACTCTGTGGTATGTTCCACCGTCACCTGCAATCATTTTTCCCATCTCGTCTACTTTGGCTTCTAAAATCATGATGATATATCCTAGTTCTGCGTTGATCATACTTTCATATTTTTCCTTGAGGATGCTAATTCCTGCCTTTTTTAGCGAGGCACCAAACATTCTTGGTGGAATTCTGACAACATCCTCTAGGGTAGATATAGAAAACAACTGTACAAAACTTCCAAACCTGAATTTATGAATCTTTGGGCAAATTCCTGCATTTCTTACACAAAAGCACTCAATTGATTCATTACATTTTGTAACTCCGATTGATTTAGTTATTCAAAATTCATTTTTTGATTTACCTTCAAAGAATTTCTGCTTAGGTATCCCTAATCTATAATATTTTTGCAAAATTTGCCATTTTGCATAGTAACCTATCTTTAAATATTGTAAAAGGGGATTTTTTTGCATGGTTGGCGTAGACCAAATACTGTCAAAGCTAGCAACGGTAATTGATCCTGATTTGAAAAAGGACATCGTGTCAATGGGAATGATTAAAGATTTGGAATTAAACGACGGTAATTTGAAATTCACACTAGAGCTAACCACTCCTGCATGTCCGTTCAATGATCAAATAGAACAGGACGTACGAAATGCAATTCAAGATATTTCTGAAATCAAAAAGTTTGATCTAAGTGTAACTGCCAAAGTAATGGAAGGCCGCTCACTTGCTGCAGACGAGGCAATGGCTACTGTAAAAAACATAATTGGTGTTGCAAGTGGAAAGGGAGGCGTTGGAAAATCCACCATCTCGTTGAACCTTGCACTTGCACTTGCACAGTCTGGTGCCAAAGTTGGTTTGCTTGACGCCGATATCTATGGGCCTAGCATACCACTCATGCTTGGAATGCAAAAGGCGTTCATGGAAGTTGAAAACAACAAACTCCAACCTGCAATGTCCCACGGAATCCAGGTGGTCTCTTTTGGGTTCTTTGCAGAACAGGAACATCAGGCCGCCATCTATAGGGGGCCAATAATTTCTGGAATATTAAAACAATTTCTTGTTGACACAAACTGGTCAAATCTTGATTATCTAATTGTGGATCTGCCTCCTGGTACTGGGGACATTCCGCTTACTCTTGCACAGACCATACCAATTACTGGAATCCTAGTTGTGACAACGCCACAAGACGTTGCAAGCAATGTGGCAGTAAAGGCAATTGGCATGTTTACCAAACTGAATGTTCCATTAATTGGAGTAATTGAAAACATGAGCTATTTTCTTTGTCCTGACTGCAAAAACAAGCACTACATCTTTGGCGAGGGAGGTGCAAGAAAAATTAGCGAAAAATACAGCATTCCATTTGTCGGCGAAATACCGCTAAACTCTGGAATAATGCAAGGCTCAGACAAGGGAAAGCCAGTAATAATTACAGATCCAACATCGCCATCAGCTGTGGCAATCAGGGTGGCGGCAAAAAACGTGGCGGCACAGTGTAGCATTCTTGCAGCAAAGCTAAAAGAAGAAATGCAGGGCGACACCGCAGCAATAGCTGAAACATTGTGAAACTACCAGAAAATCTCCGAGAGCAGCTAAAGGCCCCACTTGGTATTCTGCTAAAGGATACATCAAAAGAAAATATTCTGAATCATCTCACCGAAAATTCATTTATCATCACAGTTGGCGATGCGACAACTGAAAAAATGCTCAAATTCAATCTTATTCCATCTCTTTCAATTGTTGACGGTCTTGAAAAAAGAGAAAAAAGAATCATTCCATTGAATAATGCGGCAAAACTGTTTTGTGACAATCCTGCAGGAGAAATCACCATACAAAGCATTGATATGATAAAAGACGCCTTGAAGACAAAACCGCCGGTCCAAATAATGGTGAACGGTGAAGAAGATCTCTTGGTAATTCCTGTGTGTGTATATGCGCCGCAAAATGCAATTATACTGTATGGTCAGCCAAACGAAGGACTAGTTATAGTCAAAATAACACAAGAAATTAGAAATAAAACACAAGAACTACTCAATTTAATGAATTAGGGGTATGATGAGACGGTGGCTGTATGATTCATGATTACACACTAAACTCTGACCTCTTTTTTATAAAATGACGAGTGGGAACACCCACATGCTTTAGCGGCGGGTATTTCACCATGTGATAGAAACATTGGATTAATCGAACCCTGATCAAAAGTAAACAAATTCTGGTACAACAATTGACACCTCTGGATATAGAATAATTTTAAGGTAAAACAGATCATGAGACTAGATCCTGATCTGAGACTGAGTATTCTAGAAAAAGTTGGGATCTATGCCGCTAGACTTGCAATATCTGAGCCAAGGGTGCTCCTGAGCACAAAGGAAGTATTGGAGATGCCAAAGGAGATTACATCTGGGAGAAGAACGACTGCATACAAGTATTATGGGGTGTCATACCTTTTGCACAATTTGGTTTTCATTAACGTCAAAAAAATCCCAGACGAAAAGGCACTAGACAATACCATATCACACGAACTAGTACATCTGAGATTCCCATATCTGAGTCATGGAAAGCGATTCAACAAACTAGTCCGCCAAGTCCTAAAGGGCAAAGCATTTAGTCCGTACCAAAAAAGAAAATAGCCGATTTTTGTCAATAGTTTATATTTCGTACAAATAGGCATGCAGGTATAAAATGGAGCTGCAAGAAATTATTATCCCCGTAGGTGCAGCAATTGCCTCTTTTGCCGTTGCAGCTGGTTACGCCGCATGGGTTGGAAGGCAAAAAGCCGGAACAAAAGAGATGATGGACATTTCCAATGCAGTAAAGGTTGGTGCATCTGCGTTCATCAAGCGAGAGATGAAAATCATCATACCAATAGCAATTGGTCTTTCAGTAGTAATTGGTTATTTTATTGGTCTGTCAAACGGTATTGCATTTGCAGTGGGTGCAACACTGTCTGCTGTTGCAGGTTTGATATCGCTCAAAATTACAGTAAAGGCAGCAGTTAGGACCGCAAACGCAACTGGTAGTGGAATTGGCAAGACATTTGTACTTGCATTTCGAGGAGGTGCCACAGTAGGACTTGCAGTACCTGCAATGGCATTACTTGCATTATCCTTGTTATATTTGGTATTTCCAGACCCAATTACAATTGCAGGTGTAGGAATTGGCGCAAGTCTGATTGCACTGTTTATCAGAATTGGCGGGGGAATCTTTACCAAGGCAGCAGACATGGGTGCAGACTTGGTTGGAAAAGTGGAGGCAAACATTCCAGAGGATGACCCAAGAAACCCAGCTACAATTGCAGACAATGTAGGTGACAACGTCGGGGATGCAGCAGGCATGGGCTCTGATATTTACGAGTCCTATGTTGTTACAGTTCTTGCATCACTTTTGATTGCAGCATTAATTGGCGCTCCAAAAATTTTCCTGTATCCAATTTTAGTTGGCGCATCTGGCTTGATTGCATCAATAATCGGAACTGCAACAATTGGCTCGAAAAATGTTGCAGATGTGATGAAGCCGCTTAACAAATCGTTTTACGTTTCAGCAGCAATTGCAATTGCACTAAACTTTGCTCTCATATCTGCACTCATTGGGCAAAACAATGTGGCCTATGCGTTATTTGGCAGCACAGTAATCGGCGTAATACTTGTTCCAATAATTCAAAGAATCACCGATTACTATACCAATTATAGATACAAGCCTGTAAATGAAATAGCAGACTCTGCAAAATGGGGCTATGCATCTCTTACATTGATGGGAATAATCAAAGGAATGCAATCCACCGGACCGTTCATGATTGCACTTGTTGCAGCAATAATCATTTCATACTCCGTTGCATCATCTGCAGCACCTGATCCGTCCCAGGCATTACTTTATGGAATCTTTGGAACATCACTTACTGCAATGGCAATGCTAAGTCTTGCAGGAATTGTTCTGAGTATTGATGCATTTGGACCAATTGCAGATAATGCTGGAGGAATTGTAGAAATGACTGGCATGGGAGATGAAAACCGCAAGGTAACTGATCAGATTGACGCAGTTGGAAATACCACAAAAGCAGTAACAAAGGGATTTGCAATTGCAAGTGCCGGTCTTGCCGCATTGGCAATGATTCAGGCATTCCAGTATGAGGCTGCCAAAATTTTCACAAACAAGGTGCTAGATTACAGTCTTTCAAACCCCGCAATGGTAGTAGGCCTTCTTGTAGGCGGATTGATTCCATTTATCATCACAGGTCAACTGATTGGCGGCGTGTCACGGGCCGCATCAAAAATGGTAGATGAGGTAAGACGTCAGTTTAAGGCAGACCCTGAAATTCTAACCGGCAAATCAAAACCTGACTATGCGCAATGTGTGGATATTGCAACAGTAGCTTCACTAAAGGAGCTTTGGAAATCTGCATCAGTTACAATTGCATCTCCAATAATTCTTGGCGTGGTGCTTGGCCCGCCGGCAGTTGCAGGACTTCTCATGGGTGCAGTAGTAACTGGAATCTTTTTGGCATATCACCTTGCAAACACGGGAGGTGCATGGGATAACGCAAAGAAGCTCATTGAAATGCAAGGACGAAAAGGAAGTGAAGAGCACAAAGTTGCAGTGGTAGGCGACATAATTGGAGACCCATACAAGGACACTGCAGGACCTGCACTAAACACAGTAATCAAACTACTAAACACAGTAGCAATAGTGTTTGTCGGGGCCTTTGTGGCAATCCTGGTTCTCTAATTCTAATCTAGAACTCGTGCATAGACATCATATTCAAACTGATCAAATGTATCCGGCTTGCTGACCCTTCCTTGGTGTTCTTGGATGTATCTGTCCAGTTTTTGCAATTGTATGGAAATTGGCGAGTCGTTCGTTCCAATTCCGTAAATTTCAGCATGAACCCTTTCCAATTGTTCTTGATTCAATCTTACTTTCATCATGGAGTATAATGGAATACAATTAATGTAAAAGTGATCAAAAATTGTTTGTTTGATCTAATCAAAAAGGCATTTTTTACCAAACAAAAGATTAGGACTTAAATCAAAACCTAATCTAAAACGCGCGTCATGTCTAGTTCGTCAATCTGGGCCTCAATTGTCTTTCTTAGGGTGTTCTTGTGCTCCTCACAAAACCAAAAATAACCGTCAATTGTTTCAAAACAACCACAAATCCACTGTGTCTTTTTGTCCCCCTCAACTGTGAGTTTGTTGTATGTGGGCTTTTTTGTCACTACTATACTAGAAAAACAAATCAATTAAAATCTATTTCATAGTTGTAAAATCACAAACCCTGCATACGCATTTTAAAAACAAATAATAAAAATTAAAAAAAAGATTTATGGACAGCCGTCCATCTTTTGGATGAAAAACCCATTGGTTTTGATTGCATCCTCTACTGGTTTTGGAGCGCCCTGTGAGTGGCAAAATTGACATTCTTCGGTTGTGACTTTGGCGCCTTTTTCGCCAACAGTTTCTAACCATTGTCTGGCAAATTCGATTGCCTTGCCGTGGTCCTTGATGTCTGTTAAGACATCAAAATGCATCGTGTGGCCGTCCTTGGCTTGTACATAAGTATCGTACACATGTATTTCCATCATGCTTTCTCTTTACAAAAAGGGATATTTAATTCAAGAAAAGCCAACTAAAAGGGATATTTACGCAGATGCCCTATTCTATAATTATGCTACAAAACTTGAGATTTTTGAGAGAATCAACTAAATATCAAGATACAAAACGACATATCCATTTTGATTAGGTAAATTTTTGGAACTTTCCAACCAAAAGATTAAGATTCTATATCATAACAAACTCAAACTTTGGGAAATACTAGTACTAATCAAAGCCCAGCAAGGCTTGATCTTACAAATCCACTTGAAAAAGATGTTATCTGTGCTAATCTAGGACCCATCATAAAATATTTAACCATTGAAGATAAAGTCATTCAAGCATGGTCGCAGATAACAAGGCAACCCTCATTTACGTTCAATTACTCAAAGAAGATCTTGCAATTTTCCGTCTAGTTCCAAACGACGGTGTTATCCCATCTTATCAGGCAGGTCAGTTTACTACCTTGGGCATCCCAGTAATATCTGAAAATTACAAGAGTATTCGAAGAGCATATTCAATTGCCTCACATCCTGAAAACAAAAAATACTTTGAATTCGTAATTAGGTGGGTCCGAAAGCCATTGCCTGGTCGTGTTACAACCCAATTATTCTATGCAAGTGAAGGAGACGTGATAACTTTGGGAAAACCAACAGGAAACGCTTTAACAATTAACGAAAGATTGCCAGATGGCAGAAAGGATGATAGAAGAATAGTCTGTGTTGGAGGCGGTACTGGCATTGCACCTTTTGTTAGTTTTGCAAAACACCTTCATGCGGTAGGCGATAAAAGAGAGATTATCGTTTTACATGGTGCTAGTTATGTGGATGAATTAAGTTACAGAGAGGACTTTACTAAATTAGAAAACGAAAGTCTTGACAGGGGAAAAGACAAGTGGAATTTCAGATATCGTCCAGCAATCAGCCGCCCCCAAGAATGGTTCAACAGATCATGGCACGGCCAAACAGGCAGAGTTGAAAATTTTCTAAGATCACGTGATGGAGGCAAGTCGCCTTTAGAAGAACTTGTTGGAGAAAAAATTACAAAAGATAATTCTAGTTTTTACATTTGTGGTTGGCAAGGAACAATCGACGGTGTAATGGATTTTTTATCTCCGCAAGGCTTTGTAACTTATCATGACAAACGTGAAGATGAAAGCTTTGAAGTAAAATACGAATCATACGGTTAGCCGCTTAAATTTTTTTTCAAATAATGCTGAGTTTTGGTTACTAAAAACTAGATTAACTTGGTATTTTTAACGTGAATTATGTCGATTTCTGATACTCGATCCCTTTTTCACTAGTTGCAATTTTTTTGACAATAAATTGGGTTATCAACCTTTTCTTATTATGAATTGCATCAAGGCTTCTTTGGAGTATTCAATTCCGTGTTCGTCAGTAGAATGCTTGCTATATTCTTCGATTACCTTTGCAATATTATCTCCTTTGGAAACAAAATCGCACTCAAAACCGTAATCTTTACAGGCTAATGTAGGCATCACTTTCAATAAAAAAACTAATACTATATAATTCGTTTCATTGATTCCACAAACGATCAGAATCAAGCAGTGGCATATCTCTGATATTTCTACTCTACTGTAAACATGCACTAGTCCCCAAATTTCTTACCTTGGATGTTTGGAGAAACAGAAAAAATCAAAATCATTCAACCCGTCCTGTAAAAAGGATTGTTTCTATACCTACGAACAATTCAAAAAAAGCATCGAACAAATCGTAACTGGCAGGTATTTGTAATGTACCACTATTTTTTTCTTGAGTCTATGGAAGACACAATCATTGGCTAATGGGTTCTGGGCCAAGTAGTTTCATTGTTGCCTCTATAATTGCAGTTTCTTTGCTAATCATTTTTTCTACAGCGAGAACTTTGTCCTCTCTCTCTTTCAGATTTCTTTCCTCCATTTCAGTAATCTGATCTCTGAACATTAATTTGACTCCAGGAAATGAAGAAACAGTCTCATCAACTGATCTGGGATCTGATACATCCAAAATCATTGTCCCGCCCTTTTTATTTTCCATTATTACTCTTATTTTGTCATAAGTAATTACGAAATAATCTGCCGTGGTTGCAACAAAAATTATGTCATATTTATCAAATCCAGCTATGGCATCTTCAAACTTTATTGGTTTTCCACCCAATATTTTAGAAAAACCAGTGGAACGTTCAATGGTCATACTGGAAATATCGAATGAAAAACCTTTTTTCTTGAGAGATTTGGCAACCATGGCTGCTGTTTCACCAGTACCTATGAGCAGAACACGTTTCTTTCCATCCAGGCCTGCGTTTTCCTCTGCAATTTTGACGGCAATGTCCCCAACCGACGTTGCTCCTTTACTAATTGCAGTGGATTCTCTAATTCGAGTTGCAATTCGTATAGAACTATCAAACAATCTGTTCAGTATTCTGCCGGATACATTAGCTAGTCTTGCATTAGCAATTGATGTTTTTAATTCCTCGAGGATTGTTTCATTTCCTACAACTATGGACTCCAAACCCGTTGATAGTCTTAGCAAGTGAAGGTAAACATCTGTATTCTCATATACTTCGAGAATTTGGTCGAGGTGATCAAGGTCATACTGTTCTAGTTCTGTTAGTGATGTCCAAGTTTCTTTGATTTTATGTAACACGAGACCTTTTCCTTCAGTACGTCTCACATCTGGCGCATCTTCACTTTCCAAATTATGCACAGTAAATATTTCAACTCTGCTAGGTGTTTGAACTATTACGCATTCTGACAAATCATGAATTTTCTTAAAAGCTTCACATGCAGCTGCCACATCTTTGAATGAAAATTTCGCTATCTTGTGAATTGGAATATTTTTGAAAGTAACCCTAACATTGATGATTTTAAAACTATCTTTGCTCACAACATCACCATTCATTCTCGAAGTTTATCCCTTCCACCTTTTGCTGTACGAAAAACATTCATGCCAAAGTAAAAGTTTTGATATAACGAATCCAAATATTCTAAATCTTGTTCAGCACGAATTATGTCATCTGCAATTGCAAAAGGATCATTTTTTAGTCGATTAAGTCTTTGTCTGGATTCCTCTACAAGCTCCGTTATTCCAGATTCATAATTGGACGTCCCGCCAAATTCTGGACTAAGTATGAATTTTGGATTGTATGCCGGAGTCTGATCTGATGGGATTTCTACACTTCTTGAAATCTCTTCCTGTTCTTCTTCTGTAAGTATTGGTCTTGGTGGAACTAGGTCCTTTTTAGTATGGAAAAATTCCGGCTCATCCATTTCTCGTCTAAATATTCTCTCTTGATTGCGTTTATTGGTATATGACTCGCCTGATGCTTTTGCTGCCACTGATCTTGCCGCTGCCGCTTTTGCCGCTGTCTCGTATTCTTTTTCTGCTTCTACTGCCGCTTTTGCTGCCGCTTCTACTGCCACTTCGTATTCTTTTGCTGCTGCATCAGCTGCTGCCTTTGCCGCCGCCGCCTTTGCCTCTACTGCTTCTACTACCGCCTTTGCCGCCGCCGCCTTTGCCTCTACTGCTTCTACTGCCGCCTTTGCCGCCACTGCCTTTGCCTCTACTGCCGTCTTGACTCCCTGTTCCTTTTCAGGCGGATTCTGTGGCTTTTCATTAGACAATGTAAATTACAGTATTTGGGGTTAAATTAAGTTTTTATCAAAACAAAGCAAGAAAACCGCTGGGCTTGTCCGATAGAGGTTCACTGGTAAAATAAACACCCGGACAAAAAATTCTATCCGAAATTCAGGATGGAATCAAGGCAACATTTAGGCTACACGAACCTAAACTATCTTTACGGGAACTTGGATGACACTTGATTCTAAAATGTAAGCCCTGAGCTCATCATGTTTGTTTGAAATTACCCATATGACTGGATTTATCACCATGAATTTTTTGTCTGTCAAAGAAGGAATGGCTTCTGAGTGTGGGTGGGAATGAAATATTCCTATCACGTCAAGCTTTTTTTGCTCAGCCTCTTGATATCCTTGAAGTAATTCCTCATTTGAAATGGTAAAGTTAATTGGAGAATCATCTGTATTTTTTGCCAAAAAAATATCCATTACTGTACATGTTCCAGACTCTTCAGTTCCAAACAAAAGTGCACATGATTCGTTTGGGAAATTACTTTGTGCGTGATTTATGAGAATTTCTTTTTGCTTTTTTGTAAGGACTAATTCCAAACTTATTCTACGGTAACCTTTCCTGTCATCCACGGATGAACCGCGCAATAATACGGGTACTCGCCGTCTGATTCAAACTTGAAGGAAAATGTCTTTCCTGCTGGAAGCAAACTACTATCAAAGGTTCCATCGGAAGTTACGTCTTTGCCGCTAGTTACAGTATGTGCCGCAGTATCGTCATTTGTCCATGTTACTGTACTTCCTCGTACAGCTGTTATGGAACTTGGGTTAAAGCATTCGTTAGTTGTCTCACATCCTGGACTAGATGTGCCCGCTGGAATTGAAACTGCTATGATCCCCGTTTCGAGTTGCTCTTCAGTTGGCTGTATTTCAACTGACTCTTCTGTAGCTGGTTCTTGTGGACTGACTGGTGTAGACTCTACTGGAGTTTCACCAGGTGTTGGTTCTGGAATTACTGAGTTTGGGTCAGTTGCCGTTGCATCCTCTGTAAGTCTTGCTCCTGATTGTTC
>JAENJF010000058.1 GCA_016844685.1 Candidatus Nitrosotenuis sp. | reverse complement strand
AGATTTCCAGACGAATCAGTTGTAGTCCAGGTGATAGTTGTTTCTCCAAGCTTGAATGTATCTGGAGAGTCGTTTGTTACAGAAGATATCATTACTGCGTCGGTTGCCTCGGCATCTCCCAGTACCACGGTATCGCCGTCATATGACGTAGCCTCTAGTGTGATATCGGATGGCGCGGCAATTGTCGGTGCGGTGGTATCAACTATTGTTACCTTTTGGGTGGCAGTGGATAGATTTCCAGATATAAATTATTGTAACCTTTTGGGTGGTAGTGGATAGATTTCCAGACGAATCAGTTGCTGTCCAGGTGATAGTTGTTTCTCCAAGCTTGAATGTATCTGGAGAGTCGTTTGTTACAAATGATACGGTTACCGCGTCGGTTGCCTCGGCATCTCCCAGTACCACGGTATTGCCGTCATATGACGTAGCCTCTAGTGTGATATCGGATGGTGCGGCAATTGACGGTACTGTAGTATCAATTATTGTAACCTTTTGAGTGGTAGTGGACACATTTCCTGACTCGTCAGTTGCAGTCCAGGTGATGGTTGTAACTCCTAATGAAAATGTCTGAGGGGCATCGCTGGTTAATGAAGCGACTTCGACTAGATCAGTTGCTTTGACGTTTCCAAGGTCAACTGCGTTATTGTGCTCACTTGTCGCCTCTAATGTTATGTCAGATACTTGAATTATTGGCTTTGCTGTGTCTACGACGTTAATCTTTTGTTTAACAATAGTTGTAAGATCAGATACATCAGTTGCAGTCCATGTGACTATGGTTTCTCCAACTGGGAAAAACTCCGGAGCATCGCTTGTTACACTTGTTACTTCAACATTGTCAGACGCAATGGGGGTTTCAAGTGATACGGTATTGTCCGATTTTGATATAGCCTCTAGTGTGATATCGGATGGCGCGGCAATTGTCGGTGCGGTGGTATCAACTATTGTAACCTTTTGAGGAATAGTGGATACATTTCCAGATTCATCAGTTGCAGTCCAGGTGATGATAGTTTCACCTAGTGAAAATTTCTCTAGTGCATCATTTGTTATTGTCACTTGGCTGACGATATCTTGTACTGTCGGTTTAGTTAATGACACAGTATTGTCAGTTGCAGAAGTGGCCTCAACTATAACATCAGATGGCGCGGCAATTGTCGGTGCGGTGGTATCAACTATTGTAACGTTTTGAGTGGCAGTGGACACATTTCCAGATGAATCAGTTGCTGTCCAGGTGATTTGTGTTGATCCTAAATTGAAAACGTCTGGCGAGTCATTTGTAAGTGACTCTACGCCGATTACATCATTTGCTGTTGCACTACCAATTGATACCGCAGTGCCAGACGGTCCTGTTGCTTCCATGGTAATATCTTGAGACAGGGTGATTTCAGGTGGAATAGTATCAACGACAGATATTATTTGGGTTGCAGTCGCAGTATTTCCTGATGCGTCCTTTGCAGTCCATGTTATGGTGATCTGGCCATGTGCAAATGCCGATGGTGCGTCATTTGTGATGGAATCCACGCCTACAAGGTCAGAAACCTTTGGTTCACCCAAGGTTACGACATTTTGGGAAATGCTGGTTGCCTCAACGGTGATGTCAGCAGGTGCAGTAAGGTTTGGCGGCGTGGTATCGATTATTGTAACATTTTGATTATTTGATACAGAGTTGCCGTACTTGTCTGTCGCAGTCCAGGTAATTATGGTACTGCCAATCAAATAATCTAAAGGCGAATTGTTTGACACTGATGAGATTTCCGATATGTCTTGCGTTGTCGGTTCACCCAGGCTGACTAGATTTCCAGATGACGTAGTTGCCTCCTGGATAATATTTTCTGGAACAGCCAGGATTGGAGCAGTTGTATCAACTACTGAAATCGTTTGTGTAGTGGTGGAATTATTTCCAGATAGATCAAATGCAGTCCAAGTTATTTTTGTCTGGCCTATTGGGAAAAACTGCGGGGCATCGTTTTTGATTGTGACTTGTTGTACGTCAGTCGTATTTGGCAAAATTAGTGCGACCGGTGTTGATATCGCAGATATTGCCTCAACAGTAATGTCATTTGGTGGAATGATACCAGGTGCGGTTGTATCAGATACAGTTATCTTTTGGGTTGCAGTTGCTATATTTCTTGCAATATCTATGGCAGTCCAAGTGACCAGAGTTTCGCCAAGTGGGAAAAATTCCGGAGTATCGCTTGTTACTGATGAAATTTCACTATTATCAGTCGCTGTTGGGCTGCCAAGGTTAATCTGATTATGATCAAGGCTTGATGCTTCCGCTATTATGCCTGCGGGGGCTTTGATCTTTGGCGCTTGGGTATCGGTTATGGTAACTGTTTGGGTTGTAGTTGCTATGTTTTTTGCAACATCGATTGCAGTCCAAGTTACGGTTGTTTCACCAAGTTGGAAAAATTCTGGGGCATCGTTTGTTATTGTCAAAACTCCAACTGAGTCAGTCGCCGTCGGGCTGCCAAGATTTACCTTGTTTTGTACGCCTTTTGCCTCAGATACTATATCTGATAAATTGTCAAACACTGGAGGGGTAGAATCGCCCACAGTTACAGTCTGAGTTGCAATACCCATGTTTCCAGAGCCATCAATTGCAGTCCAAATTACTGTAGTAATGCCAAGTGGAAATTCTAATGACGCATTGTTTGTCAGGGATTTGATTCCGCTTTCATCATTTGCTGTTGCCTTGCCTAATCCTACTGGTGTTAATCCCCCTGTTGCCTCAACATAGATGTCCTTTGGTGGAACAATGGTTGGTTTTTTGAGATCACCTATGATTGGCTTTAGAGTTTGTGTTGTCGGTGTTGTCTGCGTTTGTGTATCGGTAGCAACAGGTGTTGTGTCTTTTGTACCAAACTTTTGGATTCTGTGATTGCTAGAGTCCACTACAAACAAGTCACCGTCTGAGTCTATCGTAACATCCTTTGCCATCTTAAATTGAGAATTTGCTGTGCCAGTTGTTCCAAAAGTCGCCACGGTTTTTCCGTCCTGATCTAGTACAACAATCCGATTATTTGGAGAATCTGCAATGATCAAATTCCCAGCTGAATCTATTGCCATTCCATCAGGCGAGATCTTAATTCCGCCTGAAGATCCAGAGTATTTTTTAATAGAGGTTCCATCTGACGTGAATTTTTCTATTTTGTTATTGCCAGAATCTGATACGTAGATATTTCCATTACCGTCAATTGCTATTCCAAGCGGCGTTAGGAACTTCCCGTCACCTGTACCACTGGAGCCAATCGTAAGCAAGAATTTTCCGTCGGAATCAAATTTTTGGACTCGACTGTTGCCAGTATCTACAACATAAACAGAGTTGTCCTTTGATATTGCGATATCGTTTGGAAGTCTGAGCTTTCCAGGGTCAGAACCCTCAGAACCCCAGGCTTTTATGAAATTTCCCGATGTGTCAAATTTTTTAACAGATGATAATTCATGATCAACTACATATGCGTAATTATTTCTAACGGCAATTCCGGCAGGGGCGTGAAACTCACTTGGTCTTGTTCCCTTTGAGCCCCATGAATGAAGGTACGACCCATCATTGTCAAATTTCTGGACTCGTGCGTTTCCAAGGTCAGTCACATAGACATTGCCGGTATCATCAACTGCCACATATTGCGGAAACAAGAAAGCGCCAGTTTTTGTCAAGCCTTGTTGGCCCCAGGTACTGACAAACGGATAATTGCCTGCTGCTATGGCAGGCTGATAAATCACACTAGCAAAAATAACAAAAAACGCCGCTAGAATAGCTACTTTGCGCTGCATTGAGGCTATTTTGCGGCCTTTGCAAAAGATCTCTCAAGTAAGAATTTCTTGTAGTTTTAGTCAATTTTTTAACAATTAAAACGGCTTGTTGACCTCACGCGTAAAGACATAGCTTGCAATGCAAATCATTGTCACAACAAATATTCCAATTACTCCAAGGCTCAGTGCTGCAGATACTCCCTCTGTGACACCAGTCATCATTTCTCGCACAAGAAGAACAGTATATGTCACCGGATTGAGTTTTGCTATAGTTGCAAGCCAGCTTGGTAAAAGTTCAAGGGGGAATAAAGCAGGACTAAGCATGAAAAGTGGCATGCCGAGAAAATTGATCATTCCCCAGAATGTTTCCTGTGATTTTGCAGTAGCTGCAACAATTACTGATATTCCTGAAAAGCCAAGTGAGAACAAGATTACTATTCCCATTATTGGCGCAATTATCCAGAAATTGGGAAAGGTAACTCCAATTGCAAGTGCAATTCCAATTATGAGACTTGCCTGCAAGGCCGCAATCAGGGATATGGCAAGCATCTTTCCTAGTGCTATTGATGACCTTGATATTGGCGAAGTCAGCGCTTTGTTCATGAATCCATATCGTCTATCCCATAGGGTGTTGACCCCGCCAAATATGCTTGTGAAAATTGCAGTAAGAATTATCACACCTGGTGCCATAAACTCAATGTAGGTCCCGCCAAATCCAACTGACTGGATGAGTGGCTGCGTTCCTGAAAACGTATTTCCTATCACTATTATCCAGATTGCAGGTTGAATTAGTCTTATCAAGACTCCACTTCTTGATTTACGGTATCGCTTTAGTTCGCGCCAAAATATTGTATAAGTATCATATATGATCATTGTCGAAGCCTCTTCATTTTTGCATATTCCTTTTTGCGGTTGTAATTTTTTGTTGCTTCATCCCGTAGCTCCCGTCCGGTATACGACAAAAACACATCATCCAAGCTTGGTTGGGTAATTGAGATTGATTTTATTTGAATGCCAAAAGTTGAGGACAAATTAAACAGCATGGTAGCTAGCTCAGCTCCCTTTGATGAAAATACGGTAATCTTGTCATCCTTTGCAGTGACCTCTTTTACAGATTCGGTTTCTTTGAGGGTTTTGATCATCATGTCCTTTTTGGACTGGTCATCAATTGAAAATACAATGACTTCGTTTCCAAGGGAATTTTTCATTGTTTGTGGCTTGTCTATTGCCTGAATTTTTCCATAGTCTATTATGCCGATTCTATCGCAGAGCTTATCTGCTTCCTCCATGTAATGAGTGGTAAGAAATATTGTCATCTTGAATTCGCTGTGAATTTTTTTTATGTATTCCCAGATTTTTTGCCTAGTTTGAATGTCAAGTCCAACTGTTGGCTCGTCCAAGAAAAGGACCTTTGGTCTATGGAGTAACCCCCCTGCTATTTCTAGTCGCTTTCTCATTCCTCCAGAATAGGTTATTGCTGCCTCATCTTGCCTGTCTTTGAGTTCGATTAGTTCAAGCAGTTCAGTTATTCTGTTTTCAATTAGATTTTTTGGGATATGATTTAGCCTTGCCTGCAGTAGCAGATTTTCTCTTCCTGTCAGATATTCATCTACAGTGATGTCTTGCTGGACATAGCCAATGCTTTCTCGCACCTTTTTTGCCTGCGATACAACGTCATATCCTGCAACGTATGCATTTCCCGAAGTTGGTTTTAGAAGCGTGGTTAGAATCATGATAGCGGTGCTTTTTCCAGCCCCGTTTGGCCCAAGAAATCCAAAGATTTCGCCTTCGTTCACCTGAAACGAAATATCGTCAACGGCTGCAAGTCCAGAACCATACACCTTGGTAAGAGATCTAGTTTCTATAGAATACAATGAATCATTCCAGCTTGGACAGTATAAATTGCTAATTCTTGAGTGATTGGCTCAAAATATTTTTGCAAAAAAATTTAAAATGGAAAAACTTGTTTTAAATTATGAAAGGTCTTTGTCACGTTTGCTTTAGAACTAATGTCGAATTTGTCCTAAATGATGGCACCCCAATGTGCAATACATGTATGTCAAAGACCAAATAGTGTGATTCTGCCTAATTTGTTTTAATTATATTTTGTTTGGTTGAAAAATTAAAAAAATGGTTTAGTGAAGGTCTTTGAACTGCTGCTTTGTGAGTTTTAGCGTTACCTTTTCTCCAACTCCCCATACATCTGTCTTTGAGACAATCTTTGTGTGAATCACACCATCTGAGACCTCTATAGACTGGAGTTCATTTGTTTCGTTGTTTTTGACTAGGCGCTTTACCTTGCCAATTTTGTGGCCGTCAATGTCCACTACTGGCACGTCAGTTCGAATTGGAGGTCTGCTGAGCAGCAAGGTTTCCTCGGTAAACCTGTCAATGTATTCGCTAGTCAGATAATAGTCCTTGTGAAATCCTTGGTGAATGGTAACTCCGGATACTGCAAGTGTCTCTTGGCTAATGTGAATGTGCTTTACCTTGCCGTATTCGATTCCTTCCCTGTCAACTACTTTTTTTCCTGTGAATTCATCAGCAGTGCAGATATTTTCTTTTATTCCTTCTAAGCGGGTTGCCATGGCTTGTTTTTCAGGATCGATTTATCGGTATTGAAAATTACAATTTTCAATCAATGGGGTTAAATTACTTGACTTTGGGTGTGTTCCTGTGAAAAATCAGGTATTCAAGGCTGCCCTAACCACACATGGTAGAAAGACTGGAGCAGAGCATACGGTATTGCTTCGGGCAGTATCATACCATGACAGGATTTACTTTTCTCGCAGAAATTTAGAATCAGATTGGCTAAAGAATGCCTTGGCAAATCATACAGTAAGGGTAGACTTTGATAATACCATACATAACGGAATTGCGTCACTTGTCAGTGACAAATCACTTGCAAAAAAAATTTCAGAGCTAAAGTACCCAGGTGAGCAAAGATCTCAGGAAGTTAGAGTTGTTTTACAAGTTATTTTAGAATAAAAAACTTCTTTAGTTATTTCGTGTCGTGGAGTGAACATCATGAGAGTCATTGTTTTTCTTGTTGCATTTTCCATATTGTTTGGTATGATTAGTGCAACACAATTATCATTTGCACAATATGATACAAAGAATCCTATAAAACCAAGTACAAAGACAATGAAAATATCAAGTGTATTTGAAAATAATGGCAAGATTCCAAAAAAATACACTTGTGATGGTGCAAATGTATCACCACCGCTAAAAATTTCAAATATTCCAAAAAACGCAAAAAGCATGGCGCTTATACTAGATGATCCTGACGCGCCAAGTGGAACATTTACTCATTGGGTAGTCTGGGGAATATCTCCAAAAAAGACCCATCTTGGAGAAGGTGAGAAAAAAGGATTCATTGAAGGAGCAACTGGCTTGGGCAAGCCAGGTTATGTGGGGCCCTGCCCGCCTTCTGGAGTACATCGGTATTTTTTCAAACTATATGCACTTGATTTTCCAGTTGACATTTCCACAAAATCAAACAAGCAAGAACTGATTACAGCAATGCAAAATCACATAATACAGACTGCCACGCTAACTGCCAAGTATTCAAGATGATTCAAATTATATGAATTATAGTACTGACTCCGCGCTTGTCGGATTCATAGCCATCTGCCATTTCTGCAACGGTGATAGTAAATGAAATCAAGTCTCGCTGCTGTGCAGATGTCGCATCGAGTTGTAGGTGTATGTCCATTAGGTCAAATTCTTCTTGTGGCAGGTTTGTCTCATCTATGAATGCCTTTACAGTAGATTCAACTCTAAAGTTCTGTCCTTTGTAATGCTCGATTATTCTGGTTTTCTTTCCATTTCGTCCTACAGCCTTTACATTAATGTCGATTATTCCTGGCTTTGACATGGTATAGCCTGATTGCTTGTTTACAAACACTCCAATCTGAAACGGCTGGCCCGCGGTGGATTCTGCCATTTTTTGTATTCCGTCATTCATTGCAACGTCTACTCCCTTGATTGTTTGCGCAACTTTTGCAATCCATTCGTTTGTTCTTTCTATTACTGCTGTGATTCTGTCTCTTCTTTTTTTGTACTCGTCTGGCGGCAGCTTGTAATAATCAACCCACTCAAGATAATCCTTCGATATGTCCTCAATGAATCTAATGCACGTTACCTTGTAATCATCGACACTGTTTGCACGCTCAGAACTGTCGTCTGAGCTCATACCATCATAATCCATCGGCATGGCCATTATTCCTATACACATGCCATATGTAAAAAACCATCCCAGGCAAAAATCAATAATATAGCCAAACAAGAATAATTTCCAATATGATATTTTCAGAAATAACAAGTGAACTCCAGCAGCAACTCAAATCAAATCTTCCACAGATCAGACTTTTACTCAAAAAAAACCCTGCGATGGCATACACCAGAATAACGGAGATTGGCTTTGCAGTGGGCAAAAAATACAAGATTCAGCTAATTGTGAATTTTCCACAAAGGGGCAAAATTGAGGATTTTGATTCCTACGGAATGCAGGATCTTTCCATTATAGTAAACAGAGAGAGAAAAAACTTTCCAATTCAGCGTGTCATCATAAAAGACAAGGCAAAGGAAATTTTTGGAGACATTCAGGTAGATGACGCATACATGTATGAAGGAAAAGAAGGAGTCAAAGTATTTCCAGAGGGCGGCAGAATAGACATACTTCCGCATTCCATACATATTTGGTGCAAGTTTGATGAAAAGGTAACCTCATACTGCAACTGGCTTTTAGTTAATGTGTACCAGCTAGGTTAGGAACCCAGTTTTGTCAGCTCATAAGTATAGTCAATGTTCCCATCAAGGGCATAGTATTCTGCCTTTACAGGAAGCGGGATGCCATCTGCAATCCAGAATTTGTTTTCAATGTCATTTATCTTGTAAGATAGGGTAAAGGTTTTTAGCTTTCCAAATTCAAATTGCGTCTCCTTGTATTCGGTAATCTTTAGCTTTGGAGTAAACTTGCCAACAAATGTTGTTCCCCATTCTGCTCCGACAACTAGATATTTTTCTTCAACAACGGTATCGCGTACCGAAAAGACAGTTGCATCCAGCGCATGCACGTACGGTTTGATGTCATCGGATACATCAATGAAAACAAACGCGTTTCCAATTTTTGTCTTGTGTTCTATGTGTTGTCCTGTTTTTTTATCATCAATTATGAGTTCAATTTCCTGGCTGTCAGAGTTTTTATCCAGGAATCGAATCTCTGCTAAAAATTCCATGTCATGATATTTTACCAAATACTGCAATGTGGGTTTGCTTTCAGCGTTCTCTCCAACGTGCCATTTGTTTGCAAATCTTGGGATTATGTTTTGATCAGAGCCAGGCAGTCCCGTAAGAAGTGGAAATGCAAGGCCAATAGCTGCAGCACCTAGCATTACTCCTAATGGAATGAACAGTGTTTTTTTTACCAAGGTTTCAAAGTTAAGACTTGAGTTTGATTATCCCCTGCTGAATCAAATACTGGATTCCTGAAACAAAGTCAGAGTCTCCAATTGTTCCTTCAGACCACCACTTTGCGTTGTTTTTTATCCAAGATGGAATGGTTGGCGCAGTAACAGGTGGTGTTACGACTGGTGCAGTTCCTTTTTGTATGTCAATTGGAATAAGTGCCCAACCAAGTTTTGCGGGATCTGGTGATACGGTTTCAGGACCTGTACCATACACGATTATGGCATATGTTGAAGGCCCATATTCACTAACAGTAGTGGTACGCCTTATCTGACCAGATGTAGTAAACAGGAAATCACGTCCTTCGTCTTGTGCTACTGATCTTGTTATTTCAAGTCCGGGTTTTGACGTATCGATAACTGCAATATCATAATGTATCTCATTTTCAAACTCATCCACGTTTACTGATCTTTTGAAGTTGATTATCCATTCAATGTCACATCCAGCCTTTGGATGTGGTGGACCATACTTTGCGTTAATTATCATGGTGTTTGTGTTTGTGTTCTGGTTAGATGACACAAAATCATAATTTTTAGGACAATCAAGTCCCATTTGCGCATCTGGGGTTGCTTTGATATTTGCAAATGGATCCTTTGAGACGTTTTGTTGATATTCTAATAGTTGAAATTGATATTCTTGTGGCGGTATTCCGGATGAAACGTGTGCATATGTATCTGCCTTTATTGGAAATGGAAAGTCGTCTAGAACCCACACTCGACTGTACTTTCCTCCAGTTTTCCATGTGACTAGTACGGTGTCAAATGTTCCTTCAGGCACAGCTATTGTTTCTTTTGATGTTGGAATGATTTGCTCGCCTCCAATGTTTCCTATTTTGCCCCAAGATGGAGCGCCGAATTGTTTTGGTCCCTTGCCACCAGAGGCAGTCTCACTAGTTGCATATGCAGACAACCAAACTAGTGATGACTTGAATGAGCGAGAAAATTGAGAAATACTATCAGTGCTGCTTGTTGGTTCTACGCCAATCTTACCAATATACATTGTTCCTTTGATTATTTTATTCCCATCACGGACTACGGTTTCTACTTCCCATTGGGTCTCACTGCCGGATTTGCGGTCACCTTTGAACCAAAAGTCAATTTGGAACGGAACACAGTCTTTGTAGTCAATATGGCACATGGAATAGCTGAATCGATCCCCTTTCTTTAGTCCCTCACCAACATACCAACTTCCAGGCACATCAACGCCGCCAGACTGAAATTGTGCGTGAGCACTAGAAAATCCAATTGTTATTAACGAAATTGCAATTACGGCAACTAACAGGCTTGCCTTCATGTGTCTGTAATTGTCCGGATTGCCTAGTTAAACGTTATTCATATAGGCAAATATAGAGGAGTCTCGGATTTTCACTTGGAAATGTGCGACTGCGCTAAAGTTCACATGTATGAAATTGAATACAAGCTTGCTGGAATGTCAGTTGTTCCAACACACAAAAACTGTGGTAATGCGCTAAACGGGACGCAGCTTGACAAGTTTCAAAAAGAACTAGTCAAGTCTTGGGGAATGGATCCTGAAGACGACTCTCCAGTTTAGAAAATAACAAAATAAGAAAAAACAAAAAATGAGGTTAAGTTTTACTTATCTTAACTCTGCTACTGCTTCCTTACAAACGGAAGAAGAACATTTACAATCGTGGCTACAAATACAGTGTCCCTGCATTGCACAATCGCATGTAAAGTCAGGATCTCCGCTGTCTGCTTCGCAACCGCAAGCTTGATCTACCATAAAGTAGTGATCATGCTACGGGGTTTTAAAGCTTATCAAATTTTATTGAAAAAAGCTAGGCGTGCTCAGATAACAGATTTGTCAGATCATGTGCCAGTTTGTGAAGTTTTGATGCTTGTTGTTCTATTTTTGTAACATCGTGTTCTATGTCAAATGCCGTTTTTAGGATGTGGATTAATTCTGGTTTTTTGTGAATCATATCCTTGATTGATACTAGAATGTTTCTGTTCATATAACCAAGATAAAAGTAACAGTCAGAAAGAAGCGAATTACTCACAAAATACTCGTATTTTCTTTGAATGATTTTGGAATTTTCATTCCCCTCGATCATGTCTGAAAAGCCAGTTGTGGATTTTAGCATTCTTGACAGTAAAGATGGTGTTGCTCGTTCCAGTCCAATCACGTCTGCAATTATTGAGAATGATTCGTTTGCCTTGCTTTTTTTGAATTTGCGGATGAATTCGAGTGTATGTGTTGGACTGCACGGTCTTGCATTGTACAGTACAAGTGCATCGGTGATGGAATAGGCTGCGCATTTTAGCCAACAGGGTGCAAAGGGATCAGATAGTTCTTGTTTTGCCTTTGTTGCATAAAATGCAGAATCAACCAGATGATTTTTTATGCAAGAGATTCTGATTTTGTCATGTTTTTCTTTAATTTTTGATAAAAAGATCTTCAGACTCCATTCTGGATCGGAGAGTACGGACATTTTGTCGTATTTTTGCAAAATGTCAGAATTTGATTCATCCATTGTGCCGTGATGAATTTTGATTATGTCATCATTAATCACATGAATTTCATCTTTTGACTTTTTGTTGTCAAATACGGTAACATTGTATTCACAGCACTCTAGTGTAGTTCCGTGATTTTTGCATCCGCCAAGTCCTACTGGATGATTAGATAATGCTAATTTCTCCAGTATGGTTTTAATGTCCACGTATGATTTTATTTTTTAATTTTCTTAAGCGTTCAGCTGATTATTTTTTAACCAATCAATACAATATTGAGATGCATATTTTGCCAAAGATTTTAGGTTTCACATTAGTTGGCTAATCCTTAAATTGCGAGAATTCTTGGGTTGTTCAAGCTCCTGTGGTGTAGTCCGGTTAAGCATACTGCCCTCTCAAGGCAGTGATCCCGGGTTCAAATCCCGGCGGGAGCATTTTTTATTTGTACATGTTTGTGTTCTACTTTTTCCTCTTACTAACTAAATCGTCATTGAAAAAAATCTAAATTACTCATTTTATCTTGCACTCTGCAGTCAAAGCCTTAATTGTGTAAAAATAGGTGTAAATCAAAATTCCAATTGAGACCAATCTAAGAGGAATTTCATATGTAGCAAGAAAGGCAGTTGCAGTTCCTCCAACAACGCCAAAAGTAGAAACTATAGAAAATCCAATAGGGCCACAGCTACATGCCCCAGCACTTGCGCCAATAATTGAGCCAAAAAAGCCTGAGCTTGATTTGCGAATGCTACTCATCAAAGCAAACTTGTATACACTCATACTAATGACAAGTCCTGAAAGAGCAGAAACTATGACAATTAATGAAAAATTAAGAAAATCGTCATACGGTACATAAAATAGGAAACTTGGCTGCAAAAATATGTACTCTGACACTATAGAAAGAAGGAAAAGAAATCCAGAAAATATGCTAGCTGCAAGAACGAGATACTTTTTGTTTAAAAAAATAAGTTTGAGTGTCAGAGTGTGCATTTTACTTCAATAATTTTTCAATTGTTGATGCAAATACAGCTGACGGTTGTGGGCCTACAATTTTCTCTGTTTTTCCGTTTGGACCAACAAGAAGAAACGTTGGAGTACCGGCTATTCCACTTGAAGTGCCAACCTGTTTGTTTTGCTTTACTCGATCTGAATATTTTCCGCTGTCAAGACACTTGTTGAATTTTTCTGTGTCAAGGCCTACATCTGATGCAAATTTCTTTAGTGCATCAGAATTTGCCCAACCGCTTTGTATTCCACCCTGGTTTTTGTACAATGCTGAATGGTATTCCCAGTATTTTCCTTGCTCATCTGCACAATATGTTGCAGCAGACGCCAATTCAGAATCTGAACCTAGGAATGGAAAGTCAACATAATACATATTCACTTTATTCTTGGATATGTACTCAGATTCAATAGCGGGCTTTTCATTCAAAAACCATTGATCACATTTTGGGCATTGGTAATCACCGAATTCGATGATTGTTACTTTTGCATCACTTGCTCCTAACAGTGGCGAGGCAGTAGAAAGGTCAACTCCACCAACTGACATTGCCTTCTTGTCAGCCATTGCCTTCTTGTCAGCCATTGCCTTCTTGTCAGCCATTGCCTTCTTGTCAGCCATTGCCTTCTTG
>JAENJF010000057.1 GCA_016844685.1 Candidatus Nitrosotenuis sp. | reverse complement strand
GAGGTAGGTTGTAATGAGCTCCCATGGCGTATGAGACTCGGCTTGAGGAATATGTGGTTGCATTTAGGGCAGCGAGTGTTGATACCAATCCACCTGCAATAACAATTAATGCGCCAAAAGGTAGAAAATCCTTTGCAGCTTCAATGATTCCTATTTCACCAAGACCTCCAATGAATTCCCAGGATGGTTGGCCTTTTTCAGATGACAGACCTCCTATGAAGGCAAATGTAAACAAAATGTAAATTGCGATAACTGCACAAAGTGAAATCAGTATTGCTCGCGGAATGTTCTTTTTTGGGTTTTTTAGTTCGTTTCCAGTTTGTGCGATTACTTCGTATCCTTCAAATGCAATAAATGTCAAACCCATCGCTATTACAAGTCCTGACATTCCCTTTGGAAAGAAATTTGAAAAGTTGTCAGACCACGAGGGATTTGTAAAGACCATAGCTACAAGTGCGCCGACAATAAGCAAGCCAATTATTGTGATTTGTGTAATTGTGATGGCGTTTCCCACTTTGCTTGTAGGCGATGTTCCTCTGACATTGATAAACGTGAAAATCGCAATGGCGAGTGCAGCTATTCCCTTTTCAAGTAATGGCGAGGATTGAACCAGGTTAGTTATGGACAGCAAATGTGCGAAAAATGATGCAAATGCAACTGCGTAAAGGCTTCCGGCTATGGCATGCGCAAACCATGACATCCATCCACTTAGAAATGAGTTCGGTCGTGGAAGACCTTCTCTGACCCATCGGTATCCTCCTCCAGTATCCGGCAGAACTGAGCTTAGCTCAGCGTATGTTAGTGCAGTAAACATTGTAATGACGCCATTTATCAGAAAAGCAATCATAAGAGCGGGTCCTGCTTCTGCCATACCTGGCCCCACAAGCACAAATATCGCTCCCCCTATCATGGCTGCAACTCCGACCATGACTACGTCCAATAATGTCAGATTCCTTACAAGACCAGTGTCTGAACTTTCTGAAGCCATGTTATCTACCGTCTGAAAAGTGGATTTGAATAAATCTTTACTCGAGGTTTGATGTTTGTAAATCAGTCAATATTTTTTATCAAGTCCATATTCAACCAACAGGGATTCGATTTCGCGCTCAGATTTGATCTTGGAGTAATCTTTTAGCAGATCCTTGTTTAATTCGTAAAATGTATGTCCCCAGGTAAATTTGTCAAGCAGTTCTATTGCAAGTTGCTCATATCCAAGAATAAAAGAAGCTCCTGCGATCGCCTCAACAGTTGTCAATTTATTTAGTTTTGAATAGTTGACTGGGTTTCCTGCAAGTAGTGGCGGAAGTTTGCGTGGAATCCCATGAAATTTTCTTGTAAAAACATTTTCTACCAAATTCCAGGAACAATCAATTCCTGTTATTGATTTTGCAATAGTTGCATCTTGCCTAAGAATGGTTTTCGGTGCAAATGGATCTAAGATTATAGTATTACTTTGTGTTTTTGAAACTCCCCTTGCCAGTCCAAATTTCACCAGTTTTGCCGCAGTGCACTTTTTTGGGTCATCCTGTTTTAGCATGAATACTTGGATGTTCATTACAACGTTTTGGTATTTTTATGGAATATTTTTCTATTGTGTTATATTGTATGTTACCTCATAATAGAACTTTGAATACTGATTTTCTTCTTTGATTATATCCACAGTCCAAACTGAATTTTGGATTACACTCAAATCAGATTCAGGCATGATTGTGAACTTTTCCAATACAGCGCCTGGGCCGGAATATTGTATCTTAAAGCCGGCGTCATCAATTTGTACTACACTATAGTCAGAGTTCGAAGTCGTGGTTGATTTTGACACAAGACAGTCGGATGACTGGCCTATGATACATTGGCCACTTTCAGTTGAGATTTGTATATTAATTTTTGATTCAGCGCCGCGCTTTACAACAAGTGAGCCTTGTAGTGTCCTAGGCGATACAGTTTGGTCTTGTATTGTTTTTTCCATCAAAGAGATTGAAATGCTTGAATCTGTGATTCTGTTGAATTTTTCTGATATTTTTTGAGGCTCGGCCATATCTAGCGGAATGGCTTTCTTTTCTACTATTTTGAAGGTCTTTGTAAACGTGCCAAACTGTGCCTCTACTTTTATGACATAATTACCAAGAGAGGCAGACGGTGAAATTGCGTAATCATATTTGTAAAGACCAGAGTCATAGTATTTTGCGAGATTGATTGGTTTTCCGCCTAGTCCGCAGTACGAGGTTCCACAATTAATTTTGGTTTTATCTTCTGATAGGATTACGAGGTTCAGTTGATCCAAAAATATCACCTTGTTCAGACTACCAGATATATGGACGGTGTCACCAGGAGAATATTCTTCTTTATCAGTGTTCAAAGAGAGAGTTAGTTTTTCATCATTATGTTTTGGAATGTTGTTTTTCATCTCAAAGGTTGTTTCGGCTTTTATTTTTTGATATGTTGCAGTCACTTTGTAGGTGCCATCTTTGAATATTGTAACAGGTAGATCATACGTAGTCTTGAAGTTACCGCCATTATCAAAGTCAAGCGAGGAGTCAAAGATCAGTTTGTTAGTAGATGTTTTCACCTGTACCTTTACTCGGTCAAGTGCAGCGCCTTCACTAGTTGTTTGTTGTCTTTTTATTGCACTTCCACTTATGGTGAGTTTTTCACCTGTATTGTATACAGGCTTGTCAGTAGTAATTTCAAGTGGTTTTATGCTAAGTGTGTCATTTGCCGGATCTTCTGATACTTTGAAAAATACCTCTTTTGTTTCAGAGGATGTCATTATTGAAATTTTGTAGGTTCCAAAAACAGTAGATTTTTCTCCCCTTTGATCTCTAATATCAGCAAGAGCAAAATCTTTTTGTGGAATTTGCCAAGTCCAAGAGAACTTGTTATTATCAACTTTGCTTCCTCCGCTCATTGTTTTGCCATCGGGCTTTGTGAGTACAATTTGAACTGCAGACTGACCGGTGGTGATTGTCCCGTCAAGATTTACTGTTTGGCCCAATCCATAGACAGTCTTGTCAGTACTGACAACGAGTTTTTTGTTGTATATATCAAGCGAGTCTGTGACGGTAAATGTCGCAGATGTTTGTTTGCCAGCATATTTTGCAGTTATGACATAGTTTCCAGGCAAGAATAAAGATTTAGTTATGGTTGCGTCTATTTGGTAATTACCAGATATGTCCGGTACTGCCGAAAGCGAGTATGTCTTTATTTGCGGGTTTGTGCTTGGTTTGCCTGCGGTTTTACCCTGTCCGATAAAGGTGATGGGCTTGCCATCTTCGTTTTTGATTTCAACATACACGGGAATTGCCTCAAATGTACTTCTTATTTTTGGAATCACATGGCCTATAATGACTAGTTTGCCGCCAATATCATATGTTGCCTTTTCAGTAGATACAAAATTCTCATCTTTGGTTTCAGAATATGCTGTTGGGTCTTCTACTATTTTGAAATATGTAACTGACTTGCCAAATTCTTTTGAAACTGTCACTCTATAGTCGCCAAGGCTTAAGGAAGATGAAGAAACTTTGTATTCGAAAGTACTATCTTTTTCAAGTCGTACTTGATCTGCCAGTTTGAAAACATTTTTGTTTGTTTCTTGTGAAGTAGCGTGCTTACCTAATTGTTGAGATATACTGGTTTGCAAGATTTCCAGGTCTAGTGCTGCAACATACTTGTTACTTCGTCCAGATATAGCAATAGAGTCGCCAAGTGCATAGTATTTTTTGTCAGTTGCAAGTACGATTTTTTCTGTGTCTTTTACATCTTGTACAAGCTCAAATATGGTTTCAGAATGCTGTGTTGCATAGTCTGCAACAATTTGGTATGTGCCATAGACTGGTTTTACGGTTGTCATAAACACGTTTGCTGAGAACGTATCTTTGGTGGGATACAGTTTTCCAGTGTAGATTTGGCTTCCTTTTGGATCATACACAGATAGTTTGAGTCCCTCAAGCGGGATTACTTTGGTAGTGGATGCAGAAACCAATACCGTTTGACCCGGAATGTATGTATCTTTGTCGGCTGTTATTGATAGCTCAGAAATTTCTCCATTCGAAGTTACAACTTGCTTAGCGTCAGCAGAAATCAGTACAGAGGCTTGTGCCACACCGTATGTTACTGAAACATCATATGTTCCTGCAGTTACGCCTTGTGCTTTGTCCAGCTTGAATGGTGCTTTAAATTTAAGGTTCAGATCAGGATATAGTGTAATAGTTTTGTAAAATTTATCAGGACCGTCTATTGTGATTACTAGTTGTTGTTCTGAGACAGATGGTTTTTCTTGGAAAATGCGTTTTGAGACATTTCCAGTTATCAATACGGTTTCATCAAAGATGTATGAACGCTTGTCGGCATTTACAAAGACTATTGCTTTTTCATTATCAATAGACTTTGTTTCAGGTTTTCCATTTGAGGATCCCGCAGAAGATGTTCTGAATGCCCAATCGTTTGATGTGTCAGTATCAAGCCCATCATAATTTCTTTGCCATGATGAAAAATTATTTTTCCAGATTTGTCCTTTAGTTGTACTTTTTCTGAGATATCGGCAAACCACAAGCTTGTATACGAGTAGACTAAAAACTGTCCAGATTTTATTGTTGTACCAGCAGGAATTGTCAGCGTCTTTTTTGTTGCGACGGTTGATGCAACTTGCCATCCGCCAATGTCAACATCTTGGTCTGTCGGGTTATACAGTTCAACCCATTCAGATATGGCTTTTGTATCATCGCCTGGAGGGTTTGTATCAATTTCGTTAATTACAATATTTGGAATAATTGGTTCAGCATATGCATAGGCAATTCCTGAAAATACGAAAATCGAGAATATTGCCAATATGTACAATGTCTTCATTTTTGTTTACCTGCACTTTTCTGTCAATTTTATTATCATTTTAGATCTTATTTGAGCAAAAGTTGAGCAAGTTGTTAATGTGAGACGCATTTGTATTGGAATGGTCGTTTTGGTTAAAAAATGGTGCGTATTAGTTCTCTTTGCGTCAATTTGTGCCACAATTGGGGCACTTGCCACCTTCTATTTTTGATCCACAGTCAGCGCAGATTCCTTGCCCCAGTTGCTTTGCAAGTACATGCTTTCTTTTTCCCACGTACACTTTGATTCCAACGTATATTGCAACTGCAATTATTACAGAGTAAATCAGCGGCAGGCCGGCTCCAAGTAACCCTATCATAAACAGTAGGACCCCACTAATTAGAAGCAGTTCACGTTTTTCGTAAGCCAATTAGGATGTCTCAGATTTGTTGATTAAAAAATCATGTCATTACTAGAATAATTAAAATGGGATCGGCCGGATTTGAACCGACGACCTCAGGTACCCAAAACCCGAATCATACCAAGCTAGACCACGATCCCGCTGTGTGTGCAACTTTTTCTCCCCAATTTAAGCTTCAGGCTTGGGGCATGAAGACATATCATATCTCCATGCACTTTGACACATCGACTCTGAGGATTACTGTTCTTGTATATGGGATATTATATGTTACAAACAGTCATGAATGCACAGGTGTACGCCACACTAAAACATATTGTTCAAAATCTGGATGATATGATTGACCGTGTTCCAAAGTCTAGACTTCACATGATTTTAAATAATATGCAAAATCAGTCCAGCCATTGCAAATTGATGACTATATCAAAGCAGGCAAAATAGCGTCAGAGGTAAGAGAGATTGCAAGAACCAAAAACTGGGTTGGAAAAACACTTTATGAAATATGTGAGACGGTAGAAAATGAGATTAGAACTCGTGGCGGAAAATGCGCCTTTCCGGTAAATACTAGTCTAAATGAATTTGCGGCACATTATACTGCAGAACCAAATGATCCAAAAGTTCTAACAGATACAGACCTTATCAAAATTGATCTTGGCGTACAGATAAACGGATTCATAGCAGATACTGCCGTAAGCATTTCCTATGATTCAGAGTTTGACCTGTTAGTAAAAACTGCAGAAGAATCTCTGAAAAATGCAATGTCAATGGTAAAGGAAGGAGTAAAATCAAGCGATATTGGAAGGATTATTGAAAAAACAGTAAAACAAAATGGACTTGTTCCAATTGCAAATCTTAGCGGACATTCACTTGAACAGTACACCATTCATGCGGGAAAATCCATTCCAAACATTTGGTCAATTGGCTCATTCTCCCTCTCGGTAAAAGAGACCTATGCCTGTGAGCCGTTTGTTACAACATCAAATGGCTTGGGCTTTGTTCGAGAAGGTAAGATAAGAAACATCTTTGGTCTGGTATCAAGGAAAAAAACCAAAAACGAAAAGGCAAACAAACTGATTGATCACATCTGGGAAAACTTCAACATGCTGCCATTTGCACTCAGGTGGATTACAAAGGAATTAGATGAAAAAGAGTCAAGACCATTACTTGATGAGCTTGTCAAAAACAAGATAGTACGCTCATATCCAGTGCTAATTGAGGCAAACGAACAACGTGTCGCGCAGGCAGAGCACACATTCATTCCAACTCCAACAGGTGCAATAATCACTACTCTATAGGCTCGCCAAAAATTTTTGCAATATTCATCGGAATATCACAGGCGGGACACTTTGACGATTCGACAAAAAGATAATCACCCTGTTTAAATTTTCTTTTTAATTCTTTTTTGCAAGATGGG
>JAENJF010000140.1 GCA_016844685.1 Candidatus Nitrosotenuis sp. | reverse complement strand
CTAAAAATTACTTTTAAAGTTTAACAGACAATAATAAAAAGAAAAGAGAGAGAATTAGTTTTTTTGATTCCACATAGATATCCAAGAATTTATGATGTTCTGGTTTAATGCTGCAAATGAAGTAGCATTCTCATTTATTGCTTTGATATGTTGTTTTGTAGCATCTAATGCAGTATGTACCATTTTGCTTTGTACATCAAATCCTTTTATGATCTCGTCAGTGATACCATAAACAACTTTAGTTGTTGCTTCTGGTGCAGATGTATTTATGCCAATTTTGTTGACATAGTTTTGCTGACTAGCGATCACATTGTGAACAAAGTTGCCACATGCTGCAAGATACTCCTGTTGTAGGTTTGTAATTGATTGCAGAAATTGTGGATTTGCTCTTTCTACGTTGCTCTGAATTTTGTCAAAGCATTGCGTATAAACTGCAAAGACATCTTTTGTGTTATCTGTTGTTTGTTGTTTGCTCATGATGTCCATTCAATGGTTACAGTATATATATCTACTGGTTTTAAATGGTAATAAACGGTTTTAAATGCCAATATAGTATATTTTTACGCATAATGAGGATTTCTCCTACCAAACATCGTCAACTTCATCAAGTTCCTTGTAGTCAATTGGCGGTTCCCTGCGAAGAATTTTCAATCTCGAAATGTCTCTATCAAAAAACAAATCTGCGGCCCAGTCAAGCAAAACCCTTAGCCTTTTGTCTGCTCTTGGAATTTTGTTAAGGTAGACTGATCTCCAAATCCACCAGGCCAAAAACCCATGAATGTTCATACCAAATATGGCTGCAATTCCCGTTCTTTTTCCAATGATTGCCATTTGGCCCTTGGAATGATACTCTATTTTCTTTTTTTGCTTGCCAACTATACCAGCAAAAATATTGTACGCTACAATTTTTCCTTGCGCTTCTGCGTTTTGTGCAGTTGGATGATATGGTTTTTTTGTATCAGGATCAATTGCCAGACTACAATCGCCAACCACATATACTCCTGGAAAATCAGAAACTTCTAAAAACTCGTTCACTATTATTCTTCCCCTATCTGTCTTGAACACTGAATTCTTTATCGTGTCCACTGGTGTGACACCTGCAGTCCAGACCAGTGTCTTTGTTTGTATTGCGGATAATGTTTTATCTTTTACTGGGGTCTTGGTAGGATCAGCTGCTTCTTTAATGATTACTTCGGAGCCATCAAAGTTTACAACCAAAGTGTTTAGCATAATATCAATTCCGCGCTGGATTAGCTTGTCCTTTGTAAATTTTGCAAGCTTTTCGCTAAATCCAGGCAATATAGCAGGTAATGCCTCTAAAACAATCACCATAATTTCATTTTCAAGAATATGTGGATAGTGTTTTTTTGCATCAACCATAAAGTCAAGTAATTCCCCCGCAGTTTCAATTCCTGCAAATCCTCCACCAACTATGACAAATGTCAGCAAGCTTTGTCGCAAAATGGGATCAGTTTCATTTTCAGCTTGCTCTAGCATGTCTATGACTCTGTTTCGCAAAACAACTGCGTCGTTGAGTGTTTTCATGGTGTACGCATAAATTTCAACACTCTTGTTTCCAAAGAAATTTGTCTGGCTTCCTAGTGCCAC
The DNA here is from genome assembly GCA_016844685.1 of Candidatus Nitrosotenuis sp. Lineage (GTDB taxonomy): Archaea > Thermoproteota > Nitrososphaeria > Nitrososphaerales > Nitrosopumilaceae > Nitrosotenuis. The sequence continues at coordinate 912 of JAENJF010000140.1, read as the reverse complement.
AACTAAATAATCATAGTCAAGTGAAATTCCTCTTTTTTCATTAGTCCCGTATAGTGTGACTCTTTTTCCATATGGGTCTATGTTTTTGACTTTACCTTCATAGAATCTTGCCTTTCTACAAAGCTGTCTTGTTGGCATTACAATATGCCGAGTTTCAATCATTCCTGATGCCACCTGCGGCAGCATGGGCGTAAATAAAAGAAAATTATCTTCAGAGACAAGCGTAATTTCGGCTTCCTGGTCCCTCTTAAAATGGGATTCAAGGGCTCTGGTGCAGTCTACTCCTGCAAATCCTCCACCCAAGACCAAAATACGTTTATTTGTCATCTTTTTTCTTCCAAATTAGTCGATATAACGGTTGATTCGCTAAATTCGCTAACTTCTCCCTATAATTTTTGCTCCCCAAAGTATAATTTTGAAGCGCATAAATATTGCACTTAAGGTCACATATTCATGAAGAAAGAATACGTCGTAGTTAGAATTGATGCAGCAACAGATGGCGCACCATATGTTATACTCTCATTGTCACTAACCAAGGATTTCAAAGAAAATAATCAGCAACTTCAAACTCCATTTGGTGGAGGAGTTATGGGATTTACAAACATGGATGACATGATGAAAAACCTAAATAAAATGTTGTCAGGTGGATCATTTGGAGGACCAAGTGGACTCACATCACTCAAAGTTGACATGCGCGAATACAAGGATCTTGGTATATCGGTTGGCGACAAGGTTTATCTGGAACTTTCTAAAGCCGAATCATCAGGCGTATAATTTTATCTAGAAATTTCCATTCTCAAAATTTCATATGCTTTTGATGCGTCCTCTTCCTTTAGGACCAAAATGATATCATCTTGGGAAAAAAATGCATTTTCAATCTCTATTCCGTTGCTGTGGAGTAATTCCGCAACA
>JAENJF010000056.1 GCA_016844685.1 Candidatus Nitrosotenuis sp. | reverse complement strand
CGGGCGAGGGTTTTGATCTTATGGATGATCCCCACATGCCAAATGGATTGGGAAGTAAATCGTTTGATGATGAGGGGGTCCCAACAAAGCCAACACATTACATAAGAAATGGGGTTTTTGAAAAAACATATTCTGATTTGTATAATGCCTACAAGGAAAATACAGCTTCTTCAGGAAATGCAAGTAGACCTGGCTCGCCACTTGGCCGTAGTTCGAATCCAATCCCAGTTTCCGCACCACATAATTTGACAATCAGGGGGAACGTAAAACGAGACGACATTATCAAGGATACAAAGAACGGGCTTTTGGTAAGCAGGTTATGGTATACGTATCCTGTAAATCCAATCAGAGGCGACTTTTCTTGCACTGCTAGAAGCGGAATTTGGATTATTACGGATGGTCAAATCAAAGCACCTGCAAAATCGGTTCGAATAATACACAATTTACCAAGGCTTTTGCAGCAAATATCAGCTGTTGCAGATAATGAACGCGCAGTCTTACCGTGGGCATCTATGCCTGTGACTGCGCCAACCATCAGATGTGATGGGGTTACAATTAACCTAATTTGAGAAGGTATAATTATAACACATCTGAAACTTGTTCTAGTGAAGTAAGGGAGGTGCAAGAATGAGCTTTAACGATAATTCCGATCGACAAAACAATCGAAGGTTTGGCGGAGGATACAGAGGAGGCGGTGGCGGCAGACGTTTTAACAACGATAGACAGTTTGACGACACACCAAAACCAGTAGAAACTGGTAAAGAATACGATGTATCCATTACCGAAACCAGCAGACAGGGCGACGGAATAGCAAAGGTAGACGGATTCGTCATATTTGTGAAAGGCGGACAGCCTGGTCAAGATGCAAAAATCAAGATCACACAAGTTGGCAGACGATTTGCAATTGCAGAAATGGTATAAACATAAAAACTAAATCATCAAGATTTTTCTTTTTTTTCTTTTTCTTATTCAGATTTTTTGAAATGGGTTTTTGCCGCATAGGATTAAGTATCACAAAATCACATTAATTGCATGTGCGAGACGTTGGATGAAATTCATGCAATGCAGCTTGCTGCAGCAATAGCAAAGATGCGAAAAGAAACAAAACCTCTTCAGGCAACAGCGTAAATTTTCAAATTTTTTCTTGTGGTGAATTGTTTAAAAAAACTGTCAAAAGATCAACAAAATTTCAAGCTAACCTTAATATGGTAACGTACCGTACCATACGGTAACATGAGGGCAAGAATGACATACATCCCAGTCGAGATTGCAGACCACTTTGAAGATTTCATCATAACAAGAGACGAGCAGATTCTTGACGCCGTAAAGGCGCGCACACGCGATTTCAGTACGCTTTCGCTTTTGAAGCTTTTGTATCAGCTAAAATGTAATTCGATGACTTTTTCTGATCTTTATATGAATTCAAAAATTCGCATGAAACGATCGTTTTTGAACTATCTCCGCCTTTGTACAGAGTATAATTTTGTAAGAAAGGAAATTGTTGGCCAAAGTATGATTTATTCCCTTACAGATAGGGGTAGAAGGATGCTGGACCTCTTTATGCAGAAAAGTAATTAGACAGAAAACCGAAACACCATAATGCGACAAAACATTTCAGATCACGTCCTTGAAATAAAAAAAATCAATTACAAAAGCCCAATAATTTTTGCAGGGTTTGTCGGTCCAGGCCTAGCAGGACCACTCGCAGTAGGATACATGATTGAGAGGTTGAAAATGTACAAAGTTGGATATTTACGCTCAAGGTTTCTTCCACCATCAACGGTATTCATTCAAGGAAGGCTCAGACATCCATTTCGATTTTACTCCAACAAAAAAGGAACAATCTGCGCAATAATTTGTGAAGTCCCACTCAGAATGGAGGGACTCTACAATATCGCATCTACCATTCTAGACTGGGCTCAAAGCAAGGGAACAAAAGAGATGGTAATTTTAGATGGAGTTGCAAGCGATGAACATGACAACAAGATATTTTGTGCAGCAGAAGAAGACCTGTGCAGAATAATGTCAGAAAAAGGAATAAGCATGATTTCGCAGGGATTCATTACCGGAATTCCAGGAAGTATCCTAAACGAATGCATAATGCGAAAAATTCGAGCAATAACGCTACTTGTGAAGGCAAGCCACGCTAGTCCAGATCCACTTGCTGCAGCCACGCTTATCGATGCCGTAAACAAAGTCTACGGCACTGGAATTGATGTCGCAGATTTGAGAAATGAAAAGGAAAAGATCGGGCTAGAATTCAGGGAGCTCTCAGAAAAATACAAAGAACACAGACAGGCAGATTCTGGAATGTACATGTGAGTCCCTGTCAAAGTACTTTTATCCACAATGAGGATGCAAAATAACATGGGCCTCACATACAAGGATGCAGGAGTTGACGTACAAAAGATAAAGAAAAGCCAGGCATCCATTGGCAGAATAATCGCGTCAACACACGAGGCGCATAAAGTCAAATCTGGTTTTGGTCACTATGCAGGGCTGGTTGAGATCCACGGTGGAAAGCTTTTGGCAACACATACAGACGGTGTTGGCACCAAGGTTCTAATTGCAAATTTGCTAAAAAAATACGATACCATCGGAATAGACTGTGTTGCAATGAATGTTAATGACATAATTTGTATTGGTGCAAAGCCAGTTTCGTTTGTTGATTATATTGCCGCAAATCAAAACAACGAGTCTATTTTTATCGAAATTGCAAGGGGGTTGGCGGCTGGTGCAAAAAAAGCAGATGTTCCAATAGTAGGCGGAGAAACTGCAATAATGCCTGACTTGTTTTTAGAAAAGAAATTTGCGTTTGATCTTGCAGGGATGGTTGCAGGGCTTGTTGAAAAAAACAAGACAATACTTGGAAACAAGGTAACACAGGGCGATATCATAATTGGAATTCAGAGTACAGGTATCCATTCTAATGGATATTCCCTGGCAAGAAAGGCCTTGCTCAAAAAATACTCCATAAAAGACACAGTGAGCGGTGTGGGCAGAATTGGTGATGCCCTTTTAGTCCCAACTGAGATTTATGTAAGGCCGGTTCTTGAAATCATTTCAAAGTGCCAAGTCCATGGACTTGCAAACATAACGGGGGGAGCATTTACCAAATTACTCAGACTAAAGAATACGGGGTTTTGGCTTGATTCCATGCCTGAGCCTCCAAAAATAATGCAGTTAATTGAGAATCAAGGAATAAGGCAAGATGAAATGTACAAAACTTTCAACATGGGAATAGGATTTTGCATTATTGCACCAAAAAATTATTCAGAGCAAATCATGTCTATTTGTAAAAAATACAAGCTCAAAAGCCAAGAGATCGGCGTCATCACAAACAAAAAAGGTGTCTTTGTGAATTCAAAAAGACTAGCATGATTGAGACGCGAATAATTAATATCTTAACATAACCAGTTTAGAAGCAATAGAAACTAATCGTCTTAGTTTGATTCCCCTAATTGTATTGAAAGAAAATCAACTTCCATACATTGCTAGTATTTCTTGTAGATTTTGCCCCTATGATCAGTCTCTATGACAAAGATTATCATCTTGCTTTGCTGTAAATCCAAAATAACTCTGTAATCTCCTACTCGTAATCTGTAAAACGGTGAGTTTGTTAGTCTTATCACTGCTTTGAATGGATCTTCTGTGCAGTCTAACACCGAATCATAAATCTTTTGTGCATTTTTTGTATCGATTTTTTCTAATTGTTTGACAGATTTCTCAGACCAAATGACTTGCCAGATCATTCTATTTTAGTCCTAATTTCTTTTTGACTTGTTCTGAAGTATACACACGCCCTGCTTTGATGTCTGCAATACCTTCCTCAATGTTCTTGATTACTGTCTTGCTCAGGACATCGTCTTCTTGGGTAATTTTTAAGAGTCTGGCAATTACTGTTTCATAGGTTTCTCCAGGGTGATTCATTTGCTTTCTGAGATCATTTTTGATCTTTTTAGAAAGCTTTATCGTGCTTTGTTCCATGGTATACCATACTATACCTGAGTATAATATAAAAAGTACTCGTTATTTGAATTAAAACTCATCTAATTCATATGGAATTGTGTATGTTGTAATCATTTTGATTCTATTTGTAAAAAATACAAGCTCAAAAGCCAAGAGATCGGCGTCATCACAAACAAAAAAGGTGTCTTTGTGAATTCAAAACTAGCATAATTGAGGCGTGTGTACAATTAGTTCTGTATAATGATCAATTGCCACCTTTACAAAATCATTATGGATTCAATAAAATTGCAACGTTCTAACTCATCATGCTGTGTTAGTATCACGCAGATATAGTTCTAGACACCTGCTTACAATGCTTTATTAGAATCAGGATGATTTAAGATTGGATAAAGAACCAGTTCAACTTGTAACAAAGGCATTACATTAGCAGATAGATTTGGAACCTCGTCGGGTTCAGCAGCACCTCGATTTTTCCTCCGTGTTGCTCTACAATGTTTTTGCAGCTTGACAGCCCAAGGCCCGTGCCCTCCTGCTTTGTCGTAAAGAGAGGATCAAAGATTCTTGACAGATCACCCTCAGCTATCCCTGAGCCAGAATCTGCAAACTCGATTACGGCAAATCCCAGCTGCTGCGAAACATCGATGCTGATTGTCCCAGCTTTGTTTCCTATTGCCTGTACCGCGTTTTTTAAAATGTTTACAAACACCACCTCGATTTTTTGCGTATCAAAAACAACCAACAGATCTTGTTTTGACATTGCCACCTTGATGTTCTCTGGAGGCGGGTTCAAGTCGATAACCGATTTTATTACACTCAGGCACGACTCTACTTTTTTGTCAGTCGGAGACGTCCTCACGTAATCCAGTACGTCATCTATTTGATGAGACATCCGGTTAATCGATCTCTGGATCAAAGAGATGTACCTCTTTGACTTGTCGTCTTGAGCATCACGCGTCTCGGACAAAAGCGCGCAGGAATTACGAATCGTGTTTAACGGGTTCCTCAGATCGTGTGCGATTCTTGCAGAGAGCTCGCCTACGGCCAGCAATTTTTCGTCTTTGACCTGTTTTTGCGCTATTGCCAGCTCTTTTTCCAGCTCGATTTTTCTCTTTACGTCTTTGCTCATAGCATTGAACGACTCGCACAATTTACCTATCTCATCTTTTGAGCGCACCATCACTTGCTGGTCCAGATTCCCCTTTCCCATGTTGTTTGCCGCCACATACAGCGACTCAATTGGTTTTGAGATGGTTCTTGCAAAATAATAGCCGACAATCCCAGATGCCATGGCAATTATCATTCCAATTACAACTAGCGTGTTCTGCAGATTCATCAGCGGCGCCATGATTTCGTTCTTTTCAAAGTCAAGCAGCAAAATCCAGCCAAGCTTCTCAGGATACTCGGTTTCTGGTATGGTAGTATAAGTGGTAAACTTGTCCGATGTACCATCAGACCATATCAAAAACCCCGAGTCGTCTGCCTGTGCAAGCTTGACTGGCATAAGATCCGACAGATTAGTCCCAAACTCTTTTAGCTTGACATCACTTGTAAACAAGGCCAGGTTCTCACTATCCACACTCAAAATGGAATACCCGTCTTGATCAACCAGATACGGAGTGTTCCGGTACGGGATGTTTTCTTGCAACTCGGCAAGATCGTTTTTAAGATAATGCAAGTTCAAGACTCCTTTTATTATTCCTACGAAATTTCCGTTTTCATCCTTGATGGTGGTAACGATATCTATCGAGTATGCCTTTGAGCTCTCATCATATTCTGGCTGGCCAAGCCATGCATTGTTTTTTTCCGATATGCCCCCCACATACCAGTCCTCATCAGACTGTAGATAATCACTGGTCCTGTCAGTTGAACCGATAATGGTGCCGTGCTTGTTTGTGATAAAAATTTCTGAAAAGGCCCGTTGGTCGTCATAAGTCCAAAAATGATTCTGATATCTTTGCAGGTGGATAGACAGATCATTGGCCAAGATATCTGAAATGATCGGTAAGTCCTTTCCCTCCTTCCAGTCATTGTCGATCTTGTCTATGTAACCATCAAGATTTTCAATTTTCTCAAAATCAGAATTTGAGTTTTTGATAAAGCCCAGGATCTCGGCGTCGTCCGCGAGTGAGACCAGCTCGTTTGTTTTCTCGCCTATACTATGGTATACGTTGGCAAGAGTTGACTTTGTTGCCTGGACAGAGTAAAACCCGATCGTGTCCGTAATCTGGTTTTGTATTATTTCCACCGAAACAAAGGTTGTCACTAGGTAGCTTAGAGTCATTATGACAAAAATCAATACCATCTTGGTGCGTATCTTCAATTATCATACTTGCATACCATGCGGTAAAATCTACAAGTTTGTTGCAGTTACACGAGCTTGTCGCAGATATTTTGCTTGAAAAATATTAAATTAGACGAAAGAAGTTGAGTGGCGATGGAGAATAAAGATTTTGTAGACATGTGTGTAATCTGCAAGCAAGGCGTTTCAAGAGCAGATATGGATTATCAAAAAGGCAAGGTCTTTCACGCCCAATGTTTCACCGAACATGGAAATACCATCACCATGGTTGATCCAGATCTTGCTCACCTTAGCGCAAGAACAAGGAACCACAACCATGGACTGCAAAACAATCAAAGCCTACCACAAGAAAAAAGCCTACCACAAAGAAAAGAGGTAAAGCAAAAAAGAACCCCCCAAAAAAGGCAGAAAAATCCAAGTCAAAGGCAAAACCAAGAAAGGTAAAGAAGGCCAATCCAAAGAAACGCAAGGCCTCAAGACGCTAATCTAGTTTAACGAATTTAAGGCCATACGGATATCAAAAATTATTGCAACAAAGCATAGTATTTTCCAAGGCATGCTCTGAAATATCACAAAACCTACTTTTGATAAATTCGCCTGACAGGAATCAGGTAAAATCACAAATCAAAAAAGTCTGTACAAAATACGCACTTGAGAGAATCCCAAAAAATCATGAGATTTTGGCAACGGTCTCAGGAAACGACTATGCCAAGCTGTCAAGGGCCCTATTGAAAAAACCAGTCAAGACAGCATCAGGTGTTGCAGTAGTTGCATTAATGCCAAAGCCTTACGCTTGCCCACATGGAAGATGCACGTATTGTCCTGGCGGAATAGAATCCAACTCGCCAAATAGCTATACAGGTAACGAGCCTTCAACGATTAGTGCAATTGAGAATCAGTACGATCCAAAAAAGCAGATTGTGTCAAAAATTGAAAAACTTGTCGCGTATGGTCATGACCCAACAAAGATGGAGCTTGTCATAGTTGGCGGGACGTTTCTTTTCATGCCAAAAGACTATCAGCGAAATTTCATAAAATCATGCTATGACGCCCTAAATGGATTTGATTCGGAGGATCTTGAATGGGCGAAAACAAACAACGAAAATGCAGAAATAAGAAACGTTGGATTTACAATTGAGACAAAACCAGACTATTGCAAAAAAGAACACATCGATATGATGCTAGAGTACGGGGTGACCAGAATAGAGATTGGCGTTCAGAGTCTCCAGGAACGAGTCTACAAATTAGTAAACAGGGGACACACCTATGCAGATGTTGTGGAATCATTTCAGATATCAAAAGATGCAGGATACAAACTGGTTGCACATATGATGCCGGGACTTCCCACCATGAGTCCAGAAGGAGACATTGCAGATTTTAGAAAGCTGTTTGAAGATGAAGAGCTAAGGCCAGACATGCTAAAGATCTATCCCTCGCTTGTACTTCAAAAAACTCCGCTATACAAAGAGTATCTTGAGGGAAAATATACGCCGTATTCTGATGATGACATGATCCGAGTTTTGACTGATGTCAAGAAAAACATTCCGAGGTGGGTTAGAATAATGAGGATCCAGAGGGAAATATCGCCTGGAGAAATAATCGCAGGTCCAAAATCAGGCAACCTCAGACAAATAGTTCATGAGAATCTAAAAAGGCAAAACCTTTCTTGCAGATGCATTAGGTGTCGGGAGGTCGGACTCAGGGAGAATCATGATTCAAGCGAGATTTCATTATGCAGGGAAGACTATTCCTCATCTGGGGGAAGTGAGGTTTTCTTGTCATATGATGATTCTGATGATAAAATTTACGGATTTTTAAGGCTAAGAAAACCAAGTGAAAAACCCCACAGAAAAGAGGTAACTGACAAAACATGCATTGTTCGTGAACTTCACATATATGGAAAATCGTTAAAGATTGGCGAGCGTGAAGAAGGTGAAATTCAACATTCTGGTTTTGGCAAAAAATTGATGAGTGAGGCAGAAAAAATATCAAAAGAAAAATTTGATGCAAAAAAACTTCTTGTAATTAGCGCAGTTGGCACACGGGAATACTACAAAAAACTAGGCTATTCGATGGATGGTCCATATATGGCAAAATCATTGGTGTGACAATGTCAGAAGACGACCAGAAAATTATTGGCAGGGGCACCTGGATTGACAAGCTTGCCCATGAGATGATAGAGCGGGAACAACATCTTGGACGAAACACCAGTTTACTGCGAGTTGAGAGCGGCCTTGGCGCATCTGGAATTCCACACATAGGAAGTCTTGGGGATGCAGTACGCGCATATGGAGTCAAGCTTGCACTTGAAAACTTGGGATACAGGTCAGAGCTTGTTGCATATTCAGATGATTTGGATGGATTAAGAAAGATACCTGAAGGCATGCCAGACTGGCTTGGCGAACATATTGCAAAACCTGTTTCACTAATTCCAGATCCGTTTGGATGCCATGATTCGTATGGCATGCACATGAGTAGCCTTTTGCTTGACGGATTAGACAGTCTTGGAATAAAATATGATTTTAGGCGTGCACTAGATACTTACAAAAATGGACTGCTCAAAGACCAAATTCACACAATTCTGACAAACAGTGAAAAGATTGGAACTAAAATTGCAGAGCTTGTGGGGCAGGAAAAATACCAAAAGTATCTGCCATATTATCCCGTTTGTGCAAATTGTAACAGGCTGTACACTGCAGAATCCTATGAATACGTTCCAGATGAAATGAAAATAAAATACCGATGCCGCGAGGCGGAAATTGGCTCTAAAATCCTCAAAGGATGCGGTCATGAGGGAGAGGCAGACATCACAAAAGACTTGGGAAAACTTGCGTGGAAGGTGGAATTTGCTGCAAGGTGGCATGCATTTGACATCAGGTTTGAGGCATATGGGAAGGACATCATGGATTCTGTTAGGGTAAATGATTGGGTCTCAGACGAAATACTGAACCATCCCCACCCACATCATGTAAAGTACGAGATGTTTTTGGACAAGGGCGGAAAAAAGATTTCAAAATCACTTGGAAATGTTGTGACCTCACAAAAATGGCTAAAATACGGAACAACAAAATCAATGCTTCTTTTATTATACAAGAGAATCACGGGCGCAAGGGAGATTGGATTTGAGGACATTCCAGCTTTGATGGACGAATACAATGAAATTGAGGACATATACTTTGGGAAAATCAAGCTTGACAATGAGGCAAAGACTGCAAGGACAAAAGGGTTGTACGAGTACACAAACTTGCTAAATATTCCAAAAATATCATCAATCCATGTGAACTATAGGCTACTAGTAGAGCTTGGGCGCATATTCAAAGAGGATCGAGTAAACAGAATCATGAAAAAACTCGTCGACTATGGCGTGATAAAAAACCCAGAACCAT
>JAENJF010000055.1 GCA_016844685.1 Candidatus Nitrosotenuis sp. | reverse complement strand
TTAGAACCTCCACCAACACATGCAATCACAGTATCTGGATTTTTCTTGTTAATTTTTTTCATTTGTTGTATGATTTCTATACCAATTACGGACTGAAAATCACGCACCATTACAGGATATGGGTGAGGCCCAACTGCAGAGCCAAGCAAATAGTACGTGTCATTTACGTTTGTAATCCAGTCTCTTATTGCCTCATTGATTGCATCCTTTAGTGTCTGTGAACCTGCTTTTACAGGATGAACCTTGCTTCCTAAAAGATTCATTCTATATACGTTCAGCTTTTGCCTTATGGTGTCCTTGTATCCCATGTATACCTCGGATGTCAGACCTAGGCATGCGCATGCCATAGCGGTTGCAACTCCATGTTGACCGGCGCCTGTTTCTGCAATGATTCGTTTTTTCTTCATTTTTTTTGCAAGTAATGCCTGACCTAGCGTATTGTTAATCTTGTGAGCGCCACCATGGAGAAGATCCTCTCTTTTGAGGTAAATTTTTGCACCACCTATTTTCTCAGTGAGATTTTTTGCAAAGTAAAGTGGAGTTGGTCTTCCGGCATATTCGGTCAGATAATAGTTTAGTTCTTTTTTGAAACTTTTATCATTTTTAAATTTTAGATAATTTTCTTCCAGCTCTTCAATTGCTGGAACCAAAGTTTCTGGAATGTATTTTCCACCGAATTCTCCAAATCTTCCGTCTTTTGGAAACCTTAATTTCATATTGCGTTTATGTTATCACTTTTCATGATGCTTGAGCCAATCAAAAACGCATCGGCTCCGCATTTTTTCAAGAATTTGATATCATCTGGAGAATTAATTCCGCTTTCCGACAAGGTTATTTTTGATTTTTTATGGCTCTCTAATAGTTTTTTTGTGGTATTCATGTCAATTTCTAACGTATCCAAGTTCCTGTTATTGATGCCGACAATGTCTGCATCTGTCTTTAATGAATTCTCAAATTCGGATTCTGTGTGTGATTCGACTAGTACCTTTAGGCCCTTTTTATGCCCATATGAGATAAACTCGTCAATTTCTTTTAGATGGCTCATATCAAACAGTGATTGTATTAGCAACATGTAATCTGCACCAATTTTTTTTGCAGCATCGATTTGGATTTTATCAATAACAATATCTTTCATCAACATTGGAACTTTGACTTGCCGTCTAACCTCCATAAAATACTTTGGTGATCCACTAAACAAATACGGTTGTGTCAGAACCGATAATCCTATTGCGCCCCCACGCACCATTGCCTTGGCAATCTCTACTGGGTCTGACACTTTTCTTATCTCACCTAGTGATGGGGATGCAAATTTGACCTCAGTTATCAGAGACGCATGCCTGTTATTCTTGATGGAATCTATAAGGTCTGTGCCTGAATTTGGCAATTGTTCTGAAATTTCGTAAATCCCGTCATTTATTGCAGTCTGGGAATTCTTTACTAGTTTTTTTAGAACATCACTCATAATGTTTCTGCCTCTTTTAGTTTTTCAATTTGACCACACGATTTTACAAAATCAGTTAGAAGTGAATATGCCTTTTCGTTTTTTATTGCCTGTCTGGAAATTTCTATCGCATCTCCAAAGTTTTCTGCAATATTTGATACCATTAATCCACCAGCTGCATTAAGTATTGTAATTTCTGTCATTGAACGATTTGCTGTGCCATTTAGCACCGATAAAAATGCTTGAATCGCTTGATTTTTTGATGAAATCTGAATGTCTTTAATTGTTGATTTATGCAAACCAAATTTTTCTGGGTCAATTATCATCGTTTCAGTTTTATTATTTTTTAGAAAGCAAATTTTGTTTTTTCCAGTAGTTGATAACTCATCAAGACCATCATTAGAGTGGACAGTCATGACATTTTGTGCGCCTCTTTTTTTCAAAATTCTAATTATTCTTTCAAGGTACTCTTCTGAGAACACACCGATTAGTTGATTCTTCACCTGCGCTGGATTACACAGTGGTCCAAGCAAATTAAATACCGTTCTTGCCCCTACAATCTTTCTTGCATTTGCAACATTTTTCATTGAGGGGTGAAATTTCTGTGCAAACATAAACCCAATTCCAAACTTTTCAATAATTTTTGTAATTTTTTCAGGCGGCGCATTTAGGTCATATCCAAAATATTCAAAAATATCTGCACTCCCAGAAATTCCAGAAACTGATCTGTTGCCGTGTTTTGCAACTACTCCACCTGATGCTGCAATAACAAATGCCGCAGTAGTTGAAATGTTAAAAGTCTGTAATTTGTCGCCGCCTGTTCCACAAACGTCTATTATCGTGCCTTTACACGCAGGGCTAATGTGAATTCCATGCCTGTCTAACTCATTTAACATGGCATAAATCTCATCATCTGTTTCTCCCTTTTTTGACAAGTTTTTCAAGAATTCCGCCTTTTCAGAATCTGAAATTTTGTCACTTAGCAGTTCGTCCATTCCAACTGACATTTCTTCTAAAGTCAAGTCCTGGCCATTCTGGAGGGTTTTGGTGTATTTTGTGATCATTTTTTTATCAAATTGATGAAGTTTTGAAATATTTTTTTCCCTTCAGTAGTTAGAATTGATTCTGGATGGAACTGCACTCCCTCAATTAGGTATTCCTTGTGGCTTACCCCCATTACCTCCCCGTCATCTTCTGCCACTGCAGTTATTTTGAGAACATCTGGAATGACTGTCCTGTCTCCAACAAGTGAGTGATATCTAGTTGCTCTAAACGGGTTACTTACTCCGTGGAAAATTGACTCGCCTGAATGTTTTATTTGGCTTGTTTTTCCATGTCTTACATTTCCAGCGTTAACTACCTTACCGCCAAACTCATGAATTATTCCCTGGTGTCCAAGACAAACTCCAAGAATTGGCGTTGTAGGCCCAAGTTTTCTAATGACATCCGAACAGATTCCAAAGTATTTTTTATCTTCTGGGGTGCCTGGCCCCGGGGATATGACTATTGCATCGTAATTGTTTTTTTGTATCTGCTCTATTGTTATTTTGTCATTTCTAATTACATCTGATTCTACACCAAGCTCGCCTAAAATCTGTGCAATATTGTACACAAATGAATCGTAATTGTCAAGAATCAGAAATTTCATTTTGCTGCCTCTTTTAATGCTGCAAGCATTGCTCCTACCTTGTGTTCTGTTTCCTTGAATTCGTTTTCCGGTATAGAATCTGCCACTATTCCCGCACCACTTTGGGCAAAGCCTAACTTTCCGTCAATGAATATGGTGCGTATGGCTATTGCAAAATCGCAGCAGCCGTTGTTTGAAAAGTAGCCGATTGCCCCAGCATATTGTCCTCGAACATCTTCTTCTAACTCATTGATTATTTCCATGGCTCTAACCTTTGGTGCACCAGTTACAGTTCCGGCTGGAAAAACTGCCTCAAACGCGGTAAACATGTCATGTTTTGAGTCAAGTGTGCCTACTACATGGGATACTATGTGCTGGACGTGCGAGAATCGTTTTACCTGCATCAATTCAGTTACGTGTACGCTTCCATATTTGCAAACCCTGCCAATGTCGTTTCTTCCTAGATCGACAAGCATTGTGTGCTCGGCAAGCTCTTTTTCATCGTTTAAGAGTTCCTGCCTCAACCGCTCATTTTTTTGCTCATCATCTGTAATTTTTCTTGTGCCTGCAATTGGGAATGTCTCTACTTCACTTCCTGTGACTCTGACTAGCATTTCAGGACTAGAACCAATGAATGTTTTTTGTCCAAATTTCATGTGGTACAGATATGGGGATGGATTTAACGAACGCAGTTCCTTGTAGATTCTTAGATGATCCCCTTTGACATCAAAATTGAACCTTCTTGAGAGTACCACCTGAAATATGTCTCCATCATGAATGTATTTTTTTGCCTTGTTGACAATTTCTGAGAATTTTCCCTCATCCATGTTTGCAGAAATATCAGAAACTTCTAATTTGCCAAAATTTGGCTCTGATAGTTTTATGTCATTGATTCTGTTTTTATTATAGTAAAAGTAGAGTAATTTTTTTGCCTTGTTGTCATATAGAATTCCGTCTTGATAAATCCCAAACTCCATCAAAGGTTTTGTATGGTTGTTTTTAATTGGAATTTTTTCGTATAATTTTATTGCGTCATAATTGATTATGCCCACTGCTCCCCCAAGATACCTAAATGAGGTGTCAGCTGTGTGCCCAATTAAATTTTTTATCTCGGCTATTGGGTCAGTTGTAGTTATGGTCTTAGTTGTGCCGTCTCTGTACTGCAAAACAATTCTATCTTCATAGCCTTGTAGAATCACATCCGGATCAAATCCAATTAGTGAAGTTTCTGCAAGCTCTTCAGGACCAGTAAGTGATTCAAACAAGAATGTGTGAGAATAATTTTTTTCTAATTTGGAATAGATTTCAAACTGTGACTCAGATAACTCTAGGGGTATTATTGTAGGACTGGAATTTCCAAAAAAGGCCACCCATGTCAATCAAGGCGACAGTGGGATATTTATAACTTTTAAAGAATTTTTAGTCTTTGGTTGAAACTAAACATAAGATTTTTTCAAAAAATCCTTGTATTTTGTGCCTAATTTGGGTATAAAATTGTAAAAATTACGGTATGGTACGGTACCTTTATATGCGATCTTGACGTATTATACCCATGAGTCAGATCCTTGCAACAAAGCCAAAGACTCTGTACTATGATCTACATTTTACAAAACCCTCAATTCACCTACACAGCACAGTAAGTGAGGCAACATGCTATGTTTGCAAAAAGGAACTAAAGGAGGGAATAGGCCTTACAGCAAAAAGATTCGCTGACAGAATCGTTCTTGTGTGCAGTTCACACAACTAGTATTTTTTGATATTTACCAGATAGGACTTGTTATTGCACCCTGCGCTGCCGATCCTACTAGTGATGCATATTTTGCGAGTGCGCCGGTTTCATAGTTTGGTTTTCTTGGCTTCCATTCTTTTCGTCTTTGCTCTAGTTCTTCTTTTGGAACGGCAAGATCAATTATGTTTGTCTCAGTATCAATTACGATTTGGTCGCCATTTTTGACAAGGGCGATATTTCCGCCAACATATGCCTCTGGCGCAACATGCCCAATCATAAAGCCCCTTGTTGCTCCTGAGAATCTACCGTCTGTAACTAGGGCAACTTTTTCACCTAGTCCATGTCCAACTATTGCAGCTGTTACTGCAAGCATTTCTCTCATTCCAGGGCCTCCCTTTGGACCCTCATATCGAATCACAACTACGTCCCCTTCTTTGATTTCGTTTTTTGACACTGCATCAAACGCATCTTCCTCTCTATCAAAGACCTTGGCTTTTCCTGTAAATTTTTCAATCTTGACTCCTGCAATTTTTACAACCGCACCGTCTGGAGCAAGCGAGCCTCTAAGTATGGCTGCAGTTCCAACTCGGTGTAGTGGGGCGTCCATCGGTCTTACTATGTTTGCATTTGGTGGCGGAGGAATTGTCATGGAATCAAGATTTTGCTTCATCGTTCTTCCTGTGACTGTCATGACGTCTTCATGAAGTAATTTTTTGTCAAGTAGTTTTTTGAGTATCATTGGGACACCTCCTACTTTGTCCAAATCATTCATGACATACATTCCGCCAGGCTTTAGGTCTGCAATATGTGGGACTTTTTTTCGGACTCGTTCAAAATCATCATAGGTAAGCTTTATTCTAGATTCGTTTGAAATTGCCAAAAGATGAAGTATTGCATTTGTAGAGCCGCCTATTGCGTTTAGCATTGTTATGGCATTTTCAAATGCCTCAAATGTCAAGATATCTCTTGGTTTGATGTTTAGCTCTAGTAGTTTCGTAGCTGCAACTCCTGTGTCATACACAATCTTTTCTCTTCTTTCATCTTCCGCTGGCGGACTGGCACTGCCTGGCAGTGCAATACCTAATGCCTCAGAAATCGATGCCATAGTATTTGCAGTAAACATTCCACCGCAAGAACCAGCAGTTGGACATGCATAGTTTTCAATGTTCTTTAATGCCTCAAGTGATAGTTGACCTGCATCAAATGCTCCTACTGCCTCGTACACGTCTTGAACAGTTAGCTGTTTACCGTTATAGTAACCTGGCATTATTGTTCCACCATAAACGAAAACAGACGGAAGGTTTAGTCTTGCCATCGCCATCATGGTTCCAGGTAAGCTTTTATCGCATCCTGCAATTCCTACAAGGCCATCGTACTGATGAGCTCTAATCATTAATTCAATTGAATCTGCAATAATTTCCCGACTGACAAGGGATGATTTCATTCCCTCATGCCCCATTGCGATTCCATCACTTACTGCAATGGTACTAAATTCCCTTGGGGTGGCACCTGCATCATGAACTCCTTCTTTTGCTTTTTGTGCCAATCTTCCAAGGTGAATATTACATGGAGTAGCCTCATTTCCAGTGTGAGATACTCCAATGAATTTGCGACTAAGATCATCATCAGTTAACCCCATTGCCTTGTACATTGCCCTATGGGGCGCTCTGGATGTGCCTTCAACTACATTTCTGCTTGAAATACCCATGTCTTTCATCACACCATGACTAAATCGGTTTAATATATTAGAATATTTTCATTTCTCGAACTGTGGGACTATTTTTTGATTAGTTGGCCATCAAGTTCGGTTAGCTGAGCATCTATTGCAGTCTGATTTTCGTTTCCGTATGAAACCAATATTCTATCATCCTCATTTAACACATAATCATTGATGCTGTCTACTTTTTGATGATTAATGAAGAACTTGAGTGTATAATCTTCATTTGTACAAAATGTGTGATTTGGTGCCTTGTCTGGGAAAACAAAGCAATCATCAGTCAAACCAATCTTTATGGTATCAAACAGATATCCTAGTTTAACATTTGATGCGTGCCTGTGGATGGTGTTTCCGTCCTCTCCCTCAAAGTGAATAAATGGGCTTTTTACTTGGTATTGTTGTGGCGAGAAATCAAATTTATCACCAAAGATTCTAACAAGTAAGGATGTATGTTCGTGCTCATCGCCAAGCTTTCCTGCTCCCACTGGCGCATTAAGTGGGCTTGATTGTGTTTTTGTTATAAAATGAAAACTTGCAAATGCAATAATTGCTACAATTCCAGCCAAGACAGCTATTCCAATTAGCATATTTTTTCGTTTTTGCCTTGATTGTCTATCTACAAAACTTTCACGACGCTCTTCTTTATCCTCTCTGTCTTTTTTGCCCATGAAACACTCACACTCAAAAAATAGGACTAATTAACTAATCGGCTCTGTCAAATCTATAATTGATCGGTAATTATACAATAACCTTGTCCTTATGTGGTCATGCTTTGATATGTATACACGGAGTCAACACTATCTGTCACCCAATACCACAGCAGTCCTGAACTGGTATCATTAATGGAAGAATTCGGGTGGATGATAAACGAATCCATCAGAATTGGAATGGAAAGAAATCTTACCTCGCAGCAAGCCTTCAACTCTAATGTGTATCATTA
>JAENJF010000054.1 GCA_016844685.1 Candidatus Nitrosotenuis sp. | reverse complement strand
ATTTATGAGTGGTATTCCTTGAATCCTTTTTCAGTGACATAAAGTTCAACCCTTGGACCAAAGAGACCGTTTTTTTGTTTTACTCCCATCAAGCCTCGTTTTTCTAAGCCATCCAAGATTGAATTAAGTTCATTACGCTCAAAACTTGTATTTTTTTGAATTTTTTCAAATGTTTTTGGTCCTTTGTTAAGCTCTCTTAAAACCAGCTTGTCTTTTTGATATTCTGACAAGCTTGCTGGTTTTCGTGTTATGCCATCTGGACTTGGCCCAAATTGCTGTCTTTGAAATGTTTGATCAGGGTTATGATTTTTCATTTTTTGTTGACGTAGAAAACGTGGGACTAATCGTACTAGTAGCGGAATCAAGAAGAATAGCAAATAAACCCACGTAAAATCAATAGCCATTTTGATTTAATCTGACTGAAGAATCATAAATTTGTTTATTATGCATCATAGTATCTTTTTTGCCATTTTCAAATGCAAATATTGACATGTAGAACGTTAGGGGTAGGGTATAAGTAACACAGAACGACTATGAACTTTATAATTGTCTAAATATGAAACGCCAAAGATGGATGTTAATTTTAGTGTAGTTAAAGTAATTCTGATTAGCATCATAGCACTTGTCGCTATTGGAGTGATTGCAGCCGCTTCTGTAAAAATAGTGGACGCAGGTCACAGAGGAGTGTTGCTTACTTGGAGTGCAGTTGACACAACAGTTCCTCCACTTAAAGAGGGACTTCATTTTGTAATGCCTTTTGCTAATGATGTAGTCAGTATCGAAGTTAGAACACTAAAGTTTGATAGATCAACAACATCCGCCTCTAAGGATCTCCAAACAGTATCAACTACAGTCACTGTTAACTATCATCCTAGTCCGGAATCTGTCAATTATTTGTACCAGAGTTTGGGTCTGGATTATCAGAGTAGGGTGATTCAACCTGCCATCGATGAAACCGTAAAGCAGGTAACTGCAAAATATAACGCAGAAGAACTAATCACAAAAAGACCCCTGGTAAAATCAGATATTGAAGGAGCTATTAGAGAAAGACTTACTACGTTTAACATTATAACTGACGTTGTATCGATTACTGATTTTCAATTCTCGCCACTTTTTGCCTCGGCAATTGAATCAAAAGTAGAGGCAGAGCAAAACGCACTCAGAGCAGAAAACGACCTTAGGAGAATTCAAGTAGAGGCACAGCAAAGTGAAGCTATAGCACAAGGTGTTGCAAAAGCCAATATTGCCGAAGCTGATGGTGAATCTAAAGCAATTCAAATTATCAGTCAGGCCCTGGCAACCAATCCAAACTATTTGGAATGGCTAAAAACACAAAAATGGGATGGAAAACTACCACTCGTGGTAGGTGAAGGGGGAACGCCTTTTATCCAGATCCCAACTCGCCCTTGAATGTGAACTAGTCATTTTCACTAGTTTTTGACTTGTCTCTTATTACATCATACATTGCAAGAAATTGTTCTGGCTCATGTTGTCTGTAATGTTTTTCGAGATTCTGTATTTCTTTTTCTGATATGTTTTCTCCTTTACTGGAATGGTATTCTTTTATAATTTGAAATGGAGTTTTCTTTATGTTATATTTTTGAAGCGTTTTAGCAACGGATTGTCTACATAAAAAATCATAAATTAAAAAACGATAGATAAGATAGGCTGTAATTCCAAGTATTGCCACAATAGTTAATGGGATGATTATTACTGCAACCATGCCTGATCGTTCTTTTCATAGTATTTCATTGTTGTTTCTTTTGACTCTAAGCTTATTTGGTGTTTTTGTGTAACCTGTCGGATGTTAACCCCTTTTCAAACCCTAAAGGAATGTCAGTCACAAAAACACTGTCAAAAATTATTATTTTTCCGATAAATTATAATTTGTTTTGTGTGTAATGATATCATGGAAATAGACTCACATACAGATGACGAAATCAGACAAATTCTATCATTGAAAAACGTAGCCGTGGTAGGTATGTCAAAAAATGCCGACAAGGCGGCACATTATGTGCCAAAATATTTGTTGACCCAAGGATACAACATAATGCCTGTAAACCCAACCGCAGACGAAATACTGGAGAAAAAATGCTTCCAGTCTTTGCAGGATGTTGATCAATCCATTGATATTGTTGATGTATTTCGGCCATCAGACCAAGTTCTTCCAGTTGTACAGGAAGCAATAAAAAAGAAACCAAAAGTGATTTGGCTCCAGGAAGGAATCCACAATCCTGAGGCAGAGGATTTAGCAAGAAAGGCAGGAATCAAAATAGTATTTAATAGATGCATGCTTGCTGAGCATCAGCGGTTGTTCTAATGACTGATGCAACTTTTGATGATTTTTTCAAATCATTGCAGGAATTAATCAAATCATATGAGAAAAAAAACCTCATGATAAAAACTCAGTCTGATCTTGAATCAAACATAGTGCGTCTTTTTGGTGAACAAATGAGCTCACTTGCACGAGCACAAAGTGGACTGGACGATGTTTCTGAACTGGCATGTACTGTTGCCGAACATCACCCATACTGGAATGTTTTGTATCATGCGTGTCAAATATCAAAAATAACTCTGGACAAATGGGATGGCGAATTAACAAAAGAAGAACTAGATGAAATCTCTTGGTCAATTGATGAGCTGAAAAACACTTGTGAAAAACTCAAAGCAAGACCACAAAATGATCACATTCATTAGGCAGAGATAAATAGCTAAAAACGCAATTTGTATTTGTGCCAATAAAAATTGGAATTATCGGCAAGACAAATACTGGCAAGACAACTTTTTTCAATTCTGCAACATTGTCCTCGTCTGAAATTTCCACATATCCGTTTACAACAAAAAAACCTGAATCAAGCCTTGCCAATGCAATTTCATTATGCGTCCATCCGGAATTCAACGTTTTTGACAATCCCAAGAACTCAAAATGTGTTGACGGATGGAGGTACATTCCAATTGAGCTAATTGATCTTCCCGGGCTAATCAAGGATGCATGGCAGGGAAAGGGGCTTGGCAACCAATTTCTTTCAGTTGCATCACAGGCAGATGCGATACTACACGTTGTTGACGTGTCTGGCGGAATAGACTCGTCAGGTAAAATCTCAGAAGCGGGAACAGGCGATCCAATATCTGACTTTGCAGATATCGAAGAGGAGTTTATCATGTGGTATTTGAAAATACTTGAAGGAAACCGAGACAAGGTATCAAAGGTAATTCATACTGGAACAGACAAAATTGTGGCAATTGCTGACTTGTATCGTGGAATTGGTGTGAGTAATTCCCATGTAAAAGAGGCATTACATACAGCGGGAATCGATGACAAAGAGTTTGACGATATTGACTTTCAGCAAAGTAAAAAATTTGCATCAATCCTGCGTAAAATATCAAAACCCACACTAATCGTTGCAAACAAAATAGACGTAGAGGGAGCAGACAAGAATTTTGAGCGATTACGTGAGCGCTATAATGACACTATAGTGATTCCCGCAAGTGCAGATAGCGAACTATCATTGCGGCGAGCAGAACAAAAGGGGCTCATAAAATATTCTCCAGGCTCTGAGCAGTTCAACATAGTAAAGCCAGACGAGCTTAGCCTAAAGCAAAAAAACGCACTTGATTTTATCACAAAGGAAATCATGGGGGAATACATGAGAACTGGAGTCCAGTTCGCAATCAACGTCACAGTATTCAAATTATTGAAAATGAACGCAATCTATCCTGTTGCTGATGCGGAAAAACTCTCAGACAGAAAAGGACGGGTTCTGCCGGACTTGATTTTGTTAAAGGACGGCGCAACAGTTGCAGACCTTGCAAAGGAAATTCACACTGATCTGACAAAGGGATTGCTTTATGCAAAGGACATTAGGTATAATTTGCGCCTTCCGACCACATACCAGCTGCGAGACCGTGATGTGATATCCCTGATTTCCGCATCAACAAAAAAATCTAACTAGTGTCTGACAGAATTTTTTCTTTTTTCATCCAGATTGTTTTGTTTTTGTGATCCAAAAGGACAATGTTCAATTGTGAAATTTGATCACGAATCTTGTCTGCCTCTGAGTATTGTTTTTGCCCACGAAGTGTTTCGCGTTTTTTGAGCAAATCCATAACTGACTGCTTTTCTTGCTTTGATACCTTTTGTACTGATAAGCCAAGAATCTCTGACATTCTTTCAAATTCGGGCAAACCAATATCTGCAATTGATTTTGTCATGGCCTCTGATGCCGCTATGCGGTTTACTCCTTTGACTAGCTTGAAAAAGGCGCTAGCTGCCAACGACGTGTTAAAGTCATTTTCAAGCGAAATGTCAAATTCTTGGTTGCACTCCTTGACTAGGTGTGAAATTTCGGTACCATCACTTGTTCCATCTGCCATTATCATCTCGTAATAAGCAGTCTCGACCTGGCGCCACTTGGTGAGGTTTTCCTTTAGGAGATCCTCTGAATAGTCGATTGGCTTTGAATAATGCCCTGAGAGGCAAAAGAGCCGAATTACATTTGGGCCCCAGTTTTCCAAGACATGCCTTACTGATTTTATATTTCCAAGTGACTTTGACATTTTTTCTCCACGTATTGTCACCATTCCAACATGCATCCAGGTTTTTGCAAGTGGTTTTTTCGTAAATGCTTCTGACTGGGCAATTTCATTTTCATGGTGTGGAAATATCAAGTCCCTTCCACCACCATGAATCTCAAATTCCTCACCAAGATATCTGAGGCTCATTGCAGAACATTCTATGTGCCAGCCGGGCCTGCCATTGCCCCAGGGACTAGGCCACGTTGGCTACGTGTCTGCAAATTTCCACAATGCAAAGTCGAGTGGATCGTTTTTTGTCTCATCGATTTCTATTCTTGCACCCGATATCAAGTCATCCGTTTTCTTTTTTGATAGCTTGCCGTATTCTGAAAACTTTGATACCCTATAGTATACTCCGTTTTTTGAAACATATGCAAATTCCAAATCAACCAAATCTTGTACTAGTTTTACCATGTCTGGTATGTGTTCTGTTGCCTTTGGGTACGTGGTGGCCCGCTTGACGTTCAGTCTGTCAAAATCCTCAAAATAATGCTCAATGTACCTGGTACTGATTTCCAGTGAAGATACTTGTTCCATGTTTGCGCGGTTGATAATCTTGTCATCTATGTCTGTAAAGTTTTGGACAAAATTTACAGAGTGTCCCTTTGATTCCAAGTATCGCCTAAGTGTGTCAAATACTATGATTGTTCGAGCGTGGCCAATGTGAGATTCATCATATACAGTAACACCGCAAAGATAGATCCCGATGTTTTTTGATGAAATTTCCTGCTCCTTTGTACTTAGTGTGTCAAGAATTCTCATTTTTCACTAACCTCATAGTCTTGACGGCATTATTCTCTTGTGTTCACTTTTTTTGTATAATTGATGGATTTTTTCGATTTTGTCTCTGCTGATTTGTGTTGTTTTTTGAACATCATCTAGTGACATGTTTTTGTCTGCCATACAATACAGGATGGAGTCAATTTCTTCGTATGACGCGCCAATTTCGTCTTCTGCTATGTGCCCCTTCCAAAGGTGCGGACTGCTCTTTTTTTCAATAATTGATTCTTTTACCCCAAGTGATTTTGCAAGTCCTCTGATCTGGATTTTGTATAATGATACAATTGGCAATATATCTGCACTACCATCTCCAAACTTTGTAAAGTATCCAATTAGCTGCTCGGATTTGTCACTTGATCCTATGACTAGATAGTTTTTCAAATTTGCATGATAATACAATAGAGTGGCACGAATTCTTGCACGGAGATTACCGAGTGATTTTTCTTCTGGCTCTACAATATTTGCAAATTGTGAATGAATCAAGCTGATGTCGATTAGCTTGTAATCCAGTCCTAATTTGTCAACTATATACAATGCGTCTTCTGTTTCCTCTTTTGGTGAAACCCTGCTGTCTGGCATTATGAGCGCAAGTGATTTTTCCTTGAATGATTTTGCACAAATGTGGGCAATTACAGCGGAGTCTATTCCGCCGCTTAGGCCAAAAACCAAACCGCTTGCCCCTGTCTTTGAGACGCTTTCCTTGAGAAATGATTCTATGCTGTTTTGAATTTTGGTATAGTCCTGATTAGTTATCTTGTCTATGATTTGCCTATTCACGGGGTTTGTTTGAAATATTGATTTAAAAATTGTATTGGCTAGATATCAATATAGATTCCGTCGTTTCTTGCCTCAACTTTGTAGGTTTGAAGCTTGACTCCCTTGAGGTAGTCCTTTAATTCACCTGTCTTGATGTTATAGTGCCAAAAGTGTAATGGGCATTCTACTATATCTCCGTCAAGTGCGCCTGTTGCAATTGAGGCGTCCTGGTGTACGCATATTGCATCAATTCCATGATAGCCATCCTGGTTGAAAATTGCGATTTTTTTCTCATCTATCTGGAACTCTTTTCCCTTGCCGCTTGCAATTACTCCCTTTTCGGCTACTTTTTTCCAGGTCATCATCCCAAGTCAATCATTGGTAGTTATTTAGATTACTGAAATGAGGTTCTGGGTAATTCATGAGACCTGGTAATTATTCTTATTCGTGTTTCTTGACCTTAACATTCTTGGCCATGTCAAGTTGAAATTACATCATGATAATAACAGAGAATCCCTAACTGTTTGAACTGTTTTTTAAATTTGATAATTTGTTGAGGCATTTTCTTTTTGAATCTCCTTTCAAAATCTTATTTTTTTTATAAATATTGAGTATTCGATTATGTCGTCT
>JAENJF010000053.1 GCA_016844685.1 Candidatus Nitrosotenuis sp. | reverse complement strand
CTTGGGCCCGCGCCAAATCGATTAGTCCGTCAAAATCATCTTCCAATACAAGCTGCTTTGCCTTTTTTGAGCCCTGCGTGTTTAGTCGCTCCCCGATTATCAGCGGTGCCGGAATCTGTTTTAGATCAACTGCCTTTAACGAGGAGCTTATCCTTGGAATCTTCAATGGAATAGGTGGTATGGTTTTTTTCTAAATACTTACCTAGTTGATTCTTTTTCATCAATTACTTTTCGCAGTGCTGCAATATGTGCAGGATTTGTTCCGCAGCAGCCGCCAATTATTCGTACCATTTGATATTTTGAGATAAAGTCCTTTAATGCCTCTGCCATTTTCTCTGGCGTCATCTTGTATACTGCGTGGCCACCTTCGTTTTCAGGCATTCCTGCATTTGGAACGACCAATAATTTTAGATCATTTTGCTCATCTAGCCACCTAACACTTGGGGTCATCTCTATTGGACCTGTTGAGCAGTTCAAACCAAACACGTCAATTCCCATGTCAGATATGGTAGTGTATGCCGCCTGGACGTTTGTACCCAAAAGCATTTTTCCATATTGGTCCAGTGTGACATTTGCAATTAGCGGAACTTTTTTCCCAAGATTTTTCATTGCTTCCTGTGCTCCCTCGATTGCCATTTTTACCTCCAGGATGTCCTGGCTTGTCTCTATTAGTAGGGCATCCACTCCGCCAAGTATGAGGCCCTCTGTCTGTAATTTGTAGGCGTCCTTGATTTCTAAAAGCGGGATTTGTCCTAAATCAGGATCATTTGAGCTTGGCAAAAATCCAGTAGGGCCCATACTGCCAATGACATATCTTGGCTTGTCGGAAAATTCTGAGGCAGCTTCCACTGCAAGTGATGCAATTTTCTTGTTCATTTGTATGGTTTTGTCGCCAAACCCATATTCGTCAAGCTTGAGTTTGTTTGAGCCAAAGGAATTTGTCTCAATGCAGTCAGCACCGGCCTCCAAATAATTATGATGAATTTGTTTAATCCATTCCGGATGTGTTAGTATCAAGCCGTCGTTGAATCCGTCCTTTCCGTCAGGAAAGTCTTCTGCTTTTGGGTTGAATTTTTGGATCTCAGTTCCCATTGCACCATCAAAAAGCAAAATTCTCTGATTCATTGCTTCAAGAAAGTTTTGTTTCATTGTATGTGGTGTGGTTATTTTCTTTTTAATTCTTTTAATTTTGCAAGTGTCCTTGATGCTGCTTTAAAGTCATTTGGCGATGTTATCAGAACGTCTCCTGCTGACTTGTAAATCTCTGAGATAAAGTCAATCAGTCTGTCCTGATATTTTGTATAGTCAATTCCAAGCATTGTAAACGACTTTGCGTTTTTTTCAGACGGTATCATGATTACTGGAATTATCTTAAACCCCTGCGGCTTTAGCTTGTCCACTAGACGAAAAACCTGGTCAGATGATTGGATTACTTGTGTGACAAATCCAGTTGGGGCAACATCAATTTTCTTTTGAATTTTATCAAAATTGGGATTTGAAGGAATTGACAGGTAAAAGTCAAGGTTTTTCCCAAAGCCTAGATCTTTAAAGTATTTTACAACCTCGCTTGGGGCAAGCTTGGAATCTTTGGGTCCTGCTGGAGGCTCGTCTCCCTTTAGTACGAGCAGGCCGTCAAGTCCTAACAGTACTGCGTCATACACTGACTGGGTAAGTGAAATCAAATTTCTATCCCGCACCCGAAGGCTAGCGGTAATGTTGATTTTTAGTCCGTCATTTCTGATCAGTGCACCTGTAGTAATTGGGGAAATCCTTGGAATCCCCAAGACCGAATCAGTCAAGTGGATTCCGTTGCAGTATTTGCTTATGTCAAAGATTCTTTTTTTGATTTTGTTTAGTGATATTTGCACTTCTTTGTGAGAAAGGATCTTTTCCTGGATTACTCTTGGAGGATTAATCTCGTAGCGTATCATTATCTAACATCTCTATTTTACTTGATTATAATCTTTGAACGATTGAATTTTTTGAAAACTAGTTTGTTATTTTAGTCATGTATCAAAGCGATAAATCAATAATAAACTAGACTTGTATCATATCACATGAGTCTTGACAATCTTCGAAAATTACTAGCAACTGACATTACTCCAAACATTGAGGATCATACCACAAAGCACTCTGCAGTCCTGATTGTCATATATGGACAAGAATGCAATCTAATCATGACTGAAAAGCCAAAAACCATGGAACACCATGCAGGGGAAATATCTTTTCCCGGCGGAAAGATATCTGTACATGATTCTGACTTGCTTGATACTGCAATTAGGGAAACAAGGGAGGAAATATCTTTGCACATATCGAAAGAAGATGTCATTGGTCAGCTAAAACCAGTTACTACGCTAAATTCTGGATTTACAATTCTGCCGTTTGTTGCAGTTCTTGATCATATATTTGACCTTCAACCAAATTCAGAAGTACAAGAAATACTACACATTCCTGCAATTCCGTTCCTGCAGACCATATCGGTTGATACTGATCCGCACCATAACTCTATTTCGGAAATGTACACATTATCATATCAGTCCAAGATAATCTGGGGGGCATCTGCAAGAATACTAAAACAGATGGCAGATATCTTTGTACAAAACAAACTGATTTAGTAATTTCAAAGCAACAACTGAGATTCATTTAAAAAGAGGGTAAAGTGCCTCAATTTTTATGGCGGCAAGAAAACATTCCGGACGAAAAATACGACTACTCAAAAAGACAAGACAAAACTCTGCAGTTCCGGCATGGATTATTCTAAAAACCAAAAGAGCGGTTAGGACAAACCCAAAGCGCAGAGCTTGGAGAAAAACCGACGTAGAGGTAGGATAATTGTCGCAAGAAGCAGAACGAGTTTATACAATTAACTTGGGCAAAGCGTGGCTTTCTCCAGACAATCAAAGAGCAAAGCGCGCAATCAACATGATCAAGGAATTTGCAGAACATCACATGAAGACAGAGCAAATCAAAATAGACCAAGATCTAAGCCAGCAGGTCTGGAAGCGAGGAATTCGAAGCCCACCAAGAAAGATCAGAGTAAAGATGGCAAAGACAGAAGACGGCTATGTAATGGTTTCACCATACGAAGATGAGACAAAATCGAAGGTAGAAGAAAAGCCAAAAAAGTCAGAAAAGAAAGCAGAATCTAAAGAAGAAACAAAGTCTGAACCCGTGATAAAGGAGACAAAGGCTGAAAAACCAGAGTCAAAGGTAGTAAAGCCAGAGACAAAGGCCGAAAAGCCACAACCAAAAAAGAAGGCAGACACTAAAAAGAAATCTGCCGCAAAAAAGTCTGCAAAGAAATCTAAATAATTATTCTAACTGATATAGTTCGATTCCAGTCTTGATGCTGGATTCTGGCGTATCCCAGTCAAGCGTGTTTTCCTGTGGAATAATTCCAAGTGGGTCATAGCCATCAAACTTGCCCATTCCCTCAACTGACGTAATCATTACTACCTGTGCCTTGTTCCCCTGTGTGGTTGCAAGACTGACACTGGTATTGTTCTCATTGAATATGCCGCTGACTGTCTTTGCAATGGCATTGATTTTTCCAACAGACACATTATCAGAACCAAATACGTACAACATTGTCTTTCTGACACTAGTTGGCGGGGCATCCTCGTAGAGCATCTTGATTGAATCCCTCAACGATACCTCAACATCGCTTACGTCCTTGCTTGTTGATAGAATACTTAGTTCATTAGATATGGATGATTTCTGCAAAGAGCTTGTAACATACATTACTGCATGATGCGTTATTTCATAGCATTTACTCATGGTAAGGTCAGGATTACTCTCAAGCAGTGCGTCATTATCAATAACAACAGTAGAGTCACAGCTTGCGCGCAGCCTTTTCAGTGAAACACCGGACAAAAAGACACGCTCTTTTTCAAATCCAAACGGCATTATGGCAAACGAGAGTACCTTTTTTCCCTCTTCTTTTGCTGCGGATGCGACTAGTGGAGAAATGGCACAACCTGCCTTTCCTGCTAGGTTTGCAAAAATGATTACACTGGAATAGTCAAAAATCTTGCCCCTGATTTTATCCATTAATTTTTGAGCTTGCGCCCTAATCAGATACGAAGAAGGATTCACGTATGATTCTGTGTGGACTTTGATGTCGTTTTCAGAATTCAAGTCATTGCTGTCGTGGCTAATTATTACACAATCTGCACCGGTAAGGCTGCTTGCCTTGGTTGCAAGTCTTGAGCCTGCTCCGCCTATGCCAATCAATAGAACTGGCTCTTGAAACTCCATGTGGTATTCTTGCAAAATACGATAAAAAACCTTCTTACTTAATTTTGATCCAAACTTCGATCTAAAAGTTTTAGCTTACAATTATGCCATACAAACCATGGTTTGTCACACTTGTGATTCTGACCTGTTTTTTTTGGCCCACCTTCACTATATCATCAACAAAGACTGACTTGTACGCAAAGTTCCTGCCTCTGATTTGCTCGTCTGTCTGCTCGTTGAACAACACTTGGCCCTGCCAGCCGATCCATTGTTTGTTGTTAGATGTAGTTATTTTATTCATCAGATCAAAGACAATTTTGCTTCTGCGCTTTACCTCAGCAACATCAATTTGGGCCATCTCGGCTGCCTTTGTCCCAGGCCTCTTGCTGTACCTTGACAGGTTTACAACATCTGGTCTTGTCTCCTTTAGGAGGACGAGTGTTTTTTCAAAGTCCTCTTCCGTCTCTGTTGGAAATCCAACTATGATATCTGTTGAAATTGTAAATTTTTCAAACTTTCTTCTAAATTTTTTCACCAAATCCCTAAACATTGCCTCTGTATGGCCGCGTTTCATGTCGTGCAGGACTTGGTCGCTTCCGCTCTGCACTGGAACATGAAGGAACTTGTAGACTTTGTCAGATTCAAATGATTTGATCAAATCATCTTTGATTCTTGGCATGTACATTGGATTCATCATGCCTACCCGAACCATGAAATCCTTTGGGATCTCTGATACCTGTTCTACTAGTCTTGGTAGAGTGGTTCCGATATCCAGTCCATAACAGCCATTATCAGTTGATGTGAGCCAAATTTCCTTGCAGCCGTCATTTACCTCCTCCGTTACCTGTCGTACGATATCGCCAACTCTGTATGATTTGAGGTCTCCTTTTGCTAGTTTGGTCTGGCAAAAAGTACAGTCACTCATGCACCCGCTTGCAATTTCTACTATTCCCACTACCGGGTTTAGTCTTACCTTTGGAAGGCCAGTCTTTGTAACATCGGTGTCCTCAAGTTCTACTGTTCTTCTTCCAGATATGGCGTGATTTATGATCTGAAGCGTTTTGCCAATGGAATTTGGCCCCATTAAACTGGCATTTGAGGAAAATCGCTCAACTGTCTTTGGCTCTGATTTTGCAAGGCATCCTGCCACTACGAGTGGCTTTGACTTTAGCCTCTTGATCCTGTTTACCATCTTGTTTGCAGTTGCGTCTTTTACAGAACATGTCACAATCAGATTGAGATCAGAATCGCGTGAACTGCTAGCTAAAGTATGGCCTCCATTTAGTATGATGCCTGAAATCATCTCTGCATCTGCAGAGCTTGCAGAGCAACCGTATGATTCTACCCAGATTTTTGCCATATTATTTGAACAGGGAATCTATTTCTTTTTCAGTTAAAATTTTTTGTGCTGTGACTAGTTCGCGAATTGTTTTTCCAGTCTTTAATGACTCCTTGAACAAGTCAGCTGACTTTTGATACCCGATTTTTGGCGCAAGCAGTGCGACTATGACTGGGCTTTTTTCGATGTTTTGCTGTAGCCGTTTTTCGTTTGCACTTAGTCCGTCAATTAAATTTGCAGAAAAGATTGGCAAAAAGTTCTTGAGCATATCAGTCGAGTCCAAGACTGCCTTTAGCATCCCAGGAAGCATCACATTTAGCTCAAACTGTCCTGCTTGAGCTGCATTTGCAACTGCAGTGTCATTTCCTATAATTCCAAAACAAATCATGTTGAGACACTCTGCCAAAGACGGATTTACCTTTCCCGGCATTATCGAGGATCCTGCATGAACTGCAGGAATTCCAATTTCTGACAGTCCTGCAACTGGGCCTGATGCCATGAGTCTGATGTCGTTTGCTATTTTGTTTAGCTCCAGTGCCAGATTTCTAATGGCAGACGAAATATTTGCCACTGCAAATTTTGATTGCAGAGAATACTGCATGTCTTTTTCTTCTCTGAGGTTTAGCTTTGAAATTTTACCTAGTTCTGATATTGCGATTTTTCTGTATCCTTTTTGGGTGTTTGCACCGTTTCCAACCGCCGTTCCACCAAGTCCTACAAACTCTAATTCCTTTGCAGCAAAAACAATTGCGTTTTTTGCCTTTGATATGGATGTGACATAAGCTGCAAACTCGCTTCCAAGTGTTACGGGCAGTGCATCCATTAGGTGCGTCCTGCCAATTTTTTTAAATGACGAAAATTCTTTTGCCTTTTTTGCAAGCGACTTTATCAGTCCATCGATTCCAGGTAGTGTTTCTCTTAGATTTAGCAAAATTGCAACATGCATTGCAGTAGGATATGTGTCGTTGCTTGATTGCGACATGTTGACGTGATCATTTGGATGCAAAAACTCGTTTTGCCCCTTTTTCTTTCCTAATATCTCTAAGGCGACATTGCAGATGACTTCGTTGCTGTTCATGTTAAATGCAGTCCCTGCACCGGAATTGATTTCCTCAATTACAAACTGGTCTAGATACTTTCCTGACAAAATAACATCACATGATTTGATTATCGCGTTACCAATTTTTTTGTCAATTGCACCCGTCTGAATGTTTGCAATAGCAGCTGAGCGCTTTATCATGACATAAGCAGATATCAGATATGGGTGCGATTTTTTTCCAGTAACGTG
>JAENJF010000052.1 GCA_016844685.1 Candidatus Nitrosotenuis sp. | reverse complement strand
GGGGAGCCCAAAATGGAATTCCGGAAGGCGCCCTCCAACTAATGGATTCAAACGAAGTGTCAAAAAAAGAACCAAACGTTAAGTGTAACTCTGGAATTTACTGTAGCCAGGACGTCTCAACCGATTATGGAATTATGACAAGGGAGCTATATCATCACTCTCAAAACAACAATGTAACATTTCTGTTTAATCACAAAATAACTAGAATTAAAAACACCAAATAACTAGAATCAAAAACACCAATGACTCTCTGGAATTACACTTTTCCAATAATTCTACCCTTGAATGTAAATTTGTGATAAATTGCGCTGGTGGAAATTCACTTGAAATAGCAAAAATGCTTGGACTGGCAGGGGATTATTCCTCACTCCACTTTAGGGGAGAATACTGGATTGCAGAAAAAAAACATGAAAATTTGGTAAACACTAATGTCTATTCTGTAGCCAAATTTACGAACTTTCCATTTTTAGATCCTCACTGGATAAAAAGAGCAAACGGCACAACAGAAATTGGACCAAACGCGGTTCCTGTCGCAAACCCAGAAACATATTCCGGTTACGTTGGAAACATTTCTGATGCAGTATCAAAGATTGGCCAAATTCTCAGTGGCAGCTCAAAAAAATTATTGGTAAACCCAGAGTTTTTGTCTCTTATTTCAAAGGAATGGAAAAGTTCACTATCAAAAAACGCCATGATTAATAGAGTAAAACAATTCATACCGAAAGTAAACCCGGACTTTTTTGTGAAACGCGGAACATCGGGTATTAGAACCCCAATAATATCAAAAAAAGGAGAGTTTGTATCTGAAATATTGGAACTAGAAGGGAATAACTCATTTCATATTCTAAATTACAATTCCCCGGGGGCAACAGGCGCTCCTGCATATTCAGCCCTGATTGTCAAAAAATTGCAAGAAAAAGGCTTTCTAAATTTCCAGAAAACAAATCAATCCTTTTGGAATTTTGATAAAATAATTGATCAAATCAATTCGTGAACATTTACATAGTTATTTTGCAAAGATATTTCGTTGCTTCCAGATCGCTGTTCGATTAAAGAAAAAGGCAGAAACTGCGTTAATCCTCCGGAATTTATCATTTCAATCATTGACAAAGACGAATACATGGTAGTCGTGACCTGTGAGCGGCACAAAAAAATTTTTAGCGCAAAACTAGAATCACTACAAAAAGAAGGCAAGATGCCAAAGGGAGTGATCAATTTTTCTGCATTAAAACCCGTAGGAACTGACTGTGTAAAGGCGCATCCAGACGATCTAATCAGTATTGACTGAATAAATCATCTTTTTTCCTTCAAGACCATAAATTAGATTTTTAATTGTAATTTCAGCCATTTTCTTTCTTGTTTCAGAAGTTGAGCTTCCAATGTGAGGTGCCAATACGACGTTTTTCATTTTTACAAATTCATGATTTTTTCCTATTGGCTCCTTTTCAAACACATCTAGGGCAGCTCCTGCAATCAGATTTGACTTTAGCGCTTTTATCAAGTCTTTTTCGTTTATTATTTTGCCGCGCGACGTATTGATCAAATGCGAAGTCTTTTTCATCTTTTTCAAAAGATGCATGTTTACAATTTCATGTGTGTCTTTTGTATACGGAACATGGATTGTCACGACATCACTTTTCTTAAACAAGTCATCAAGTGAGACATATTTTGCGTTTAATTCTTTTTCCTCCTTTCTTGATAACCTGTTTCTACTGTGATATGTGATTTTCATTCCAAATGGGATGATTCTTTTTGCTACTGCGCGGCCTATTCTGCCAATTCCAAAAATTCCAATTGTTTTACCTTCAATATCCATTCCAACATAGTCATGTGCCCCAAATACGACCTTCCAATTTCCATTTCTGATCATTCTATCGCCCTCAGTAATCCTCCTCATAGAATCAAGTAAGAGTGCCACTGCCAGATCCGCAGTTGCATTTGTTAGAACATCGGGAGTATAACCGATTTTGATTTTGTGCGATTTGGCTTTCTGCAAATCAATATGGTCATATCCTACACTATACGTGCTGATTACCTTGAGTTTTTTTGCGTTTTCGATTACCTCTCTGTCTATCATATCATAAGGAAAGCAAACAAGGCCGTCAGCCTGACTTATTTTTGACAACAATTTGCCTTTTGGCATTGGTATTGTCCCGGAATGAACGTAAACATCGTAGCGTTTTTTCAACTCTTTTATCGCAAAATTGTGTAGCCTACGCGTGAGAAGAATTCTCGGTTTTGACAACTGTCTGCGGGAATTTCATCAATGCTTATAAGATTTGTTATCCAAGCCATGGTGACAGAAATTGGACGAAGAAGAATTTGCACTGTGCATAGAATGCAGAAATGCCATAGAAAAGTGCGTCTGTGTCTGTCCTTATTGCGGCGAGCGCGACAAATGCGAATGTGCTCTTTTTGAAGCAGCTACTGGCGGATAATTCTTACATATTCTTAATAATAAACAAAACTTAGGGTGACATGTTGAATCAAACCGACATCAGTTGGCTAATTGGCGGACCACAAGGAAGTGGAGTAGAATCTGGAGC
Source organism: Candidatus Nitrosotenuis sp. (assembly GCA_016844685.1). GTDB lineage: Archaea > Thermoproteota > Nitrososphaeria > Nitrososphaerales > Nitrosopumilaceae > Nitrosotenuis. The sequence continues at coordinate 4,548 of JAENJF010000052.1, read as the reverse complement.
TAACATATTTTCTAGAGCATGCGCCGCAATGGGGTATGAAGTCTTTGGGAAAAGGGAATTTTATTCCAACATAAAAGGAGAACACAGCTATTTTGTTGTAAGGATATCAAGTAATGCAATTCACTCAAACATTAATGACATAACAATGATGGCGGCATTTGATGCAGAAACAGTCTTTCGACACACAGACGGAGTAATTAAAAATGGCGCAATAATCTATGATTCTGATCTTGTTGCTACCAAAGTAGATGAAGTTCATACACTGGATGATTTCTTCAAGGAAAGACTTGTAAAATATCTTGATTCAAAAAATAAACCGCACACCATTCAGGGAATATTAGATATTGCACAAGAGCGTGGGGTTAATCTATTTCCTATATCCTTTAGAAATGTTTTATCAACCATGGCAGATGAGGCAAACAATCCTCGCCTCAAAGGAATGGTAAGAATGTTCAATGTGTTGGGCGTAGCATTCTCACTTGGCGTATTTGGAATGCCACCCGAGACGTTGCTTAGTTCAATTGATGTGATTTTTGCAAAAAAGAAAGCCATTGCAGAACTCAATAAACAAGCAGCAAACTATGCATACAATTATGCCGCTGCAAAATTTCCAAACTTTGCAAATCATCTAAAACCCATAGAGAAAAAATCTGGCAACCTATTGGTTCAGGGATACCAGGGAACCGCACTTGGCAAGATGGCTTGCGGTTGTAGATTCCAACCATATTATCCGATCACTCCCGCTTCTGATGAAAGTGTCTATTTAGAATCAAATGAAATTCTAGAAGTCAAAGAAAACAGGCCTGGCTCAACTGTTGTGGTACAAACAGAAGACGAGATATCTGCAATGGGGATGACAATCGGAGGCGCACTAACTGGTGCTCGCTCTGCAACTTGCACCTCGGGACCTGGATTTTCATTAATGGCAGAAGCATTGGGATGGGCAGGAATCAACGAGGTTCCAATTGTAATTACTTTGTACCAAAGAAGCGGACCTTCCACTGGATTGCCAACACGACATGGTCAGGATGATCTGATGTGTACCGTCTATGCCGGACACGGCGAATTCCCAAAAATTGTCTATGCGTCAGGTGATATCGAAGAAAGCTTCTATGATACTGGAAGATGTTTTAATTATGCGGACGTTTATCAGGTTCCAGTAATTCACATGATGGACAAATTTTTGGCAAGCTCTGTAGTTACATGCAAAAGGTTTGATTCTGACAAAATCACGATTAACCGAGGAAAACTCTTGGATAAAATCGAAGGTGAATACAAAAGATTCGAGCTTGTCCCAGATGGAATCTCACCAAGATCAAAACTTGGATTAGAAAACGGAATATTTTGGAATACTGGCGATGAAAGCGATGAGTATGGACATATATCGGAAGACCCAGAACTAAGAATAAAAATGATGGACAAGCGATTTTCCAAATTAGATTACGCACTTGATACAATACCAAAAGAAGAACAAGCGGTTTCCTTTGGCGTTTTTGACTACTGCGTAATTAGTTGGGGTTCTGCAAAAGGCCCAATTCTGGATGCCATTGATATGTTGAAAAAGGAAAATATCAACATCGGATTTATCCAGATAAAGCTACTTCATCCATTCCCTACAGCATATGTAAAATCGTTACTAAAAAACGCCAAAACAATAATTGACATTGAAGCAAATCAAACAGGTCAGCTTGGCATACTTTTAAAGCAAAACTTGGAACAAGGTCCAGATTACTATATTCTAAAATACACTGGAAGGGCAATGACTTCAACAGAATTGTACGACTCGTTAAAAAACATATTAGCAAACAAGGCCGAAAAAAGGCAGGTATTGACTCATGGCGCTTAAGATAGGTGACTACAAAACCGAGGTACACAATGATTGGTGTCCAGGATGTGGTGATTTCGGGATTGTCAACGCGATACAAATGGCACTATCTGAAATGCAAATACCACGACACAAGGCTGCAATATTTTCTGGAATAGGATGCTCTGGCAAGACATCTCATTTTATCAACGTGTATGGCGTTCACACCTTACATGGACGCGTTTTGACATTTGCACAGGGGGCCAAGCTTGCAAATCCAGAGATGACAATTATTGCAGCAGGTGGTGACGGAGACGGGCTTGGAATAGGGGCAGGTCACTTTGTTGCAGCAGGCAGACGAAACTTGGATCTTACATATATCATATTTAACAATGGAGTCTATGGTCTTACAAAGGGACAGGCATCCCCCACATTAAGACTAGGAGAAAAAACAAAATCATTGCCGTCTCCAAACACAAACTACAATGTCAATCCGATTGGTCTTGCAATTGCAAGCGGGTTTACCTTTGTTGCACGTGGTTATGCTTATGATGTGAGACACCTAAAAGATCTCATAATTGCAGCAGTACGACACAAGGGTCTTGCATTTCTTGACGTTTTACAACCATGTCCAACATACAACGACATCAATACACGTGACTGGTATTCTGGAATGGATAGAATTGACGAAGCACAAAAGCAGCACTCGAGAATATACAAGCTTGAGGACACGGGGTATGATCCTACAGTTCACTATGATTCGGAACCAGAACTTAACGAAAAATTAACACAGGCACTAATCAAATCCCTAGAATGGGACACTAAAATCCCAACCGGTGTCTTTTATAAAAATGAGATAATCAGTCAGTATGAAAGGAGAATAATGGACAAGATTCCAAACTATATGGAGAATCCACCATCAGCACAGGTCATATCCGCCAATGGAAAACCGACCACAGACATATCAAAAATTTTAGATTCAATGTCTGTTTGAAGAATAATGGATGATCATATGGTGAAAGATCATATAATGAATATTAGCAAGTTATACGGAAGGTTATGCTATAATTGAATTTGACTGAAGCAAACAAGATATTTCGAAAATCCATAATTAAGGGATATTTTGAGCCAAGCTTGCTTAATCTTGACTTTAGCAAATCCAACATAAAACATCCTATCATACCAGATGATGGACTTATGCAATCAAATCTATTGCACGTTTTTTTCGATGTTGAAACGGGTTCAGATTATCCGGATGGCGATGAATGGTTTATTGCAGAATTTTTGTTTCCATACAACATAAAAATTCCCGACAGCGTAAAGGGACCGGATTACTTTACAGCACTTTCACTAAGTGATGGTAACAACTACTGGCATCACCGAGAACTAATTCGATTCAAGTATGGAAAATCAAAAAAACTTGCCGAATCACTAGAATTTTTAGATTCCAAATACAAGGAGCTTCACTCAATGCTGGAGCCGTTAGAAAAAGACATCAAATGACTGCCTTCCAGATGTTGTTTTTTAGGACAAATTTTTTCTTGTCTGCAAATAGCGTATTTAGCTTCCATTTTCGTGTTTCAACATCAAAATTGTAAATTACATTTGATATTTCCTGAGGCATGGTGGCAGAATCTAGATGAAATGGTAATAACTCTATTACAAAATCAATCTTTTCTAGTGCATTATCAAACCAACTACGATCATCTACATCCAATGAAAACCCAATCTTTGGGTTTCCCAAAAAGTTAATTTCAATTTTCAGGGCATGATTTGTGCCTCTGCGCCTTTTTATTTCCTTGAAAATTTGTTTAACCTTGTCCCATCTGCGATATTCAAACCATTTGAAAAACTCTTCATTAAATTCAAGCGGAACTGATATTGTAATAAGACTCACAAAATTTGGATCCATTTCCTGTAATTCGAACTGCGTTACCCGAAATCTCTCGTTAAATATTCCATAAATCACCTCGATTTCCCATGGTGAAATCCCATAGTATCTCAAATCCATGGTTAGAAAACCGTCAGCCAACGTTTTCTTTTCTAAAAAATTGTAATTAAAGTTTCAAGGAATGGTTCAAAATCAGAGTCTTGCTATATGGTATTGAGGTATTTCCACAGATAAAATATGCTGATAGTGCCAATGAAAAAGAGCATTGGCTTCCAGGCAAAAACGGGAATGCTTGGCGTTGCTAATCTTATCTTGTAATTGTCAAATATTGTGTGAACATAGTTCTTTACTTTATCATTCCATATTTTGTAGTCAATTTGGTGTTTTTTTAGCATGCTTTCAATTTCATAAATTACCGGGGTTCTCTGACAGAACAAGTGCTGCAAATAATCCCTTGAAACCTCGACTTCTGCATGTATTGCGACTAGTCCTTTTTTCATGTCAACTAGTCTGACGTGCATTTCCCAGGGTTTTTTCAGCTTTAGCGACAGACCATGACCGATTTGGGACTCTTGCTTGTGTTCAAATTTCACATGAGTAAAGCCCTCGTTTTTGAAGAGCTTTAACAAATCTTCTACATTTTTTTTAACTATAACAGTAAGCTGCTCTACTCCTTTTGCATCAATAGATATGGTTCGCTTGATTCCATCATGGAATGATATTGTCTTTGGATATTTTGTGAGGTATTCTTGTGCCATCTCTATTTTGTCCTCAAAACCTGTTTTATTTAAAGTAATGAAATAGTTTTAACAACATACCCTAATTTTTGCTCTGAAAGCCGCGAACGTACACA
>JAENJF010000139.1 GCA_016844685.1 Candidatus Nitrosotenuis sp. | reverse complement strand
ATCAGGATCAGGCAAATCAACACTAGTAAATGAGATTTTGCTAAAGGCACTTTTGTCACACTTTTACACGGTAAACGAAAAGCCAGGAAAGCATGACTCCGTAGAAGGAACTGAAAACATTGACAAAGTAATCGCAATAGACCAAGCCCCAATAGGAAGAACACCTAGGTCAAACCCTGCCACATATGTTGGAGTGTTTACACACATACGAGATCTTTTTGCAAATACCGAAACCTCAAAAGAACGTGGGTATGCACCTGGACAATTTTCGTTTAATGTAGCAGATGGAAGGTGCTTTGCCTGTGAGGGAGACGGCGTCAAAAAAATTGAAATGCAGTTTCTCTCAGACGTCTATGTCAGATGTGATGAATGTAAGGGAAAGCGCTACAATTCTGAAACTCTATCAGTTTTGTACAAGGGGAAAAACGTAGCAGATATTTTAGATATGACTGTGGAAGAGGCGTTATCGTTTTTTGAAAATATTCCTTCGATTAGGCGTATTTTACAGACAATATACGACGTTGGGCTTGGCTATATCAAATTGGGTCAATCCTCAACCACGCTTTCAGGCGGCGAGGCCCAAAGGGTAAAGCTTGCATCAGAGCTTGCAAAAAGGGGAACGGGGCAGACCCTATACATTTTAGACGAGCCAACGACTGGACTTCATTTTGCAGATGTTCAAAAACTGCTTGATGTTCTCAACAGATTGGTAAATCTTGGAAACACGGTGGTTGTAATAGAGCACAACATGGATGTCATAAAAAATTCTGATTGGATAATAGATTTGGGCCCAGAAGGAGGCGATAAGGGAGGACAGATAGTAGCTACTGGAACACCCATGCAGGTTGCTAACAATCCAAAAAGCTACACGGGGCAATACCTAAAGAAGATACTGACAAATTGACATTTAATATCAAAAAGATAACTATTCCATCACATCCTGGAATTTACTTGATGAAGGATTCAAACGATAAAATAATCTACATCGGAAAGGCAAAAAATCTAAAAAACAGGGTTTGCACGTATTTTGTAAAAAACCAAAACTACAAGACACAAAAACTAGTTGAAAAGATTTCCGATATTGAATTTGTTTTAACAGACAATGAAAGCGAGGCTTTCTTGCTTGAATCAAACATGATAAAACAGTACCGCCCCATTTTCAATATTGAGCTTAAAGACCAGCAAAGATACACATACCTTAGGCTGACAAATGAGAAATATCCAAGACTTCTTGTAGCACGGAGAACGAGGATTGGAAAATTTTTGGGTGATGGGAAAATTTTTGGCCCATTTACACAGGGCAGCTCGAAGCTTCTAACAATTGGCTCACTTCGAAAGACATTTCAGATTCGAATCTGCAAAAGGCTTCCAAAAAAGGCATGCCTTGAGTATCATTTGGGAAATTGCGAGGCGCCATGCGAGTTCAAGGAGGCACAAATTAGGTATGAAAAACACGTATCGAACTTAGAGTCAATCCTAAAGGGACGTGACTTGCAGTCATTTATTAAAAAACTTGAATCTGAAATGACTGATGCTGCAGAACACTTGCAGTTTGAGCGTGCCAAAGAGATACGCGATACTCTCCAAAGGCTTGGAAGCCTTGGAACTAGGCAAAAGATGGAAAATGTCAGAGATTCTGATGAGGAGTATTTTGGAATCAGAACAATTGATCATACAGTCCTAATCATGACATTTAGAAAGACAAACGGAGTGATTCGGGATAGTAACAAGTTTTCCTTTGATCTAGTTGCAGATAATTCATTTTCAAATTTCCTATACCAGTATTATACAACAAATCAGATACCCCCCCACATATTAGTAAATGAAATGCCAGAAAATGCAAAACTGCTTGAGCAGATGTTTTCAAAAAAATCAGGACATAATGTCAAAATTATTGCCCCAAGTTCCGGCAAAAGAAGAGAAATGATAGATCTAATTTTAAGAAACATCGATGTGATTCAATCAAAAGGAGCCGATCCTGCCCTAATTGAAATAAAAGAAAGACTGGCGCTGCAAGAGATTCCAATGACAATAGAATGCTTTGATATTTCAAACCATGGTACAAATTATGCGGTAGGATCAATGTCCAGATTTGTTAATGGCCGACCCGACAAATCAGGATATAGAAAATTTAAGATTAAAACCATCACAGGCAGAGACGACTTTGCAATGATCAATGAAATTGTAAAACGCAGATACCTCAGACTTGACAGTGAAAAAGGACAAATGCCAAATCTCATTTTGATAGATGGTGGAAAGGGGCAGCTAAATGCAGCTCTTTTGGCGTTGCAAAGTCTTGGTTTGAGGATTCAGTGTGCGTCTCTTGCAAAAGAAAACGAAGAAATCTACATTCCAACTCGAAAAGAGCCAATCATAATTTCAAAAGAAACCCAGGCCATCAAAATCCTACAGTTTGCCCGCGATGAGGCACATAGGTTTGGCGTTGCATATAACAGAATGCTGCGTAAAATAAAGGACAAATAACCGTTTAAAAAGTAAATTTGTTCATTTACATCACATTACAATAAACATTTGTTTACATTGTTATTGGATAATTTTATCTTCTTTTAGTGCTAATAAAATGATCTGTCAGTATCAAATGTTTACAAGGCAATT
>JAENJF010000138.1 GCA_016844685.1 Candidatus Nitrosotenuis sp. | reverse complement strand
CGCTTTATGTTCACAAATTTGCTATACAACACAATGTTAAATGCTTTATTGTATCTCCATCATGGTTTCCGTCCGCTCAACGCCGGGAATCATTTGTATTTTTGTTGTGATCTCCCTGATTTCTGATAAATCCTTGACCTCAACAAACGCAACTGCATCAAACTGGCCAGATACCGGAAACGAATTATATACAAAATTCATCTTGCCAAGCTTTGCGGCAATGAGCTTTTTTGGCGATTTGACTAGGATTACTGCCTTTACCATCCCAAATTTACCTCCACTTCAATGAGTGTTTCAGTGCTGACAATTTCCTTTATTTTCTTAAAGTCAATCACCATGTTGTTTATTTCATCCATCGTTCCGTACAATAAGACACAGATATCTGCCCTGCCTGTCACCGGCATGACTTCCTTTAGGAGCTTGCGCTTTTTTCGTAGTGCTTCTAGTACAACGTCTGTCTTGCCCGGTTTAATCGTAATGAGGCACACTGCACGCATATCTGGTATGATGGGTTTTTGCGGATAAATGTTTAGTCTTCGACTTCTTGGGATCTTGCTTCTTCCAAGTACGCCTTTCTTGCCTCAAGCTCTGCTTCCTTGTCTTCTTCTAATTTTTCGTCTATAATCACCAAGCCGTCGTCTACTACAAAATCCTCTTTTGACTTTTTTGATTTTTTCTTGGCATCTTTAGCGGGTTTTTCCTTTTTTGGTGCTTTCTTTACAGCTTTTTCCTTTTTTGCCTTTGATTCTTTTGTTTTTGCCAAGTTAACTTTCTCATGAGGCTATTTTGATGTATTAAAACATTACTTCTTGCGTATTTATGGCAGTTATTTTTCGTGATCACGCATGATGTGTTTTTGAACTAGATCTGATTTTGCTCAATTAAAAGTGTAACAAATGAAAAATGTGCCAAAGGGTGGGAATAGCTAAAATCATTCAACACCCCAACAATAACTTCGTTTCCCTAAAGGGACCTCATTAATTTAGTCTGATTCCACAGGTTTTGTGTAATGCTGGAGGGTGAGTTTGCATAAAAAAGTTTGATATTTTTGCATCAAGGCTATCTGACAATCATTACTGGACATTTTGCATGATGCATCACTTTGAGTGAAACACTACCGAGTAGTAACTCCTTAAATGTACTCATTCCTCTACTCCCCATAATTATCAAGTCATATTCCTTCTTATTTACAATTTCGGTAATGATTTTGGCAGGGTCACCTATTTCGAAAAAAACTTTGATTGGTACTTTTTGTTTAACAGCTTCCATCTTATATCTTTCCAGAATTTCTTTTGCATTTCCTTCTAATTCCTCAATTTGCTCAAACGTTACGGCACTATCGCCACCAATCTCACATTGTACTACATGTACAACATCAAGCCTTGAACCACATTTTTCTGACAGAAAGATGGCCCTTTCAAATGCCATTTTTGCAGATTCAGAACCATCAATCGCAACAAGAATTCTTGAAAATGAACCATAATTTCTAAAATTCGTTTTTGTTCACAATACTATGACGTCGGTAGTGGTTAAACAAGTTGTGTATACAAACTCATTAAAATTAGCTCCATACTAGATTTAGATTCTATCTCCCACCTTGAGACAATATGGCAATAAGAGTATTCGTTCCACGAATATTGGGCAATTTGCGAATTTTATTGGTCATTATGTTGTCAATTTCATCTTTTGAATCTGCTTCTATCTTAACAAATATGTCAAAGACCCCATACGTACCTCTAACTTCCTTGATTTGAGGAATTGTTACTAGTTTTTTTTAATTGTCTCTTCATAACCTAAATCACATTGTATGAGTACATATGATATTTCCATAGTACAATTTCCTCAAGTTTACTTATAAGGATTAGTCTGCAATTCTGTCTTCAAACATATTTAGTTTAATCCAATTATTTTCATAATTTTGTTTGCTATCTTGTCAACGTTTGTACTGGGTTCTGCTGAAACTAACAATATGTTAGAATCAAGAGGGAAACTCATTACTAGTGCTTTTTCTCTTCGTGATGCACAATATTTTACTGGTCCAAGACAATAGTCAAACTCTTGTCTCATTGAAACCCTTAGTGCAAGTTCAATGTACATCTTTTGTAGTTCTGCATCATCAACAAGTGATGGTATTCCTTTTTTAGAGCCGCCGGCAACAGATCTGCCCATTCTATTTATTATTCCAGCAAATCTTATTTCGTTTTCTTGGAGCAACATATTACATTTTTGATCAAAAATAAAATACTCGTTAGTTTTTTCCATTTCTGTATTCATTATTTTATTGTACAGCTCCAACCATTATAAGGTGGTTGTAAATTTAAAGCAGCTCTGATTTTTCCTGTATAATTGTGTGTATTTTTATATAAAAAATAAAAAAATGTTCAGAAATTAAAGTTTAACCTTTTATTTCTGTAATACGTAATAATCTCGGGTAGCAGCCAGCAGAAAACACTTGCTTGCGAGGAAAAAAATTGGACTACACCTATTGTAATCCCTGTGCATTGGTCACTGATTATGATAATGGGAGGTCTTTGTAGTGACTGTGGTCTTGTAATGATTGAAAGATTTGAAGATCAAGGAAAAGAGTGGAGAAACTACGAATCAATTTTATCTGATGATGACGTAATGGTATCATGGTTATCGTCTGGATTGGAATCGGCCTAGGTATTCTATTCGCAATTGTTATGATTAAAAAGATAATCAAGACATCACCAAAAATCCCGTTCAAATTCAGCCTTTACTGCAAAAAATGCGGTTACAAGACAAATGGACTAAAATGCCCAAGGTGTGAAAACGCCTCTAAGCATCAAAGTTGGAAATAGATTCGACAACGCTTGGCGTACATTTGATTCGAATCAGATTTTACTCTTCTGCAGTAAAAATAGAATATTATAAAAAAATGTGCCAAGGGTGAGATTTTAGTGAATTATTTTGTACCCTCAACAAAACTTGGTTCAAATTTGATTTCATTCAAGTTTCAATTAAGGGTTTGCAGAGTTTGTTTTAAAATTTTGGAAATCTAGCCAATCATGTCATTTGTACACGTCACTTCTGTGTGATATGTCGTATATCTTTGCAATACCTTCTTCACGGAAAAATAGAATTCTGTAATCTCCCACTCGAATCCTGTAATGGTTGTCATATCCCTT
>JAENJF010000051.1 GCA_016844685.1 Candidatus Nitrosotenuis sp. | reverse complement strand
GTGACATTGGCGCTTTTCCCTCCAACTACAGCATAGTCAAGACTATCCAAAGATATTTCGAGATTTCTGATCTGAGAAGAGACGTATAGAAAGGTGTGTTGTGGAACCTGACATGTTGAGCAGCCAGCCATGTATCTACAGATACCATTTAGGGCATGTACAGAAAAATCATCGGCTCGTGTCATTTCATCTGCCAGATTGATGGTTTTCTTGCCGCAAAGATATAAAAAATACGCTTTGGTTTTAATGCTATGAGTCAAAATGCCCTTTCCCTCAAAGTCTTAGAGGCATATACAAGAGACGTTGGTCGCGGTGTGGCCAGAATCGATTATGACTCCATGGATACGCTAAATGCATCTACAGGTGACGTAATTGAGATCAAGGGTAAGCGAAGAACGGTTGCAAAATGTCTTCCACTGTACCCATCAGACGAAGGTAAGGGGATTATCAGAATTGACGGCCTTGGCAGAAATAATGCCGGTATTGCAATTGGGGATACTATTACTGTAAGAAAAATCAAGGCAGTTGCTGCAGAAAAAGTCGTAGTTGCACCACTAGAGGCAATTCCTCCAATAGATGAACGCTATCTTGCAGACGCCCTAGAAAGTGTGCCCTTGATTAAAGGAGATAACGTGATGGTTCCATATTTTGGCGGTCGTTTAACATTTCAGGTAATTGGTGTAACTCCAGCAGCTGACGCAGTACTTGTTACACAGAAAACTGTTTTCCATATTGCAGAAAAAGGTGAAACGCTAAGAGGCGTACCCCAAGTAACTTATGAGGACATTGGCGGCCTTACTGATGAAATTAAAAAAGTGCGAGAGATGATCGAGCTGCCATTAAGACATCCTGAGATTTTCGAAAAACTTGGAGTTGAAGCACCAAAGGGAGTCCTATTGTATGGTCCGCCAGGTACTGGTAAGACATTACTTGCAAAGGCAGTAGCCAATGAAAGCAATGCTCACTTTATTAGCATATCAGGACCGGAAATAATGAGCAAGTTTTACGGTGAAAGTGAGGCAAGATTAAGAGAGATTTTCAAAGAGGCAAGAGAAAAGGCGCCATCAATAATTTTTGTAGATGAAATTGATTCGATTGCTCCAAAAAGAGAAGAGGTCACAGGAGAGGTAGAACGCAGAGTAGTCTCACAAATGCTTTCACTCATGGACGGTCTTGAAGCAAGGGGCAAAGTAATCGTTATTGCCGCAACAAACAGACCAAATGCAATTGATCCCGCACTAAGAAGGCCTGGAAGATTTGACAGGGAAATTGAGATCAAAGTACCAGACAAGAAGGGAAGAAGAGACATTCTAAATATTCATACAAGAAACATGCCACTAGTCACAGAAGAAAATGATGTGAATTATGTTGATGTGGGCAAGATTGCTTCAGTAAGTCACGGCTATGTTGGAGCAGACTTGGAATATTTGTGCAAGGAAGCAGCAATGAAGTGTCTGAGAAGATTACTTCCTGAACTTAATTTGGAAGACGAGAAGGTTCCTCCAGAGACACTAGACAAGCTAATAGTAAACAATGAGGATTTCCAAAAGGCGTTGATCGAAGTTACACCATCAGGCATGCGTGAAGTATTCATAGAGAATCCTGATGTCAAGTGGGACGACATTGGCGGACTAAAGGAGGTAAAGCAGCAGCTCCAAGAGGCAGTAGAATGGCCAATGAAGTATCCTGGGTTATATGAGAGACTAGGCCATAAAATGCCCCGCGGAATTTTGCTCCACGGAGTAAGCGGTGTTGGTAAGACACTACTTGCAAAGGCAGTAGCTACTGAAAGTGAGGCAAACTTTGTTTCGGTAAGAGGTCCTGAATTGTTATCAAAATGGGTTGGAGAATCCGAGCGAGGAATCAGAGAGATTTTCCGACGAGCAAGACAAGCCTCACCATGTGTCATATTTTTTGATGAAGTTGATTCGATTGCCCCAATTAGAGGTGCAGGTGGAGAGACTGCGGTAACTGAGAGAGTAGTCAGTCAGTTATTGACAGAGTTGGATGGAATGGAAAACATGCATGGAGTAATAGTTCTGGCTGCAACTAATCGAGCAGACATGATCGATCCTGCCTTACTAAGACCGGGAAGATTCGATAAAATAATTCAGATACCACTACCAGACAAGGACAGCAGGAGACAAATTCTTGAGATTAATTCAAAGGAAGTTCCGGCAGTCAGAGACAAAAACGATCTTGACTATGTCAATTTGGACAAGATTGCAGATCTTACCGACGGCATGAGCGGCGCAGATGTTGCAGCAATAGCAAACACAGCTGTTTCCATAGTCATACACGAATATCTTGACAAACACCCAACCAAGGAAGAATTGGAAAAAAGCGTAAACACTGCCAGGGTCACCATGAAGCACTTTGAGGAGGCAGTAAAGAAGGTAAGAATGCAAAAGGACCTAAAGATAGGCCAAAAGATAGTGGTTCCTTATTATAGATAGCCTGGATTACAGTCGATAATCCTGAAAGTCGATGTAACTCAGTTAATTTGTTACAAGTTTACAGTACCTACAATTGTTAGTTAGATTCTATGCCTAAAATTCTCATAACATCTTGTAGACGCTGTGGATTTAGCGCGTATTGCATGCCATATGATGTAGGATGTTGTAGCACAAGATTTTCCTTTACCAATTTCTTAAGATATTTTTCAACCTCACCTTTGATGTGTGATGGAAAACCGGTCTTGAGATTTTCAAGTGATATGTGCCTTGCTCCAACACGATGATCTGCAAGCATCTTTGCGAGGATTTTTTTGCTTACAATATCCGCAGGCATATTTTATATTGAAATTTTTATTATATAAAATTTTATATGATAAGATATAATATTTTATATATCAGTATTGCACAAGATGCACTATGGAAAAGATGAAAAAAGAATTGGTTATCGAAGACACAGAACACAGGCAAAAGGCACTCCAAGAAGGGCCTCTCGAGCACGTGTTTCCAGGTAGCACGTCAAAAATATTGGATTTTCTGTGCGTGTTTGATGAATGGGATTATTCTATAACTGACATTGCTAAAAATTCAGGAATTTCGTTCAAGACGGCGTTTGATGAGATCAAGCGGTTGAGAATGCAAGAGGTTGTCATTAACAGCAGAACTGTCGGCAAGGCCAAGATGTACAAGCTAAATTTGGAATCACCTCAGGGTAAATCCATCCACAGGTTGGCACTCGATATTGCAGTAAAAAGGGCCACAAGACAGGCTCATTGAAATTTACCAAATATTCAGAATATCGTACTTTTACAAATGAAAAGCGAGAAAGCTCATTATCCTAATGGTTAAGAACACGTCAGAGATAATTTTAAAGCAACAAGAAAACTAGTTTCTGTAAATGTCAGACTATAGAGGATATGAGGGAAAATCTCTGGAATTTCTAAAGCAGAACAAGATTAAGGTGGGCGATACCGTAAAAATTACAACAAATTCTGATAATGTGGCAACAATAATGCCTCGATATGAACACAGTGATGATAAACACATAGTTGTAAAATTCAAAAGCGGATACAATGTTGGACTTGAAATAAACAATATTAAAAAAATCGAATACATCTCAAGTATTGACATAAATCAAAAAAAGGAACAATCCCCAACAAAACCCAAGCCCCAGTTGCCAAAGATTTTACTCCTCTCAACGGGTGGAACAATTGCAAGCAAAGTTGACTATAGGACAGGCAGTGTTACCCCCGCACTAAGCGCACATGACCTCTACGCGATAGTTCCCGAGCTTGATAATATAGCAAATGTTGATGCCGAAGTATTATTTTCTGAATACTCTGAGAATTTAACTCCAGAACACTGGAAAAAAATTGCAGAAAGGCTTGACTCCTATTCCAATTCAGACTACAAGGGGGTAATAGTTGCCCATGGGACAGACACAATGCAGTATACTGCTGCATTTTTGTCATTTGCCTTGGCAGGGTTTCCCATCCCAATAGTTTTGGTTGGATCCCAACGATCATCAGATAGGCCGTCCTCAGATGCTGCATCGAATTTGATTGCAGCTACAAAATTTATTGTAGAATCCAATACGAATGGAGTTTTTGTTTCCATGCATAATAGTGAAAGCGATGATGACATTGCATGTCACTTTGGTACTCGTGTTAGAAAAAACCATGCCAGCAAAAGAAATGCGTTTGAGACAGTAGGTGGAATCCCGGCATTCATAATTAAACAAGGCGAAATAATTCAAAATACTAAAGATCAGTATTTCAAACAAAAACAATACACGCCGAAAATAAATGTTGATACTCGTGTAGCACTCGTAAAATATTATCCAGGCTATGATCCCAAACTAGTATATGATTTGATTAACCATGGATACAAGGCAATAATTTTTGAGGGAACCGGACTTGGTCACATAGGAAAAGACATGTATGATGTTATCAAAAAGGCAAAAGAGACTCGAATTTTTCTTGGCATGACATCGCAGTGTCATGACGGTAGGGTCAACATGGCAATATACGAAAGTGGAAGAGACCTTTTGCATTTGGGAATAACTCCACTATCAGATATGATTTCTGAGACAGCGCTGGTAAAAGCAATGTGGGCACTTGGAAACACCAAAGACGGTAAAGTCGATGATATGATGATAACAAACATTGCCTCTGAATACACAGAATAAGATTTAAGGTAACTTTAGGAAGAATAGGCGTTGTCAGGGATTGAAATTGATAAAATTGGCTTAAAGGTCGGCTTAGAAATACACCAACAGCTTGCAACGAATAAGAAATTGTTTTGCAGCTGCAATCCAGTTGAATCTGAAGATTACCCAGTCAAGTTTTTTCGAAGACTCCGACTTGCAAAAAGCGAGCTTGGAAAGTATGATCCTGCCGCAGTTTTCGAGTCCTCAAAATCAAAGCTGATATCATACAATGCAAATCCACAAAGCAGTTGCCTTGTGGAGTATGATGACGAGCCTCCTCATAATTTGGATAATGATGCAAAAACAACCTCTCTAATAATCGCCTCTGCTCTGCATTCAGATATTTTTAGTGAAATTCACGTTATGAGAAAAATTGTGATTGATGGCTCCAACACTTCCGGCTTTCAGCGAACCATGCTGGTTGCAAATGGAGGATATTTGGAAGTGGAACAAAAAAAAATTGGCGTCCAGTCAATTTGCCTAGAAGAGGATGCTGCAAAGCTACTCAGAGATACGGAAAATATACGGGAATATTCCTTGGACAGGTTAGGAACGCCGCTTGTGGAGATTGCCCTAGAGCCAGTTGAAGGCACTCCTTCAGATATAAAAAAAATAGCACTTACATTAGGCAGACTACTCCGTGTCACGCGTCGAGTGACAAGGGGCATAGGATCAATCAGGCAAGACGTTAATGTATCAATCAGTGGGGGAGGAATTGTAGAAGTCAAAGGGGTTCAACAGCTGGACCAGTTGGAAGAGGTTATCATGTATGAGGCAAAGCGGCAACATGGCTTGCAGCTAATAGCAGAAAAATTAAAGAAAATTCAATTTGATGATTTGACAAAAGAAAACATAGTTGATGTGACATCCTTTTTTGCAAGCTCAAAATCCAAAGTAATCCAAAAATCACTCAAAGACGAAGCCATAATCAAGGCACTAAAAATCAAAAACTTTGCTGGAATATTTGGCTATGAACCATACCAAGGGATAAGACTTGGAAAGGAGCTTGGGCAGCAGGTAAGGTTTTTTGGAATTGGCGGAATTTTTCATTCGGATGAGCTTCCAAATTATGGAATCGAAAAAGAGGAAGTAGAGCAGTTAAGAAAAATACTAAAGACTGAGGAATCAGATGGATTTTTGATAATTGCAGGCTCTAAAGACAAGATAGAGTTTGCTATTGATGCAGTGATAAACAGAATAAAAGAGGCAAAGAACGGCGTGCCTGCTGAAACTCGTGCGGCCACACCTGCAGGCGAGACAGTATTCCTAAGGCCGAGGCCTGGCGCATCTAGAATGTACCCAGAAACGGACATACCGCCCATTATTATCAGCAATAATGAATTAGAGTTTGCAAAAATTAACATTCCAAAACCTTGGGATTCTGCAATATCGGATATTCAAACAAAATACAGCCTAAATAAACAACTATCAGAGCAGCTTTTTGATTCGGATTATTTGGATTTGTTCGAGTCCATTTGTGCTAACAAGGCAAATAATCCAAATTTTGTAGCATCGATATTATGCTCAACAATAACAAATTTGGAACGACGCGGCCTTGATGCAACACTGTTAAAACCTGAACACATTAGCAGATCTTTTGAATTACTATCAATTAGCAAGATCACAAAAGAATCACTTGAGATGATTTATGAATCCATAATGTCAGGTAAGATAAAATCCGTTGAAGAGTTTATCGAAAATTCCAGTCCTATGAGTGAGGGTGAATTGGAGCATTTTCTTGACGACTTGATAAAAAACAATCTTGGTATAATCAAAAAACAAGGTAATCATTCAAGCAGCATGTTGATGGGAATGGCAATGAAATCTCTTCGTGGAAAAGTATCTGGCGAAAAACTAAGTAAATTATTAGAAATGAAAATTTCAAAAATATTAGAAGAATAAATATACGCTAGAATGGTTTAGTCTAGTTTTCTTCTTCCTGTTCCTCTTCCCATGGACACATAATGGCCTTTTGAGGACGGTTTTGTTGTTTCAGGTGTATCTTTGAGCTTTCTTTTACCGGTTCCGCGACCAGATGATACGTATTCGTCCCCCGCCTTTTCCTTCAATTTTTTTTGATATTCCTTGAATTTTTCTCCAGACCAGTTTTCGTCCTGAGATTCGACTTCTCTTTTTGAGGTTCCCCGTCCACCGACTTTGGTAATTTTTCCCATTAGCGAGTGCTATGGCACACTATGGTTTAAAGTTGTCCATGAAAGTGATTTTTAAATACAATATATGCGGGAAGTGGGATTTGAACCCACGAACTCCTTGGAGATAAGGATCTGAACCTTACGCCTTTGACCAGGCTGGGCGATTCCCGCAAAATGGTTCTTTGATGCCAAAATAAGTTCTTTA
>JAENJF010000137.1 GCA_016844685.1 Candidatus Nitrosotenuis sp. | reverse complement strand
GGAGTTGAGGGTGCCGCCGGAGTTGTTATTGAGGGTGCCGCCGGAGTTGTTATTGAGGGTGCCGCGGTGGATGGCACCGCTGTTGTTTATGGTGCCGCCACTGTAGATAGATATGTTGTTGTTGATAGTGACGGTTACTCCAGCTGGAATTACTATCGTAATATCTGGAGTGATATGCGTTGTATTGCTGAATGGATCTTCAGCAAGACCCCAAGTTGCAGGATCATCCCAGTTTCCGCTTTGAACTGCCGTAAACGTAGTAGCATATGCATCCTGAATTGTAAATGCAGATAATGTAAATATTAAAAGTGTAAAAACAGAAAGATAGACAAAACTTTTCAACTCATACTACTAAAAATTTATTATATTTAAACGATCATTACAATATGACGGTCATAACTTAACATCATAAAAAAATATTATTACACCGATTGATGCTTGAAAGTGAATTGTTTTATTCATATTGTGTCTTGGTGATAGTATTTGTTGGATTTCTTGTATATAATATGGGCGATAATTCTGAGTTTTTACCTTTTCAGAGCACATTTTCCATATAAAATCCCAGTCTACAGGTTATCCATGACAAGTGCATTATTCCCATGAAACTTGCTTGGAACGAAATTTGGGCATATAGTCGTTTTTTGCAATCCATAGGTCCTCAAGCATAGTTTGAATCTGATCGGGTGAAATCTTTGTCAACCTGTCGTAATCAGTTGTTCCAGTAAAAGATAGAAATTGATCTAATCCTCCTTTTTTGTATATGGTCTGTTTAGATTTGATTGCTTCAAGCAGTAAGAGGCTTTGTCGCATGACTACACAAGGTGCTAAAATATGAATGATTATCGACGTGATTTATTAAAAATCAAAGGTGCACGACACCACAACCTAAAAAATCTGAATTTAGAGATACCAAAAAACAAGATTATCATAATCAGCGGCCTGTCTGGATCTGGTAAATCCACCTTGGCATTTGACACAATTTATGCCGAGGGCCAAAGAAGATACGTTGAATCACTTTCCGCATATGCAAGACAGTTTCTTGAGATGATGGACAAGCCAGATGTCGATTCAATTGAAGGATTATCACCTGCAATTTCAATTCAGCAAAAAACCACATCAAAGAATCCGCGCTCAACTGTTGGCACCACTACAGAAATCTATGATTACCTAAGACTACTTTATGCCAGAGTCGGAATTCCACATTGTACCAAATGTAGAAGAAAAATCTCAAACCAGTCAATAGAGTCTATTTGCGAGTCAATTTTCAAGGATTTTGATGAAAAGCAGATTTTGGTTTTATCTCCGCTAATTCAGAGAAAAAAAGGAACCTATGAGAAATTATTTGAGCAGATAAAAAAAGACGGGTATTCACGTGCGCGTGTAAACGGTCAAATTATTTTGCTTGAGGATGAACCCCCAAAGCTTGACAGGCAAAAATGGCACAATATCGAAATTGTAGTGGATAGGCTAAAGGCAACAAAGGCAGAAAAAAGCAGGCTCTTTGAGGCAATCCAAACCGCACTCAAGGCATCAAAAGGATCTGTCCTCATTGCTTCAGAAAAAGACGAAAAAATGTTTTCGCAAAACAACGCTTGTCCATACTGTGGCATAACAATAGGTGAAATTGAGCCAAGAGCATTTTCGTTTAACTCACCGTTTGGATCTTGCAAGGCATGCAATGGACTGGGGGTGAAAATGGAATTTGATTCTGACCTGGTAATTCCAGACAAAGCAAAATCAATTCTTGACGGGGCAATCGTTCCATGGAGCGGTAGATTTTCATCATTTAGAAGACAAGAGCTCAGAGCGGTTGGAAAAAAAATTGGGTTTGATTTGCTGACACCAATTGACAAGATGAAGCCAGAGCAGCTCAGAGTCATCCTATATGGAACAGACCAGATGATTCATTTCCAGTATGAATCAAAGACTAGTGATTCTTTTTGGCAGCATACTGATTCCTTTGAAGGAGTGCTAAATAATTTGCAACGCACGTTTATGGAGACAGATTCCGAATCAAAAAGGGATTGGCTAAAACAGTTCATGCGTGATACACCATGTAGCGTATGTAAAGGTAAAAAGCTCAAGCCAGAGGCACTGGCAGTCAAGGTAAACGGTACTGGGATTAGCGATGTTTGTGATTTGTCAATTGACGAGTGCTATGATTTTTTCAAAAACATCAAACTAACTGAGACTGAAAAATACATTGCAAAAGACATCTTGAAGGAAATCACAGAAAGGCTGGAATTTTTGAAAAATGTCGGACTAAATTATCTAACACTGAACAGACAAAGCTCAACTTTGTCCGGTGGGGAATCGCAGCGAATAAGACTAGCCACGCAAATAGGCTCAAATCTTACAGGTGTGCTATATGTTCTTGATGAGCCGACAATCGGCCTACACCAAAGGGATAATGCAAGACTAATCAAAACTCTAGTCAAGCTTCGTGATCTTGGAAATACCGTCATTGTAGTAGAACATGACGAGGAGGTAATCAGAAATGCGGATTGGATAGTTGACTTGGGACCAGGCGCAGGAATTCATGGTGGTGAGGTGGTGTTTGAGGGAACCGTATCACAGATTCTCAACAATCACAAATCAGTTACTGGGGATTATCTTAAAAACAAAAATCACATCAAGCTTGAAGACAAAACCCGCAATCAAAAAGGCAAAAT
>JAENJF010000136.1 GCA_016844685.1 Candidatus Nitrosotenuis sp. | reverse complement strand
GACCATTTACAGGTAGAATTGAGTCATGAAGTTGACAGTGCCGGTTTATTTGCCTTTTTTATAAAAACGTGGCAAGAAAACCACCTGACTTGTCTCGTGGATGAATCGCAGGTAATTGCATAATAACCATCTTGCTAAATACAACAAATTTAACAAAACACCCAATGTCAGAGCTAGGCAAAATGGAAAACAGTCGTGCTAAAAATATGAACTCCTACCAGTCACCACGTAAAGCCGAAACTGGATTGGGTTCAGACAGATTACCGCAGGAACTAGGGGAATTCACGCCTGCAGAGATCAGAAGCTCGGTCGTTGAAGCAGAAAGAGGCTATGGACTTGTCTGGTAGTTGTTCACTTTCAAACTCAAAACCAAACATGATTATCAAGTATGATATTTTTCTGTAATGTATTATACGAAAGCAGTTAACTCATTTTTATGTGTGGAAAGTATGGACAGATTCTTGTACCTTATGATGGTTCGAAATATTACAAAAAATCTCTCGAAGAGGCAATTGAGATTGCAAAGAAATTTGGCTCCAAGATATACATACTTCATGTAATAGATGCTTTAACGGTAGTACCTCCAATCCTTTATGATAATCCAGATGCCCCTATAGAAATGAAAAAGTTTGAGCGGGTTTTGAAAAACACAGTTTCTAAAAATGACTTGATACTTCGTAATGAAGTATTACGGTGTAAAGAAAAAGAAGTAAACGCAGATTATAAAATAGTTATAGGATCAACGGCTGATGTGATACTTAAATTTGCCAAAAAAATGGAAATAGATTTGATAGTGATGGGTAGCCAAGGACTTTCAGGGATTCGTAAGATAATATCACTTGGAAGTGTTAGCAGAAAAGTTTCTGAGTTAGCTGAATGTCCTGTGTTGTTAGTTAGGTGAATAAAAAATCTCAGATGAGTACTTTTGAATCAGATTAGCGATGAAATAGTCCATCTTATTGCAAAAGAAGGCAATATAGTAGTAGTGGCAACCATAGATGTCTTAGGGATGCCAAATATTTCACCAAGATATGTCATGGCAATACTTGATGACAAGCTAGTATTTGCTGATGCATACAGAAACAAGACATTTACGAACATTAAGCGATGGCCAAAAGTCACAGCGGCAATTGTTGACAAAGTAAACAGGAGCGGATTCCAATTGAAAGGAGATGCAGAAGAAATAACAGATCCAGAATTAATTTCAGAATGTACAAAAAAACTAAAAGAACTTAAATTTGATTCAGGACCAGTCTTAGTTTGGGCGTTGAAAGTAAAAGAAATTTATTCTATAAAACCAAGCGAATCTTCAAAATTTCCTTTGTTTTCAGCTTATGGTTAATTGATCCTATGATTTGGGTTATTTTATTTAATCGAGTTCTAATTTTAAGAGGAAGAGTAAATAATTCAATAAATAACAAGTCGAGAAATTTTAGGCGGATTATCACCCATGATAATCATAACTGTGATTAAATTCATCATATGGGAAAAGTTCCCATGACAAAACTTTGTTTAGACGACAATTGTTACAACATGACAAAACAGCTTGCAAAAAAACTGCAATTCCTATCACATGCAAAAGGCTACCTAGAAGATGCAAACAAGTGTGATAGTGAAGGCTCTGAAAGGGTTTGGAAGACCATCATTGCCGATGAAGAAAAACATGCAGAGATATTGCGAAACCAGCTTGCACTTGAGCTAAAAAAATAGCTCATTTTTTATTTTCAAACATAACAGATGCCAAATCAACAATAAAATTACTTTACTGGCATTGAATTGTTTTTGGATTCATTTGCGTCATGTTCTTTTAAGAGATTTTTTCTGACCAAAATTGGGACATTATAAAATGTTGCAAGTGCAATTGCGTCAGAAGACCTATAGTTTCTCAGAATCATTTCCTTTTTACCTGTAAAGTAAAGGTTTGCACGAAAGATGCCCCCACTTTCATAGATTTTTACTCTAACCAAAAGCAATCCATTTTCTTCGCACATTTGCTCAAACATACCATAAATTGTAGGAGGGATTTCACGTTTTTCCTCCATGAAATTAGCAATAAATCCAGCAATCTCTGCAGAAAATGCAGTTATGTGAAATTGTTTTCCAGTAGATGAGCGCAGAATCATTATGCCGGTCATGGAATCCAATAGACCAAGCTGTTCTATTTTGACTTCTTCATAGTCTTCGTCTGGTTTTTCATCGATTTTCATAATTACAAACAGAAATCAATAGGATAAAATGACATTTTACGATTTTCAATGCTGAAAATACTAATTATTTTACCAGTAGGACTGGCATCCTTGCTTTATTGATCACATAGTTTGCAACGCTGCCAAGAAACATTTCTGCAATTGGATGCGGACCCCTTGACCCAATGATTATCAAATTAAATTTGTGATCATGTGCAAATTTTACAATTGTGTTTCCAATGTATCCATTGTATTGAATTTTATCCACAAATCGAACACCATGCTGTTTTGTGCGTTTTAAAGCCACACTCATGATATTCTGGGCATTTTTTATGTACTGCTCTCGTATTTCCTTGCTGAACATAACAGGAAAATGAATCACATGGAATCCGGTAATGATAACATCTTGATTCTTAAAAAGCAAAATTGCTGTATCCAACGCTCTAAGTGAATTCTTTGAACCATCCAAGGGAATAAGAATTTTGACTTGTTTTTTCACAATTTA